>JAOAEJ010000101.1 GCA_026416815.1 Clostridia bacterium | reverse complement strand
AGCAAGAAGATATTTCTAGACGCTGAAGCTGCAAAAGAAGCCGGCTATGATATTGAGTATACATAACAACTAACTTTTTTGGGGGTCAGTTTTAAATGTAAAAGTCCCTAGAAAGGGGTCAATTTTACTTGACAATCTACAACCCTATCAAAGCCTAATCACAATACTCACATAAAATTATTATAAAAAAACTATCTTAGATTATTTATTAGCATAACTATAGGAATAATTGCAAGTGTTGAAAATATGATAGACAATGCTAATTTGGAAACTTTATTCTTAGTCACCTGTAGTATAATAATCAAACCTATTATAGATGACAAAGATATACTCACTAATCCTACAAGATTCCTATATTGAGGATAACTATTTCTGATATACGAAGCTGTGAGTAGTAAAATAATCTCTATGGCTACATATAAAATAATAAAACTAAATTTCTTCATGAAAACTCTCCTATCAAAATACATAGAATAACTTATATATAAAAAATTCATTAATCAGGCTCTACATCCCATGGCACCATCTCCCCATCATCCAAAACTGTGTAAGTGATAATAAAATCACTTTTGTTCAAATAGCATGAATAAACCCTATCTGATTGTGTGGAATAAGTATTAGATAAATATCCTGCCGTGATTGCCTCACTGCTGGACGCAGTCCCTACTGCTATTGCAAGAATAACAGTTTCAGAAAGAACTATTGTTCCAATAGTTCCAGCGCCTGTCCAAAAAGCAGCCTTCCACCAATACCTTGAAGCTATGTCGTCAAATTTTTTATATAGTGATTTTCCTTCATCCCATGTATAATGTATTTTTGTCTCCCACTTAGTTTTGGAAATAACCTTTGAAGCAAATCCATTGGTATCGACTCTATTAACAGGATTGTTCGAGCAATATGCAAAAATATTAGTTAGTAGCAATAAATTATCTTTTGCCTTTGTAGGGTCTTTTAGACCTTTTTCTATTAAGGCTTTCATAACTTCGCCACTATCCGCATTAACAAACCTACACCACTCAGGATTATAATACCTGCTCTGCAAATAGTACAACCCTGTCTCTGTATCATACCTATATCCCCTGTACCTGTACGGATTCTTCACCCCTACTGTACTAGCCAATGCCCCAGTTGTACTAACAAGCTTGCCCCATGTATCATAAGTATACTCTACTACTTAGGTTCCTACATTATTAAAAAAGTAAGCTGGAGTCTCATTCCCTCCAGCTTTTATCCTTTATCCTTAATACGCTATATTGTTTTTATACTGGTGTATGTTTTCTTGCAATTCCTTAACCTTTTCAATACTTAGTTCAGTAATCTTTGCGATTTTCTCTAAATCTAAACCTTCTTCAAGGGCAGCTCTTGCTATTTCTATATTTCTCTCTTCTACAAACGCTAACCTCCATAAATAGTCTATATCATCAATTTTCAAAAAATCATCTGCATACTCTCCTGAAAGAGTAAAAATTGATTCATAACTGCCTATATAGTGTTCCTTAAAATAAATATCAATTAACAGACTAACAAAATCTCCATAGTTATATATAACTGATAAAGAAGCTTTTTTTATTTCTAGCCTAATATTATTTAGTTCAATAAAATTTAAAACATCCGCAGTATCATCATCAAGTTCCTTTTTACGATTATTAACATACTTCCAGAATCCTTGTATAGTCTTTTGTTCTATATTATTAGTTTCTATCCATTCCTTCAAATCAACAGTATCCATAGTCTAACCTCCTTATATTACAAATTAATTATAGTTAGTAGTTACTAATGCAGCCCTTTTCTAAACCAATCAAAAATCCACTCTCCAAAACTATTTTTATATCCAAATATCCGGTAGTCCGCGTATTGTTTAAAAAGTTTGATTTCATGCGTATATTTAACGCCGTTCTTAATAATACCACCTGATAATTTAGTGATACCTGTCATCCCACTGTCGCCTACTAGGCCTCTCTTTGCTGCGTCGATGAACGCATTTACACCTGGTTGTTTCCATTTTTCGTAAACCTCTTTCAGTGCCTTTGTAGTAACAAACATTTTTGGCAAGAATTCAAACCCTGGTCCACCACGTTGTTTCCAATCATCCCAGTTGTTTGGCGTAGGGGGTGGGAGCGGATTATTACTACTGGTATCATTGGCTTGTCTAACATTGTCAATAATTACAATACCTATACCTGTTATTAAAATTCCAACTCCTACACCAATTACTGCACCAACTGGCCCACCTGTAGCACCACCTATCATTGCCCCGGCTACTACAGCATTTCTACCATCAAGGTCACATAAAATAATAGGATTATTGTAACAATAAACAAATGTATTTGCACCTAATAAATTGGTGAATACATACCCATCAGCATTAATAAACCTACCCCATTCAGGATTATAATACCTTGATTGTAGATAGTACAACCCAGTCTCAGTATCGTACCTATAGCCCTTGTACCTATATGGATTCTTCACCCCTACTGTACTAGCCAATGCTCCAGTCGTACTAACAAGCTTACCCCATGTATCATAAGTATACCCTACCACTTGGGCTCCTGTACCATCAAACAGCCCTATGATATCCCCCTGACCGTTCCTGATGTAATAATATTCGGCACCGTTGAGGTTCATACTTATAAGCTTTTTGGAAGCGTCATAGGTATAGTAAATACTGTCGGTGCCGTTGGTCTCATAAGTTACCCTGTCACCTAAAAGGCGGTACTTGGTAGTGACCCCATTAGCTGTCTTCTCCGTACGTATACCGCTATCATTGTACTTGAAGCTCATACTGTAGCCGTTTCCGTTTATGGAAGCAAGCTGTCTGCCTTCCTCCCATGTGTAGGTATAGACGCCGTCATTAAGCGGGTTGCCTATTGCGTCATAAGTTATAGCTTTACCGTCATAGCTGGCCAGCTTATCCCTCCAAACGCTATCGTAGGTATGTGCATAGGCTTTTATCAGGGTGGAAGGTACTGCGTCACTGGTATAGCTGTACTCTTTTTTGCTTGTAATATTTCCACCTGCATCATAAGAATACGTTATAGTCTTGCCAATTACTTTGTTGTCTTCTCTTATAAGCTCATTCAGTTCATTATAATAATATTTTATAGTATTTCCGTTCTGCGTAATAGTCTCTATATTGCCGTTTGCGTCATAGGTGTAGGATATCGGGCTTCCATTGTTGCTGATGGTTTGCAGCCTATTGGTTGATGAACCGTTTACACCCGGGAAGTATCCGTATGTTGTATTGTATTGGGCTGCCCCGGTATTTACGGTGGTACTGCTTAGCCTATTCACTGTATCGTACACATAGGAAGTATAGCTGCTATTAGGTGCAGTAACCTTTTTAAGCCTGTTATCCTTATCATATTCATAGGCTGTAATATATGATCTGCTATCAAGCTTTTCACTTATGGAGTTTATATTGTTGTTCAAGTCATAGCCGTAGCCTGTAGTGTATCCTTGTGAATCTACAATCCTTGCCAACCTATCCGCCATATCATAGAAAAATCTATAGTTTATACCACTTACTAAGTCTTCATGGTATCCCATATTCCCACTAGCGTCATATTCATACCTGTACCTTACACTACCGTTGTATTTCTTTGCTACTACCCTATCCAAATTGTCATAATCACTGCTTACCGTCTGCCCATTACCATAAGTAGTACCCAGAAGTTTACTGGTCCTTGCCTCGTAGCTGTTTGTTACCAATGGCTGGCTTCCTACCAAAACTTGAGTACTGTTCCCCAGCGAGTCATACCTGAATGCATAGTTAACCCCTCCATTATGAGCTATCTGATTTAGGCGGTCATTTTCGTAGCTGTAGCTATTCACTACCGCTTGGCCTTCTACTGTCTTACTTACAGACTCAAGCCTGTCCAGAGCGTCATAAGTATAGGAGGTAGTTTTCCCTTTTGCGTCTACCATACTGCTGAGGGTACCTTTTGTCTCGTTGTAGTTGTATGTTGCAGTATTCCCTGAGGCATCGGTAATAGTTTTTAGGTAGTTCCCATTTGCGGTATAGGTGGATGACGAGCTTATAAATAAGGTACTATTCCCCACTTTAGCTGTTAACGGATTTCCATAGCCATCGTAAGTAAAGGAGTATACAACATTTTCAGCAGATGTAGCATCAAGTAAATTGTGCTGCCTGTCATAATTATATTTAAACTCACTACCTTTAGGGTCTATTGATTTTATCATGTCATTATTGGTACTATACTGGAACTGCGAGTTTTGTGCTGCAAGGTCTGCTGTGGATACCACATTTCCATTTGAGTCATATTGATAGCTGGTTCCAAACTCCTCTTTATAAAGCTGCAGCCCATCGAAGTATGCTGTATTGACCTGCCGCTCATATAACAGGCTAAGTGTAACGCTTGTATAATCATTTGCAGCAACTATCCTATCTGCAACATACTGCCAGTCCGGTGTATTCTGAGTGAAAGGAATATATACGATTTGAGTACCCAGACTCCCGTTTAGAACTACTTTAATTGTGAAGGAGGAGGCATTTGCCGGAGCTGAATATCCCTTAGCCCATCCGCCTACCGAAAGTACATCTCCTTTTTTACCTGATACGTTAATATTCTGATACAGGTTCTTGTATCTACTAGGTATCCCATTTATTGTAAAAACTTTATTATCAAGACCCTTAGGATATTCTACATTGCTCAAGGTTGTCAGTATATCAGAACTCTCGCAATCGCTGCTTTTTGTCCAATATGTAGGGCTGTCAGTACCATATGTGAAATCCGGATTTTCTATAAGATTATAGCGGTTTGCTATAGCCCCTTCTTCTAGCTGCAAGCAGTCAAAATAAGCAGTACCAGTCTCCTTTGAAATACCTGCATGCATGTTTACACTATAATACGGCATGTCTGTCGGTAGTGTAAACTTGACTTCACACCTCTGCCACTCATTTGTTCCTTTAATAAATGGCGATAGGATACTATAGAGTTTTCCCGCACCATCTTGATAAGTTATGATAAGTCCTGCGCCTCGATTATTTATGCTTGATACCCCACTTGTTTTTATAAAGGCGGAAAAAGTATACTGTTTTCCTTTCTCTAAACTTACCTTCTGATAGTAGGATTGGGTATCTAATGTATTTGTTTTTACTACTTTTAGAGACCTATTCCCCATATACTTATCTTCTGTAGTATAGTCACTCGTTCCGGTTGTAGAACCTCCATAATAGGGTATCCAACTGTCATCGAACTCCATACTGTGGTTTTTCAAGTAATTCAATACCGACTTTTGCAGCTTTGATTGTACCGAAAGCTTATTATTTATATTAGAACCCCTTAGATATTTATAATACTGGGCATTTCCCTCTGCATCCCTTATGCTTACCGTATTTCCATAGTTGTTAAACTGGTATGTATTCTTTCTTCCGGCTACATCTGTAAATGTTGTGGTATTGTTGTTGTATTCAATGTTAAGCTCCTGCCCTAGTGTGCCGTTTGTATGCATTTCCTGTACCTTACGCACTTTATATGGAGCTGCATTATAGTATGAATATACCATCTTATACCCATCGTAGTTTGTTACTTCTGTTAGGTTATTGTTTGTGTCATATGTATATAGTGAATTGTTGCTATCAAGGTATGTAATCCTTGTAAGCTGGTCACCGGAGTATAAATAATAAGTAGTTCTTCCGGCTGGGTCAGTGATAGTGCTAAGTTTACCGTTCTGATAGTTTAGTGTGGTTATTCTCCCTGCACCATCAGTTACAGTTTTTAACGTCTTACCGTCAGTATCATAACCAAGTTCTATAGCATTTCTATTGCTATCAACAATTTTTGTGAGATTATATATACCATTTGTGTTATTAATAAGCTTAAATATCCTTACATTTCCTTCCTTATCTATAACATTATAAACATCATTGCCAGGCCAGCCAGACCAAACCAGAGATAAATTAAGTCCTGAGTCATCTTTATATACATCCATACCCAAAGACCAATCATAATACTTCCTGCTCAAATCGAAATAATGTATAGTTCCATCTCCATCGGTATAAGCATAATAATTTCCCTGATATTCAAGCTTCTCACTCAAGTTTAGCCGCCACCCCAAACCAAAGCCTATATTGCTGTTTTTCTCGCCGCTGTTATATACGTGGTTAAGCGTAAGGGGCATCCTATTACCATTCATACTCAAATCATTATGGACAAACACAAGATTACCGGTACTATCATTTACATACCCATTTCCTGCTCTTCCGACACTTTGGGAGTGATATGTCCAGTAATTTTCTAAGCCTAAATTACTCATATAGTATATCTTTGCTGTAGGCGCACAATAACCGTTATCAAATTCGCTAGTCTTAAAGTCACAGTAGTCTCCTACTTTAGACGTAAGTGCTACGCCGAAGTTATTACCTGTACTATACCACTCCTTAGTAATGCTTGTTATGTTCCACTGACATGACTGATAGTATCCTGATTGGCTGGCACTAAAGTTCCCAAATGAACGATAATCCTCCACCTCAGGCTTATAACTCGGCTGAGTGTTCCAATTTATTGCATTCTCATTCCAGCTCCCCAGTACCTTGTGTACACCTACTGCGGAATTTAGATATTGAGAAGGCGACGAACTGACAAGGTATAGATTTAAATACGCATCGGTAATCATATCCGCTGGCGTCAATGTAGGAAGCACAAATGAGATAAACATAGTGCTTGGTAGCCTCATTATCTCTTCATGTCCATAGATATAGTTGGTAGCTGGTCCAAAGCCCACTACATAGGTGTCCTGGACGTAAGCTGCTGAGTTTACAGTCTGTACCCAAGGGTCAATCTTTACAGGATATACCCTCTCTGCACTATCCAACCACTCCTTACTGGGCTCTAATGTGAGCTTATAACTGCCCTTTTCGTTTGTAAGACTCACCTTGATATCCTTGCTTGTCTCATTATTAGCATCATACATAAAGGGTGCCTGCATTTTAAATACTTCCTTGGAAGCATCCTTTTCATCATAAAATACTATAGTGCCGTCTTCTCCCAACTTGGCTTCCAGCTTGTTCAGACTGAGGTTAAAAGTAAACTCCTGCTTGTCCACCTTTTTATTAAGTATGATGTATTCTTTTACTTCTTCAGGTTTTACATGGTACTCCAAGTCTACATCTTGAAATACATTTAAGAATTCTACTGTAGAAGAAATATTTTTAAGGATTTTCTTCTTTTCATTTTCATCTAACTGGCCTAGCTGGGTATCATCTGCCTGTTTAACATTGGACATAGCTTTATTCGCATTTTCTATGCCCCATGCAAGCTCGTACCCATCCTGCTTTATACTTACAAGCTTATTAGCATTTGTATTTTTGGCAATTTTGATTTTATAGGCGTTCTTCTTGTTTTCCAGTACATCATTGTTGTCTTCGTCCTTCTGCCCTACAAGTGTGTTGTCTATATCCTCCCACTTGTCACCCTCTTTGTAGTGTACAGCAGTAGGATATACCGCTGCCTCGAAGCTCATATCATCCTTAATAAAATGCTTTACATTCTTCTCTCTCTTCTCAACCACTTCACCCATTATCTTTGCCTCAGCTTTACCCTGCGGTTGTTCAGGCTGCTCGATTGAAGCTGCATTAGTCTCTTCCCCCGACTGCTGTGCAAATACACCCACAGGTAGCAGGGTAAATAAAATGGAAATAGTGAGAATGATGGAAATAAGTTTACAGTGTCTCTTCATGGACTTCCTCCCCTAGAAAAATAAATTTGAAATGTTTGTTTTATAAGAATCTTTTCGTGAGCATTAATATTATACCAAAAAACCCCTCACTTGGCTATATTTCGGTGAAATTAGACATAATTCGACAAAACTTCTATTTACAAAATAAAAAGCAGTAAGCCCCTAGCCTACTGCTCTAATTACCACTCTATCCGCCAACCGTTTCCCACTTCTTGACTACATCTATATACCCCATCCTATTTATCTTATCAGCCGTATCAAACCTATAACAAGCCTTTATGCCGGTAATGGACACCTTTGAAAATCCTATGTTTGCATAAAACCTCTCCGCTGCCTTATTCTTTTCCGTCTTTATATAATCAGCATACACTATAGCTATCCCTTTCTCTTTCAATATATCCACCACCGCTGCAAGGAACGCATGCTCTATATTCCGCCCCAATGCCTTGCTGCACAATACAAAATTGTCTATACGTGCGTTTGTGTCATCAATACGGACTATACACACCCCCACAATCCCACTATCTCCAAACTTGTCAATCAGTGAACAGTACAGTACAAGCTGTTTATCAGACCTTGATATTGCCTCTAATTCCTCTACGGTATACTTCCTGCCCGTCATATTAAAGGGACTGCTCTTCTGGACTAACTGCTCTATATGAGGTATTGCAGCCTCATCGGCTTTCTCTACAGTCAATTTTGTCTCAAGGCTCGCAAGAAATTCCTCCCTGCTCTCCTGCCTTCGGGCAGTTTTCCTTTTACTTGCCCCATTTGGTATACGTCCCGTGCAGCTATCGCCCTTCAGCTTTAATACGTCAAACTCGACAATCTCCTGCAATGCCTCAACATATCTGCTCGAATCCACCGGCACATCCACAACCCTCACCTGTGGAAGCACCAGCTTCACATACTCCCTTTCAACAGGATTGTCATCAAAAAACACCATACTGTCCATATCTAGATTAAGCTCTTCCGCTATTTCCTTCATATTCTTCACCTTATCCTGCCAGTTAATTTTCAAAGCTGAAAAGTGTTCCTTCCTTAGGAGCATGTGTGGGTGTTTCTCAATTATATTAATAGCGTCATCATAGCTGTTTCTGCTGTTTATGGCTAGCAAAACTCCCCTGTTGTGCAGGTTTAGCACCTCCTGTTGGAAATCATAGAAGCTTCTTCCCAATCCCGATACATCCAGCCTGATGCCCTGTAGTCCGTCTTCACTGGCAGCCCCGCCCCAAAGTGTATTATCCAGGTCTAGTACAAGGCATTTTCTATTCCTGCATTTCAGAGGAAGTATATACCTCATATATTCTTTGGCTGCAAGCTTCATAAATGAATATGACATTGTATCCTTAGCTATATAAAACATCTTCCTATCTTCAGCCTTGCTGCCGAAATATCCGCAAAGGCCGTTGTAATCAAACACATACACATTATCCTTATTAAGTACCCATTCCTCAAGCCTCAGGTTCAGTAACGCAATCATTTGCTTCAATCCCATAGGGAATTTATTATCCAGTATTCCCATTGGAGAAAAATATGGCACTTTAAAATTATTTATTAGAATTTTTCCGCTCATATTTGAATTTAAATGCTCTATCATAGCTTTTATAGGTTCAAGTACCGAATCTATAAGCCTCCCTTTCTCTTCTGGGCTATATTCATAAGCCTTAAACTCATACCATTCAGGGAACAAAATCCTTCCCTCAAGGAGGATAATAGCAAGGTCAGGCTTTGATTTGTACAGCATGCTTTCACTGTCAAAAACCTCCTGGCTATATCTGCTATAGGGCAAATTATATATACTGGCTGCTATACCGTATTTTTTGCATTCCTCCTGTACGGCACCGCCCACATACTCTGTGGCGCTGTTACCTAATATAGCTATATTTATTGGATCCAACATACGAATAGTTCGCCTCCGTTAACAAACATTTTTTATGACTTTTATGTTGCATAGCCGTTATTTTTATATCTGAAATTAAACGGATTATATTATATTTGCATCCCCTAAAAATCATTCCGGCTTTATACATTCCCTTATACATATCATATTCACACCAGCGTAATACAACTTTGCTATTTTGGAATTTATGATGAAGAAATAACAACCAAAACGCTGTTGATTATTTCTTCATTGGCAATTTATGCTTGGAATTTGCCATAATTAAGGTAAATAACAAAGTATCACTATTATGATAATTTTTATGGTTATCCCCAATCGGTTATTACAAAACCATTATTTGTCCACATATCTTCTACTTTATCCCCATAATATACAAAAGGCAGGCCTACTGTGCCTGCCCTGCCACATTATTTCATTTGCCTGTACCAGTCAATAAATCTTTCTATACCTTCCTCTATGCCAACACCAGGACTATACTTCAGCAGCCTTTCTGCCTTTGAAATGTCGGCGTAGGTCCTCTCCACATCTCCCTTCTGGACAGGTAAATACCTTGCATTCACAGGCTTGCCGAGCTTTTGCCCTATGAGATGTACAAGAGAGTTCAGCTGAATCGGCTCTGAATTTCCAAGATTAAATACTTCAAAACCACATTGCAAGTCAATAGAGGATACAATGCCATTGATAATATCATCAATGTAGGTATAATCCCTTGAGCTTGTTCCGTTACCGAATACCGGCACCTCCATACCTTCATCTATAAGCCTTGTGAAGCTGTGTATAGCCATTTCCGGCCTCTGTCTCGGGCCATATACAGTAAAAAACCTGAGGCAAACGGTAGGTAGGGAGTAAAGGCTGTTGTACGTCCTGCAATAAACCTCGCCGCAGTATTTCGCCGCTGCGTAGGGGGACACCTGGATATCCAGCCTGTCATCTTCCCTGAAAGGTACTGCATTTGTCCCATACACCGATGATGAAGACGCAAAAACAAATTTCTTTACACCGTATTTGACCGCAAGCTCCAGAAGATTGACCGTTCCCTTAATATCTACATCAACATACTGCAGGGGATTGTCAAGGGACTTTCTGACACCTGCCAATGCCGCAAGGTGTACAACCTTATCTATATTGAAATTTTGAAAGATATACTCCAAGCCTGTTCTATCCAATATGTCGTTTTCAAATACCGTATAGTCATCACTTGTTTGAGCCTTCAAAATATTTCTTCTCTTTATCAAAGGGTCATAAAAATCATTAAAGTTATCTACATTTATCACACCATAACCAAGCTCAAGAAGCTTTTCACACAGGTTCGACCCTATAAACCCCGCTCCTCCGGTAACTAGTATAGTCTTCATTTTCTTCCAACTCCCTGGTATATAAACCCTGCATTTCTTACGAAATCCGGTTCATATATATTCCGTAAATCAATTAAAATAGGTGAATGAACTATATCTGCCAATTTTCTAAAATCCAGGCTGCAAAACTCTTCCCACTCAGTAACCAGCACTATACAGTCGGTATCTTCACAAGCGGAATATACATCCTCGCAGTACTGTACTTCCAGCTTTGGGTGCAGGCTTTTGGTATTTTCCATAGCCTGTGGGTCATAGGCCTTCACCCTGGCACCACTAGCCACGAGCTGCTCCATTATATATAAGGCAGGAGACTCCCGGATATCGTCGGTCTCGGGCTTGAAAGCAATTCCCAGTATAGTTACAGTTCTATTTTTCAACTTACCCAGCACACTTTTTATTTTATTAAACATCAGTCGCTTTTGCCTGTCGTTTACCTCTATAGTACTCTTTACTATCTTAGGTACATATCTTATAGCTCTGCCAATGCCAATCAAGGCTTTTGTATCCTTGGGAAAACAGCTTCCCCCAAATCCAGGGCCGGCATTTAAAAACTTCGGGCCTATCCTGCTGTCCATCCCCATTGCCTTTGCCACCATTACTACGTCTGCTCCGCACAGCTCGCACATATTGGCAATATCGTTTATAAAGCTCACCTTTGCAGCCAGGAAGGCATTTGAAGCATATTTTATCATTTCCGCTGTTTCGATATTGGTAACTACCAGAGGTATGTTCATAAGGAGCTGGGCATTATATATTCTTTTCATCACTTCCAGAGACTTTTCATTATCCACGCCCACCACAATTCTATCGGGATTGATAAAGTCCATTACAGCGCTGCCTTCCCGGAGAAACTCAGGGTTTGATACTATATCAAAGTTAATATTTACACTGCGTTCCGCTAAAACCTTTCCAATTTCCTCTCTCACACGCCGGCCGGTTCCTATCGGTACCGTACTTTTATCTATAATTACCTTGTAATCTTCCATGCATCGGGCAATCTCCCTTACAGCGGAGAATACATACTGAAGATCCGCCGAATAGTCATCAAGAGAAGGTGTACCTACAGCTATAAATATAGCCTCTCCATGCTGCACCGCCTCTCCTATCTCAGATGTAAAGTTTAATCTTTCGCCATAGTTTCTTTGCACTATCTCAGCCAACCCCGGCTCGTAGATAGGAATAATACCTCTTTTAAGCTTCCCTATCTTCTCCTCATCGTTATCCATGCATACCACATTTACTCCAAGGTCCGCCAGACACGCTCCGGTAACAAGTCCTACATACCCAGTACCAATAACAGCTATATTCATATCTACTCCCCCCACCCGGCATTCTGTCCTGATGTGTATGCTCTCTGACAGGCTCCACTGTCAGGTTTTTCATTATACTCCTCATATTCCTTTCTCAGTTTTTTAATGCACTGTCCAGCAGCCTTAACACATCCGTCGCAACTCTTTCCCAGTTATATTTCTCTTCCGCGCACTTCCGTCCTATTCTGCCCATTTCTGCCGCCTTCAGCGGGTTATACAGCATGTAGCTTATACAGCTCGCAAAGCTGACGGGATTGTTGTAATCGTTTATCACCTTGCCGTTCTTATGTCCATGTACAACCTCAGCGTTTCCGCCTCTATTTGTAGTTATTATGGGAACTCCGGCAGCCATTGCCTCATAATGCACCCTTGCCAGCGGCTCATTCCATTGGGATGGGCAAACGAAAATGTCAGCCATGTTATAATGTGCTACAACCTCTGAGGGTGGTAAAAATCCGGTAAATACAATAGGACCTTTCAAGTCTTTTGCAAGGTTCTGGAGGGCTCTTGCATATTCATCCGTCTTGTTTTCTCCATACCATTTGCTTCCTACTATAACCAAAGCCACCTTCTGGTGTGCCTCCATTACGTCCCTTAGTGCTTTTAGCAGTACATGTACTCCCTTTTTTACGCTTAAGCGACCAACAAAGATAACCACCTTATATCCCTGTATACCGTACTTTTCCTTTAACCTTTTTTTATTCTGGATAGCTTCTTCAGTCCAGGCAGGTTTGTATTTGTCTACATTGGCTCCGGAGTAGACCACATTGAGCTTCCCTTTTGCGATAGGACAACGTTTTTCTACTCCATCGGCAATAAACTTGCTTACGGTACTTATAAACTCCACCCTGTTTACACACTCTATAGCTTCCTTGTCACTAATCTTCTCGGGATGGAACATTTCATTGTGCAGGCTAAGGCTAAATTTCACATTGGGAAACGCCCTCCCAAGCTCCAATACCCACATGGGTCTGTTAAAAACATGTATAAGGTCAAATTCCGGTGTTATCACAGACTTGAGATTGCTTACATATTGCTCTGTGGTCTTCGCCGGTACCCTGATGTATCTTACATTCCCTTTTACCTCACGGGCTGGAAGCTCCGGATGCTCGATGCTGTAAACCGTTATATTGTAATGCCGGGATAGGTAAGGGATTATACCCTCTATATAAAGCTGAACCGCCCCGCCCGCTACCGGCGGGACAGGTAATTTCTCTGTACATATCAGTGCTATATTCACAATTACACCCCCTTCTTTAGAAAGCCGTTAAGTAAACTGACCTTTGATTGTTCAAGCCTTGCTATTTTTTCCATCTCTGCCGGCTTTAGCGGTTTGTCATTCTGGAAAAGGTTTTTTACCAGACCGAAATACCAGTGGGGGAAAAGAAGGTCTATATACAAAACTTCCTTTTCGCTTGCAGACATGGGATTTACCTGTCCATACCAGCCAACTATGCTGTTTATTGTGCTTGCCTCCCATGCCCCTTTATTCTCTGCTTGCTTGCCTATTATCTTTCTTAAGTCCCTTGCAGGTAGGTCAAAAGTAACCCCATCCAGGTCGATTACATCAACTCCGTTATTGCCTAAAACTGCATTACCCTTTCCGAAATCCTGGTGGCAGAGAACTATAGCCGGGGATTCGGGCTGGGTCAACTTTTGATAGGATGACTTCTCAAGAAGATTTAGTGCATTATCCGCTAAATCAAGCATAGAGTCCACATACTTCAGATATGTAGCATGATAGGCTACCCCAGACTTGCTTCCCGATACTTTCTTCCACTCTGCCATCCTGTTTCTCATGGAGCCATACTGTTCGGGCCATTTCCCCAGCTTACTGGAAACCCTTGCGTCTTGCGGCGGTTTATATCCCTTTGAAGCAATATGGAATCTAGCCAGCCCCTGTATAGCCGCCTGGATATCTGAAGAATTGCTGAAGTTCAAATCCCTTCCATCCAGCCATTCATATACCGCAAAAAGCTCCCCTTCATGCTGTACCACCAATTCCCCGGCCTTATCGGGTATGAGGGCGGCTACATTCCCCCTGGCTTCCTTTATATATTTCTGTGCATACGCTGAAAAAAGCACCTTATCATACGACTGCTTAAGCCTTTTAAGGCAAATCAGCCTACCTTTAGCCTTTACCTTCCATACGGTTTTTATAGAGCCGCCCTGGATTACAGCTATACTCTCAGGCACTATACCGTATTTCTTCAATACCTCTGCTGCCAATCTATTTAAATCACTGTTTGAAGCTATAGGTTTATTGTCCAAACTACTCAGTCCTTTCATGAAAATGCCCTATACAGGCCTTATGCATTTTCTTAAAGCTTTAATATGTTGCTGCAAAGGTTTTACATTCTGGAGTAACGTAATGGCTTCATCCATGTAAAATCCTTATCGCTTCTATTTAGCTTCTTTTTCTTATACTCGCAATAATGGAGTCAAAGTTGTCTAAAACCGGCGTAATTGTCTTCTCCAGTGCACACATCTCTTTAATCCTTTTCAGGTACTTCTCATTGGTCCATTCCTTATCCCTCTTGTAGTAGTACTTATTCATAGCACCAATAAACAGATGAGGAAACATGAGGTCGAGCATTACAACCTTCCACTGGGAGGTTGTGAGTGGATTTTCAGCATGGTAATATCCAAGCACTCTTTTTACCAGTTCGATGTCCCATTTGCCGTGCTTCTTTATAATCTTATTAAGCAGCTTCCTTATATCCCTTGCCGGAATATCTACAGTAATGGAATCGGTATCGAGAATAAACACCTTGCCCGCAGGAGCAAGCAGAAGATTACCTGCCGCAAAATCCTGGTGACAGAGGCTTCCCTCCCTGGCAGCTTCATCAACCCATTCTCTATATTCCCTGCCTTTAAGGCCGTCTATAGCTCTTTGAGCACGCTCTTGAAAGTAAGGAAACTCCTCTATAACAACCTTCCCCACAGCATTGCTGTTCTTTTGAGCGACTTCGATTTTATAAAACTTGTTCATGTCTTCAACCTGCTGCGTATAATCCTCAACCCATGTACCAAGGTGGTATTTGGGCTTTGACTCCGCCAATAGGGTAAAACCCTTTGAAGCCTCATGGAATCTGGCCAGTTCCTTGACTACCGCTTCAAGTTCTCTCGGTACATCATAGCTTGGAGTCTTACCTTCCACCGCATCGGAAAGCACATAGCATGTTCCCGATATATTTACATAATCCTTACCGTCTCTAGTCTTATTTACAGCAGGTATCCGGATATCATTGCGTGAAAGGTGCTTTACAGCATGTAAGATGTGTTTTAATGTATCTTCAGAATTGGAAATTTTTTTGAGTATCTTATATCCCTCAGGTGTCTGTACCCACCATACACCTTTTTTATCTTTATAGGACTCATTTCTTATCCCAAGTACGTTAATGTCATATTTGCGTAAAACTTCATTTAAAGGCTCATTACTAGCAGAAGACAAGTTATTCTCCCCCCTTACCGGTTAGTTTTTGGGGGGATAACTCCCCCCGTCCTGTTGTGAAATAATTAGAAAGATTCTTCTTCCTCTACAGCTTCTTCAACATAGTTATCCCAACCAATTTTTATAGTCAGGGTGCCACCTTCTTCATCAACAGCAAATTTAACTTTAACTTCCAAATCAACATCGTCAGGAAATTTTACGTGCTGGCCTTCAACTACCAATCTTTCAGCGAGAAGGTCAGATATAATCCTTTTAACGTTTGCTCCCAATTCGTTTTTTGCACAAGCATTGCTTTCTTGATATTTCATTTCACAAGCACTCCTTTAATTTTTTATTAGTAAGCTGATCGCTTATCTATTTACATAATATTCTTTGTTTGGTTTACATGTTACAATGTAAAGTTATTTTTTCTCCATACAAACATACTTTTAGGCTTATACACCTTGGTTACCGGACTATTAATATTTACATAATGATTAAGCAACAGTTTTTGTGTTCCCCTCAGCTGAGATTATGCAGGACTCCGTTCATTGATTTAAACGGTATACTGTGATAGTATTGGACGTAATAAATTGTTACTTGGAGGCATTAGCGTGAAAAACACCTCAAAGACTCTTCGGAGTCCCTAAAAAAGGGTATGCTCAAATAAAGGCACTATAGTCCTTTGAAAAATTAATAGGTATTGATTTAAGCCAGAGAAATGTCTGCGGCTTTAATTATCCCTTGGGA
>JAOAEJ010000080.1 GCA_026416815.1 Clostridia bacterium | reverse complement strand
TCTTGGTACAGGGAGTCCTAAGCCCATCATATCGGCCAGGTTTGCACCCTTACCGCCAAGCAGGTTTTTCATTGAAGCATTGCCTTCGCTGAATAGATAAACGTACTTTGTCATCTAAAAACCTCCAATGTTAATTTTATTTATTTTGTATTTGGGGAATTTGGTTAATTCCCATTTTTCTTGGATACATCTGAGGATAAGAATAATTTTCCATATGACCTTTCTAATTATACCATATTGTAAAACTATTTCATTATTTTTTTTTAATTTTAATAGTTTTTTTACAATTGAGAAGAACTCTAAACCTTGTTTATATATCAGTAGCATATTGGCTAGCCTTCTCTATATACATAGCCAAACATAAAAGTAGCTTTTTTTCAACTAGGAAACCACCACTTATCGCAGGTGTTTCCCTGACTGGAAATCACTAAGTTTAACTTTGGTTATCTATAGGCAGCTGTTAAATTACATTTAATAAAATTACCCATATGTAAAGATTTTTATACACTCTGAATCAAAGATACTGCTTTTACTTGCTTGCCCGCTCAAAATAAAAATGTGATTTAAGCAAAGAGTATTAACCTTTACCAAACCACATTTCTCAAAACACCTATATATTCATATTAGAAATCAAACTTATCCTCAAAATACTTATCTAATTCATCAATTTTAACCCTTACCTGCTGCATTGAATCTCTTTCCCTTATGGTTACACTCTCATCAGTTAAGGAATCAAAGTCAAAAGTTATACAGAAAGGTGTACCTATTTCATCCTGTCTCCTATATCTCTTTCCAATACTTCCTGTTTCATCATATTCACAAACGTATTTCTTAATAAGCTTTTCATATACTTTATAAGCATCGTCACCCAGCTTCTTTGATAAAGGCAATATTGCCATCTTAACCGGAGCCAGAGCTGGATGGAAGCGGAGAACTGTTCTGACATCTCCCTCAGCTACTTCCTCTTCATCATAAGCATTGCACAAAAATGCCAGTGTTACCCTATCAGCACCTAATGACGGCTCAATACAATAAGGAACATACTTCTCGTTTGTAGTAGGGTCAAAGTAGGAGAGATCCTCTTTTGAATGCTCCATATGCTGTTTGAGGTCAAAGTCGGTCCTATCAGCAATACCCCATAGTTCTCCCCATCCAAATGGGAATTTAAATTCTATATCAGTAGTAGCATTACTGTAGTGGGAAAGCTCATCTTGGTTGTGATCACGCAGTTTAAGTTCCTCATCCTTCATGCCAAGGTTAAGCAGCCATTTATGACAAAAATCTTTCCAATAACCAAACCACTCAAGGTCTTTACCCGGTTCACAGAAGAATTCAAGTTCCATTTGTTCAAACTCTCTGATTCTGAAAATAAAGTTACCTGGAGTAATCTCGTTTCTAAAAGACTTACCTATCTGCCCGATACCAAATGGGATTTTCTTTCTGGTAGTCCTCTGAACATTTTTAAAGTTAACGAATATACCCTGTGCTGTCTCAGGTCTTAAAAATATTTCTGCTTGGGAGTCTTCCGTGACACCCTGGAAAGTTTTAAACATTAGATTAAACTTTCTTATATCGGTAAAATTTATTGAACCACAATCAGGGCATTTAACATTTTTATCTTTAATATATTGCATAAGCTCTTCATTTTTCCATCCGTCAACAGATACTTCCACATTGTTTTCCTTGTTCCAATCTTCGATGAGTTTGTCAGCTCTGTGGCGAGTCTTACAATCCTTACAGTCTATTAATGGGTCACTGAACCCCCCTACATGTCCTGAAGCCACCCATACTTGGGGATTCATAAGTATAGCACAATCTACGCCTACATTATAAGGGCTTTCCTGTATGAACTTTTTCCACCATGCTTTTTTAACATTATTCTTAAGTTCCACTCCTAAAGGACCGTAATCCCATGCATTCGCAAGACCTCCATATATATCCGATCCTGGATATACAAACCCTCTGTTTTTAGCTAACGAAACTATCTTCTCCATTGACTTTTCTACAGCCATTGCTACATCCTCCTTAAATAAATTTCTATATATCTTATATTAAACTTTAATATTTTCCTCTTCCAAAAGTCTATCCAAATTATCGATAAGTTTGTCAATTTCAGCCAAAATACTATTATCCACATTTGCAATACTTTTAATTAAAGCATCGAGATTCTCTTCTAAATCAGCAGGTAGCTTACTGCACTTCTCTTTAAGGATTTTTACTAGCTTCTTTTCACCGGGATGAGGCATTTCGTTTATAGCAAACAGAATATCGAAATAACTCGCCAGTAATGCAGCTATTCTATGATTAATACTTATGTAGTCATTTCTCTTTATGGCTTTCTCAATCTGATGATAATAAGCCGGCATTTGATCCTTCAATAAGGGATAATTTTTTCTAATAATACTCAGCTTTAGTTTTCCAGGATATGGTATTTTATATTTTTCCTGTAGTTCCTTAGCTTTCCCATTCTTGTCATATAATATATGGGAGGTAATAAAGTTACTCCAGAAGCAAGTGGTATAACCCACATCTCCTTGGCATTTCAATACAACTCTTTCGAGCTGTTCATCCAGCCACTTAAAGTCCCTGTAAATTATCTCTACGGGCACATTTATATCTCTTATTATTGCGTCGTCTTCCGTTTCCCAGAACTGGTTATTTATTTCTGTATAATCACAGAATTCTTTAATAATTTTCTCTCTTTTTGCTACTTCTATATCCTTAGTAGTATACATATACAAGTCGTAGTCAGAGTTCTTATCTTGAGTATTTGTTGTACGAGACCCCGCCAGAAGTATAGCTTCGACTTCTTCTAAAGCTGCAAACCTTTCTACTAAAGCATTTAATACCTTATCCTCCGAATTCATATTCAAAACCTCACTTTCATTCAGATAGTTACTATTCGAATAGTTTCCTTTCAGTTCTTAGGCCTTAAATCAAGCATATTATGATGAAAATTAACTGTTTTCGGATTTAAACTGTAAAATTTGGTCAAGTATTTTATGCGCAACTTCAATTTTCTTCATTAAAGGCAGCTCTAATATACTACCATCTTTACCTATCAGTTTAACTATATTGGTATCCACGCCAAAGCCTGCACCTTCCATAGTGACATCATTAGCAACTATCATGTCAAAATTCTTTGATTTCAGCTTTGCCTTAGCATTAGTTACAAGTTCATTTGTTTCGGCACTAAAACCCACATGAACTTTACCTTGTTTCTTAATCTTCCCCAGTTCCTTTGCTATATCCGGGTTTTTTACCAACTCAATCGAAAGTGTTTCATCAGTTTTTTTAATTTTTTTATCCGCTATACTCGCACACTTATAGTCGGCAACAGCTGCTGACATTATGATAATGTCAAAATCATTATAGCTATTTAATGCAGCTTCAAGCATTTCATCAGCGGTAGTTACGTCTTCAATAACTGCAGTGTGCGGCTTTTGAATATGTACAGGACCTGAAATTACTTTTACTTGCGCACCCCTAGCTGCTGCAGCTTCAGCAATTGCATAACCCATCTTACCCGATGAATGGTTGCTGATATACCTTACAGGATCAATTGCTTCCCTTGTTGGTCCTGCAGTTATCAAAACTCTATATCCCTCCATATCCATGCGTCTGGAAAAATAACTTTTTATAGACTCAACAATGCTCTGGGGTTGGGGCAGCCGCCCCTTTCCTGTTGTACCACATGCCATTAGCCCTGAATCCGGTTCTAAAAATGTGTAGCCCATATCCTTCAGCTTGGAAATATTATTTTGTACAATAACATTCTCATACATATTAGTATTCATAGCCGGAACAAAAATAACCGGAGCTTTTGTAGCCATAATGGTAGTTGAAAGCATGTCATCGGCGATACCGCCGGCTACCTTTCCTATTATGTTGGCTGTAGCAGGAGCAATCATCACCATATCCGCTTTCTCTGCAAGCGAGATGTGCTTTATATCCCAATAAACAGGTTCCGCGAACATATTAACAGTAACTGGGTTATGTGAAATAGATTGAAATGTCAGAGGCGTAACGAATTCCGCAGCATTTTCGGTCATTATTACGTGCACTTCCGCATTAAGCTTCCGTAGAGAGCTTACCACTTCAACAACCTTATAGGCTGCTATCCCCCCACATACACCTACTATAATAGTCTTACCGGTTAACATAGGCTCCCTCCAAAAAGAGTAGTGTATACAAAAAACTAAGATAGAGATTGGACAAGTAATGAAAAACATTCTACGTCCAGGCCTCTATCTCCTTAAAGATTGTTTATTATAATTTAGTAAATTGAAGTCTTACAATATAGTTAACTTCCTTAGCCATATAAATTGCAAAAAAGAATCTACAACGAAGTTCTCCCTAAATCTTTTTTGCAATTTGTTACCTTAAGTTATATTGCGATAATCAAATTTTTCCTTGTAATATCATTATCGCAACTTATTTAACTATAAACAATCTCTTGTGTTTAACATCATTTCTTATTTTATGCCACTCTTTGTCCTGATGTACGTTATCTTATCTTCACTAATCTCATTAATGGCAACAGTAACAGGTTTATCAGAGTTACACCTTGTTAACTTATGAGCACCATCAGCCAACTGACGCGCTCTTTTTGCTGCTGCCACCACCAGTGTATATCTGCTGTCCACCTTTTTCATTAAATCACTAATAGCAGGATAAATCATAAATTATCACCTTTCTTAATTACATTCCTATATCTTCTAATATATTTTTATTTCTTGCATATCTCAACTTTTCCGAGATCAGTATGCTGTTTATATGAGCCACGGCCTCATCAAGCTTATCATTAATGATTATATAATCATACATTTCGACTAGCTTCATTTCCTCCTTAGCTCTACACAGCCTCTTTTCAATAACTTCCTTCGCTTCGGTGCCCCTACCTTCTATCCTTTTTCTGAGTTCATCAAATGAAGGTGGTAGAATAAATATCGAAACACTTTCTGGATACTTTTTCTTTATATTTATTGCACCTTCCACTTCAATTTCCAACATAACATCATATCCAGATCCTATACATTCCTCAACATATCGTCTAGGAGTGCCATAATAATTGCCGCAATACTGGGTCCATTCAATCAGCTCATCGTTTTCAACCATGCCTTTAAATTCATCAACTTCTTTAAAGAAGTAGTTTTTACCTTCTACTTCTCCTTCCCTTGGCTTCCTTGTAGTTGCCGAAACGGAAAAACGAAGCTTATCATTTACTTCTCTTAAAAGCTGAAGCAGCGTGCCTTTTCCAGTACCTGAAGGCCCTGAAGCTACCACCAATAAACCCTCACGGAACATTCTCATTTCTCCCTATTCTTCAATTTCAGACTCTTCAACTTCGTTTACATCGGACTCCTTGGCATTTAATCTGTGTGCAACCGTTTCAGGCTGTACTGCAGATAATATTATATGGTCACTATCAGTAATTATTACTGCCCTTGTCCTTCTTCCGTATGTAGCATCTATAAGCATTCCCCTATCCCTTGCTTCCTGAATTATTCTTTTAATAGGAGCTGATTCAGGGCTTACAATAGCTACAAGTCTGTTAGCAGATACAATATTGCCAAATCCGATATTTATAAGCTTCATTGCAATACCTCCTAGGTTATTCTATGTTTTGAATTTGTTCTCTGATTTTTTCCAACTCACTCTTTATTTCAACTACATTTTTACCTATATATAAGTCATTAGCCTTTGAACCGATAGTATTAATTTCTCTATTCATTTCCTGCATTAAGAAATCCAGTTTTCTCCCCACAGGCTGATTTTGTATATTTAAAGTTTCTCTCATCTGGCTAATATGGCTTCCAAGTCTTACTATCTCCTCGTCAATACTGCATCTATCAGCAAATATTGCGACCTCCATCGCCATACGTCCTTCATCTATAGTTTGTTGGTCCATTAATTCTTTTATCCTGTTTTCCAGCCTTTGTTTATATTCCTTTACAACTTCGGGGCTACGGTGACTTATTTCCTTTAATACACCCTCAATATAAGAAGCTCGCTCCAAAAGGTTATTCTTAAGTTCATTACCCTCATTTTGCCTCATTATAACTAGAGAACTTAAAGCATTTTCCAATGCAACCTTCAAAACGCTCCAAATACTCTCAGCATCTTCTTCATTCTTTTCTACCTTTAAAATGTCAGGGAATCTGGCTATTAGAGATACAGAAATATCATCTTTTAAGCTGTATTTATCTCTTAATAATTCCACTGCCTTTATATATGTCTTTGCTAAGGATTCATCAAGCAATACACTCTTTGAATCTTCGCTATAATCATCGTAACTGATGTAAACATCTATCTTGCCCCTTGACAGGCTTTTGTTTACCATTTCTCTGACTTTATCTTCAAGAAAAGAAATCGGTCTTGGGATCTTTATAAAAATATCGGAGTATCTATGGTTTACAGTTTTTATCTCTACCACAAATTCTTTACCGTCTCCCTGAGACTCACCTCTTCCAAATCCGGTCATACTTCTTATCATAAACAGTAATCATCCTCTTCCTAAAAGCACCTTCCCCTGTATTGGAGAATACTTATTATTACATATGCTCTCTTATATTATTTTACCTTGATTTTACTACTTTATTATTTATTAAAGCATAGAGTAAAGCAGTATTAGTATTATAACATAATTTTTTATATTTAAAAGGCTATTTTTTGAAGTTTTATATATTTTTTTCTTATTATCTCGTGATTGCTCGTTTTTTAATCGTGTTATAAATTGGACTACATTGGACTACATTTGACACTATATAGACTACATGCCTATAGATACTTTCAAATGTAGTTATAGTACGATAAATGCTCATGTAATCAAAACGAGGTGCTAAAATGCACCCCGTTCATTATTCTATCACTATGTAGACATAACATTCTGAATTGCCTGCAGTACACGAGACTTTTCAAAAGGCTTAATAACAAAGTCCCGGGCACCCAATTTAATCGCCTCAATTACCATAGATTGCTGACCCATGGCTGAAACCATTATTATTCTGGTATTCGGGCTCACTTTTACAATTTCCTCAACAGCTTTAATACCGTCCATATCAGGCATTGTTATATCTAATGTCATTACATCGGGCTTATGCTTTTTGGCCTGTTCAATTGCCTCATATCCATTTGAGCCTTCACCAATAACTTTATAGGTTTCTACTTCCTCAATCATTTTTTTAATTAGCGTACGCATAAAAACTGCATCATCTACAACAACGAATGTGAGGTTTTTCATCTATTAACATCTCCCAATTCATACATGAGTATTGATAATACGGCAATACCGGCTGTTTCGGTTCTCAAAATCCTGGGACCCAGAGTAACAGGTTTAATACCAAGACTAATAGCCTTTTCGACCTCATTTTCCGAAAACCCGCCTTCCGGACCAATCAGTACCATAATTTTTTTTATTTCTTTTCTATCTAAACATCTTTTTAAGCTGCCTGTCTTTTCTTTTTCATAGGGTATAATACTTATGTCGGCAGCTTCAGCTATTTTCAGTGCTTCGGCAAAGGTCACAGGGTATTCAACAGTTGGAACTATCCCTCTGTTACATTGCTTAGCTGCCTCAAGGGATATCCTCTGCCACCTTGATACCTTATTGGCAACATCTTTTTTATTATCGATTTTGACTACGGTACGTTCGGTTATTACAGGTATGATTTTATTTACCCCAAGCTCAATACTCTTTTGAATTATCAAATCCATTTTATCGGATTTTGGCAATCCCTGAAGCAAGGTAACTTCTATAGGGGGCTCACTGGTGTTGGCAATACTCTCTATAATCGCTGTACGAACATAGTCAGTTTCAACTTTTTCAATTCTTGCAGTATAATCGGTAGCATTACCATCACTTACTATTATAGTATCACCACACCGTAATCTCAATACCTTTTTTATATGATTTATATCTTCTCCTCTGATATCAATGTAATCAGAGTGTATATCCTCGGAATTTACAAAGAATCTTGACATTTAAAAACAATCGCCACCCATTCACCTAATTCTTGAGTTACTTCATGGACAAAACCATGTTTTAAATATGTTTCTATAACCTCTTGCTTTCTTTCCTTTATAATGCCGGAAGTTATAAGCAGCCCATCTTTTTTCAAATAATGAGGCATGGTTTCTCCCAGATCAATGATTACATTTGCAATAATATTTGCTACAACCACATCGACTTTTTCTTTTTTTACATCATCTAAAATACCCTTAAATGCATTTATTTTATCACTTACTTTATTTATGCTGCAATTTTCTTTTGTAACCCTTACAGCTACTTCATCCACATCTACAGCATCGATATGTTTTGCACCAAGCTTAGCTGCAATTATTGACAAAATGCCTGTACCACAGCCTACGTCTATGACTGTGTCACCATCTTTTATATACTTTTCTAAAAGCTGCGCGCACATTTTTGTAGTTTCATGAGTACCGGTCCCAAAAGCCATGCCCGGATCCAATTCAACAATAACCTCATTATTTCTTACTTCATATTCCTCCCAGGTAGGCTTAATAACCACCCTATCGGAAATATTCAGAGGTTTGTAATATTTTTTCCATGCGGTTGACCAATCTTCATCATCCACCTCAGAATAGCCTGTGTATCCCTCTCCTATATCTAAATATTGGGATATAAACTTCATCTTTTCCTTTATCAATTCAGTTAATTCTACAATACTATTTGTCCCAGGAAAGTAGGCTTTTATCAACACATCTTCCCCAAGTGAATTTATAAATTCTTCATCCGCATAGTCTATTGAATTGGGTTTTTCAATCTCACGCCTTATATCGTTCGGATCTTCTATTGCGACTCCTCCAGCACCTATGGATGTCAACATCTCGGCAACTGCATCGCTTGCTTCTTCTGTAGTCTTTATTTTTATTTCAATCCACTTCATGTTTTGCCTCCGGGTTTAAAATTATCAAAAATGTATATACCCCATATCCACAGATATAGACAGTTTAATACTGCTTTGTAATTTACCTTAATTAAGGTAAATTACAGAGTAGCATTAGGTTGAAAATAAAGTTAAATAGGCCAAGTGAAGCAAATAGGGCAGCGTTACTTCTATAACTCATCTCCTATTTTACACATAGCCTATTTAAAATATTAACCTTACACTTGGTTTACATACCAAATGCGTCCTTCATTTTATCAAAAAAGCCCTTTCTCTGTTCGTGGGTTTCATCGCCGCTTAGCTCCGCAAACTCACGAAGTAATGCTTTCTGATTATCACTTAATTTTTTCGGCACTTCAACATTTACCTTGACATACTGGTCACCGCGACCATTTCCTCTAAGAAATGGAATACCCTTGCCTCTAAGCCTGAATACCGAAGCTGTCTGTGTACCTTCAGGTATGCTGTACTTTACCTTGCCATCGATTGTAGGCACCTCTAACTCAGCACCCAGCGCAGCCTGAACAAACGTAATAGGTATCTCACATATTACATCAGTACCTTGCCGCTGGAATATAGCATGGGGCTTAACCCTTATAGAGATATAAAGGTCACCTGCAGGGCCTCCTTTAGAGCCAGGCTCTCCCTCGCCCCTTAATGATATTGTCTGTCCGTCATCAATTCCTGCGGGTACGTTTATTTTCAACCTAACATTATTTTTTATTTTACCCTTTCCATGGCAGCTTCCGCATGGGTCTGTGATTATCTTGCCTTCTCCTCGGCAAACATCGCAGGCCTTTAAATTTACAAACTGTCCAAAGGGTGTACTCTGCTTGTATTGAATCTGCCCCGTGCCATTGCAATGCTTACATACGGTAGGCGATGTACCGGGCTTTGAGCCAGTACCGCTGCATGTATTACAATTTTCCATGCGGTTTATGGATATTTCCCTTTCTAAGCCAAAAGCTGCTTCCTCGAAGGCTATTTCCATAGCATACTTCAAGTCAGCTCCCTTTTGAGGACCATTTTTATTTTTGGCTGACCTACCGCCAAAACCGCCACCGCCGAAGAAGGCTTCAAATATGTCTCCTACGCCACCAAAATCAAAATCTCCATGACCTCCTCCAAAGCCGCCAAAGCCATTAGGATCGTTACCTGCATGTCCGAACTGGTCATACCTTGCACGTTTCTGAGAATCACTTAAAACTTCATAAGCCTCGTTTGCTTCTTTAAACTTTGCTTCAGCAACATTATCACCGGGATTTACATCAGGGTGATACTGTTTTGCAAGCTTTCTATATGCTTTTTTTATATCTGCATCGGATGCACCTTTTGCTACACCAAGCACTTCATAATAATCTCTTTTTTCAGCCATCCAATCAACTCCTTCTATATGCTCTGAATGCTAACAATAAATATTATTAAAACAAAATCATAAACCCCTATACGAAAAATAATACTTCAGTAACGCAAATTAACCTGAACTATTATAGCATATTAAAAATGAACTTTATAGCGTTACTCAAAACAAAATTTTTTTAAGTATATGTATGCCAATATTTAAATTGAATAACTACAATTCTACAAATACTCATTCAATTCAAATCCGGTGTATAAACTTAACAAGCCAAAGTCAGTGTTGCGGCTTTGGCTTGTTAACTGCTAAATTTTCAAATTATTTCTTATCATCATCCACTACTTTGTAATCTGCGTCATACACATTTTCCTGTGCTCCTGCACCAGGGTTTGCTCCTGGATTTGCTCCTGCACCAGGATTAAATCCTGCACCTTGAGCTTCAGGATTCTGTTGATAAATTTTTGCCGATACATCATAGAAAGCTTGCGTCAACGCTTCGGTTGAAGTTTTTATAGCTTCGGTATCAGTGCCTTTTAAAGCTTCTTTTACTTTATTTATTTCTGCTTCTACTTTGGCTTTATCATCCGCACCCAGTTTATCTCCCAGATCCTTTAATGTCTTTTCAGACTGATATACCATTGAATCAGCATTATTTCTAATTTCAATTTCTTCTTTTCTCTTTTTATCTTCTGCAGCATACTTTTCTGCTTCCTTAACCGCCTTGTCTATTTCAGAGTCACTCAGGTTGGTGGAAGCTGTAATTGTAATCTTCTGCTCATTTCCTGTTCCGAGATCTTTAGCAGAAACATGGGCTATACCGTTAGCGTCTATATCGAAGGTTACTTCTACCTGCGGAACTCCCCTTGGCGCTGGTGGAATACCAGTCAATTGGAACCTACCGAGGGTTTTATTGTAGGCTGCCATTTCTCTTTCACCTTGGAGAACATGAATCTCAACGCTGGTTTGGCCGTCAGCCGCGGTAGAGAACACCTGACTCTTCTTTGTAGGTATTGTTGTATTTCTTTCGATAAGTTTTGTAAATACTCCGCCGAGAGTTTCAATACCTAGTGACAAAGGAGTTACATCAAGCAAAAGCAGGTCTTTTACTTCCCCGGTCAATACGCCGGCTTGTATAGCAGCGCCTACAGCAACACACTCGTCAGGATTAATTCCCTTGAACGGCTCTTTACCGAGATATTTTCTAACTGCTTCCTGTACTGCCGGGATTCTTGTAGAACCACCAACAAGAAGTACCTTATCTATTTTGTCAGGAGTTAATCCTGCATCCTTCATTGCCTGTCTTGTAGGTTCCATTGTTTTTTCAACAAGATCTGCTGTAATTTCATCAAATTTCGCTCTTGTGAGTGTTATATCAAGGTGCTTTGGACCTGTTGCATCAGCTGTTATAAAAGGTAAGTTTATATTAGTTGTTGCAACTCCGGAGAGTTCGATCTTAGCTTTTTCTGCAGACTCTTTAAGCCTTTGCATAGCCATTTTGTCATTTTTTAAATCTATGCCGGTTTCTCTCTTGAATGAATCCACAAGGAAATCAATGATTCTCTGGTCAAAGTCATCTCCACCGAGTCTATTATTACCATGAGTTGCCAAAACCTCAAATACTCCGTCTCCTATTTCCAGTATTGATACGTCAAACGTACCTCCACCCAAGTCATACACCATTATTTTTTGATCGTTTTCTTTATCAAGACCATATGCAAGAGCTGCAGCAGTTGGTTCGTTTACAATCCTTAAAACTTCAAGCCCTGCAATTTTACCTGCATCCTTGGTCGCCTGCCTCTGTGAGTCACTGAAATACGCAGGTACAGTAATAACAGCTTGAGTTACAGTCTCACCTAAATAAGCTTCAGCATCAGATTTTAGTTTTTGAAGTATCATAGCTGAGATTTCTTGAGGGGTAAACTGGTTTTCATCTATTTTAACCCTTCTGTCGGTACCCATATCTCTCTTAATTGATATAACAGTCCTCTCAGGATTTGTTATTGCCTGCCTCTTAGCAACCTGTCCTACCAACCTCTCAGCAGTTTTTGAGAAAGCTACTACCGATGGGGTTGTTCTATTACCTTCAGCGTTTGGAATTACTACCGGTTCTCCACCTTCCATAACCGCTACACATGAATTTGTGGTACCTAAATCTATACCAATTACTTTTGCCATATTATTTGTTACCTCCTGTTTCAACTTTATTAGATGTTAGAAGTTAAAATTCTTTATATGATAATTTTATAGTAAGCTTAATATTGAAATATTTTTTATATCTCCTGAATTGTTAATGTTACTCTAATGCCTTATAACAGAATTCGTTTCTAGAGGCAAGGCACAACAACTAAGGAAGTGAATTTTTAACATTTCAGTGAGTAGAAATTTGTAATGTTAAAAGCACTAGTTTGCTACCTTTACCATGCTATGCCTAATAACTTTTCCCTTTAGAGTGTAGCCTTTCTGAAATTCTTCCACTACTACATTTTCCCCGTAAGATTCATCATCGATATGCATAACGGCGTTATGTACTTGTGGGTCGAAAATTTCTCCAACACCCTTTATTTCCTCCACACCGAAGTTTTTCATAGTATCTTTAATCTGTCTGAAAACAAGCTCAATCCCTTCTTTCAACGATTGTCCCCCACCGCCATTAGCTGAGGAAGCTTGAATTGCTCTCTCAAGATTGTCTATTATCGGCAAGAAAGCCGCAAGTACGTCTCCGGTGACCTCTGCGTGCAGAGCTTCCTTCTCTTTTGCAGTCCTTTTCTTATAGTTATCAAATTCTGCAGCAGTTCTCTGAAGCATACTTAGATATTCTTCACACTGCTTTGTTTTTTCAGCTAACTGAGATTTAATCGAAGCTGTCTCTTCATTGCCCAAGTCATTTTGCTCCTTATCTGAATTATTTTGTTCGTTTTGAAGTTCCGAATTGGAGCTTTCCATTTCTTCACGATTCTCGTTAGTCCTGTTATCGTTACTCATTCTTTCTATTTCGCCCTCCTGTATTTAGTCTTTAACCGAGGAGTTTAGCTAGAGTAAATGCAGCTCTCCTCCTCGACTCTGCTATAAAGATTTATTCAAATTTTTCATCAATAAGCTTGTTAATTTCCTGGTTTATTTTCTTTCTAATATAGTTCATGGACGATATTACTTTTGAATATTCCATCCTGGTCGGACCGATAATTCCTATAGACCCTACAACTATATCGCCCATACTATAAGTTGTCGTTATCAAAGTACACTCTTTTATTTCTTCCAAACCGTGTTCATTACCAATTAGAATGTTTATGCCTTTTTTGTCATAATTATTTGCAAGAAGCTTACAGATGATATCTTTTTCATCTAATACATTTAGAAACTCTCTGGCTTTTATTAAATCCCTGAATTCAGGGTAATTAAATATATTAGTGGCACCATCGGTAATTACCTCTGCGTTATCTACCTGTTTAATGCACTCTACAACACTGTTCAGTATAGGCCCTAACAGTTCACTGCACGCCCCTACACTGGATTCAACCTCCTTTATTATAAAAGGAAGATTTAATTGCTCCAGCGTATGTCCGCTAAGCTTTTCGTTTAGTACATTGGAGACATTAATCAAATAATCCGGTGAAACCTCTTTTGGGATTTTCACCATATTATTTCGTACAACCCCTGCATTTATAACAACTATTACTAGTACTTTATCCGGTTCTATAGGCACAACCTGAACTGCTTTCAAAGTACTTTTCTTCAGTTGAGGAGGTACTGCCAAGGAGGTGTATCTTGTAATTTTCGACATTATCATGGAAGCCTGCCGTATCAACTGGCTCAACTCGTTTATGCGAACTTCCATGGCATTCCTTATACTTATGATCTCCTCAGTGGACAATTCCGTCATCTTCATTAATTGATCTACATAAAATCTATAACCTTTATCAGAAGGAATTCTCCCTGCCGACGTATGTGGCTGCTCCAAATACCCCATTTCCTCCAGGTCTGCCATTTCATTTCTAATTGTAGCTGAGCTTAACCCGAGTTCGTGTTTTCTCGCTATAGACCTTGAGCCAATGGGTTCTGCAGTGTCGATGTAATCGTCGATAATCGCCTGGAGTATCCTCCTCTTTCTATCATCCAAGAACATCTATTACACCCCTCTTGTTAGCACTCCTTCGAGTCGAGTGCTAATTATATTTTAAAAATACCATCTGTAATTTTTTTTGTCAAGAGTTTTTATGGATATTATTTGTTCTAATAAGTGCCATTATTCACAGCTGATTTTAATCACAGCAATTACAATCACATTCACTGCCGCAGCAACAATGAGAATCACCACGATTTTCACACTTATTGCAGCAGTGACAGCAATCACAACAGTCGGTATTGCAGTCGCAGCATGAGCAAACTTCATGATACCATTTATCTTTTTTACGATCACTATTATAGGAAAAACTTAAATATAAGGAATTATTGTGCAGCATATTAGCCAAGGCGTCAATAAACTCTGTATTATCAGGTTGCATTTTAACAGCTTGTTGCAAGTTTTCTTGTGCTATATCATACCAACCTCTTTGAAGGTTAATTATACCTTTAAGGTAATGCCATTCAGCAGGCCTATCCTCTACCGAATTGAGCATTACTTCGGCTTCATTAAGTTTTTTTATGTTGATGTATTTGCGAATGTTATTATAGAATGGGTTACTGCCTTTTTTGCTAAAGTTTAAAATCTCGCAGGATATATTCATATTCAAGCTTATATTTGAATTTTCACTTAGCAATACCAAGCTCTTTATGTATTCTTTAGTGTATATCACACCGTTTTGCCCCAAGGCTTCATAACCCATACCCATCTTGCTCCCTCCAGTTATACTTGTTCCTGTTAGTCCTCTTCATTTACCGACCTTAACCAAGTATATTTTACCATTTTAAATATAAAAAAACAAATTTACACTTATCATTTTCTTGTAGATAGCTATATGACTTTTATACGTTTCTCTTTTTTAGGCTTCATCTACCTCCAGCCTTTCAAGATATTTTTTTATCAGATTTGAGGCCTCCTGCTTACTCATATATTCAAAATCCATACCGGTTGTATCTTCGCCTAGTCGCTCGGCAAGGTTTCTTATGTACTCGATTTGTTGGTACGTAGCTTCATTAACCAGTGCTTTAGTATGCTCATTACATTTCTTATTGCTGCAATTACCTCTAACTTTTATCGAACCGCATTTGCAAAATTCCATATCTGTATCTCCTCTTCCTATTTCTGTTATTAGCTTAACATAACTACAGATACCAAAGTCGTATATGATTATATATTTAATTGCTTAGATATAGTAATCCCCGTGAGTAGCTTTACCCACGGGGATTTTTTACAGCACCTATTAATCTAAAAATTTCAACTGCTCTCTTCTGTGTTCCTGTTTTTCCATTGTTCTATTTAAAGTATCTTCATCCATATGGGCAGCGTGGTGCTGCAAATAATGATCTGTAAACTCAAGATTTCGTTTAAGATTTTTCCTTTCGTCTACCTCTTCATGTATCCCATATGCAATTATATTTTTTAGGTTTTCCATTCGTTCTTCTCTTTCATGCTGGACTTCCAGAGAATGCTTTAGGTTGTCAAGGTTAGTTATGTCCGAGTGCTGCTCCAAGTGCCGTTGTGTACGAATGTACTTATCGTTTATCTCAAGCATAGCCTCGATTCTTCGTTCATTTGCCATTCTCAATTCATTTTTACCATCCAATGCCTTTTGCTGACTATGGTTATTTTGATTTTGACTCATGAACAACCCTCCTAAAAATATAATCCCTACTATTTTGCCCGTTAACTATATATTGATTAAAGAAATTTTTTGAAAGTTAAATATATATATGAATTTTTTATTATTACTCCAGTCGGCAGAATGTATTCTCATCTCAACAAAAGGATATTTTTACCTTTTATTAAAAATACACTAAACATATCTCTTTTCTTTTTATCTCTCTAATATACACTGACTTTTTAATACACTTTTATCACTCTCAAGTGTCCTCTTATATACTTTATTTCTGCCGACCGAAGTAAATCTGTAAAAATTATTCACCAAAATAAAACTATAGAACTATATCATCCACCAGATTTCTACCTTATTGGCGCTAACCAAATTTACATAAAAAGCTATATGGATGTATCAATCCTATTTTTATCATTATAGAGTTCATTGGATATTAAAGAATTCCCACTCCAAACACCTAATATATGTATTCCGCTCATAGGAAAATATATAGTTAAAGCCAGATTAGGTATATAGGTCTAGAAGAAGTGAACATTTTGCTTGGGCGCGGCTTAAAATTCTGTCTATTTTTTTATGTAAACTCCAATTTACACCGAAAGTCGTAATATTAGAATGCACTATTTTTCTCTTTAACATATCCCGATACTCCTTCATGACTATACTAACTAATATAATTTGCATTAAAAAAATCCAGTAAGTTAAGCTATGGGAGTAGACTTGCGTAAAAACACATATCTACAATATATCACCAGTAAACAAAGTTATAAAACTAGCTGGAGTATAACCATCCCATATAAACCCCGGATAACAAATTAGTTTAAAGTAAGTTTTCTCTCTTTATATATCTATATCTATATTAAATTTTTACTGTACGGAAAACAAAAACAAGGTAATTCAGACTAAATTTAGAACACATTTGTATGTGATGTGTTAATTCTACCATATAATTTTGAGGCTGAAAATCGGAATTTTGCATAATTATTTTTTAATTTTTCTACATAAAAAAATATTTTACTGTAAATTTAACAGCTTACAGTAAAATATTTTTAACTTACCGGAATGTTCTAAATTCTTGTTCTTATGAGTTATATTTATAAAATTTATTTGTTTAGGAAATTATACAGTGCTTATGGTTTTACGTACTCAAAATTTATACTACTTTTAGATATCAGTCCTGAGAGTTCATCCCTTACTGAATACTCACATACGTAGGTTCCTGATAGTGCACTTGAAGGCATTGTAAAGGGATTATAGTTTAGGACGTAATAGTTTGCTGCAGGGCAAGTAAAATACAATGAATTTACAGTACCTATAATATTACCGTCTTTTTTTATTGTCGCTGTTCCAGAAGAAGCATACACTGCATTTTGATAAGTGGTATAAACAGTAGTACTCAGTTTTATGTTTAAACTGGAGGTACTTTCCTGAACAGCAGTACACCCTACTATGGATATATGGTTAAATGTGGTTGGGGTTGGTGTTGAAACAGGTGTTGGAGTAGCAGTTGGGGTTGGTGTAGGGGTTGGTGTAGATGTAGAATCCGGATTGTAGTTATACCACTTGTTATCTGTATAATACCAGCCTTCGGTATTGCTTCTTGTCAAGTTAGCTGTTTGTTTGCCCTTACCATCATTGAATACAATACTGGCACTTGTTGCACCGGAAATGGTATATTTATACCAGTTGTTTCCTTCTGATATCATTGCAACTCCAGGCCATACAGGACTTCCAGGTATACCAGAGGGAGCAACATTCCAATAGTATATCTTTACTGCACTATTCCATGTTGAAGGTTTCTTAAAATGTACTGTAAGTCCGGTAGCGGCTTCAGCTTTTGTTATACCGAACATTGGGGCCACCAATGTCAGAAACATTAAGCATAACATTGAAAAAACGACGGACCATGCTGTTACTTTCCTGCTAATTTTTTTAACCATTATACAAATTCCTCCTTAATAATATTGAGTTATTACATATAATCAATGAAGCATAGATAACCAAAGTTAAACTTAGTGATTTCCAGTTAGGCAATGAGCTGTGGTAAGTGCAACTTGCCTAACTGGATAAAATCACTTTTAACTTTGGTTATCTATATAATATACTCCATAGACATACGAATATATTGTTTTTATCCAATAATAGTATATCATACAAGATTTTAATGGTAAAGTAGTCAAATTTAGTCATAAAGGTGTATTTTTTGTATGTATTCAGATTTTTAATTTACTCGAGGTTTTCAAAAGTTTATTACTTCTTATACTACTTCAAAAATAAGTATATTAGGGCATAAAAAAAGCCCCGTTCATCTAATATGACGGGGGTTAGGGCAGTAAAATTAATATGTTTGCATTAATACATTACCACCCAAGAAACTGCTTAAACAATAAATTTTCATTTTTTCCTACACATACCAGAAATTTTATACAAAATGCCCATATGCTTCTATAATATTAAAAACTGTTAATAATCTCCCATCAACAACCTACTAATCTCTTACCAAATATAAAACCTCACTGCTGCAAAATTCTTTCGTTTCCATATTTACATGCTGTAATGACATTTCTTCTTCCGGGGAAAAAGATACCCAGTAAGCGGGTATTAAATGCACATAGCCACAGAGCGGACATTTATAGAAGTAGTTCTCCATTTTGATACCTCCCTTAGATACAGATAGTTTAGGTTGAACTTAGTGATTTCCAGTCAGGCAATGAGCTGTGGAAGTGCGATTTGCCTGACTGGATAAAATCACTTTCAACCTAAACTATCTATGTGTATTGCAGTTTATAACTTTTAAATATTATAACATACAATCACTATCGTAAGCAGCAGGTATATATGCATCGAGTGACACTAAGACCAGTCCACTAAAATTATAATATAAGGATCGCCACTATTATAGTTGCCACAAATCCTACCATTACCGGGATAAGGTTCTTCTTTGCAAGGTCTATAGGATTTACATTACATATAGCTGCTACAGGAATTACGCCCCAGGGTATTATTGTACCTCCACCTACCCATACTGCAGTTATTTGGCCTAACGCTCCCAATCCAGCCTTACTTATAGGGACAGCTGTAGAAAATGTCTGCGCAAGTGACCCTACAAGAGGAAGTCCTGCAAATCCCGAGCCGTCGAGTCCGGTTATACCACCGATTACAGCCTGGGTTATAATAACTGAAACCTTTGAAATAGGAACTAGATTGGAAATATATATTCCTATATCGGATAGGAGCCCTGTAGCTCCACTTCCCAATATAGCCTTAGCAGTACTTTCACTTCCCATGAAAAAGAACGCTCCGATTACTACTACAGGAGCGAATATCTTTATACCAAACATAAAGCCTTCCCTTATATAGTCGGTAACCTTATCTAAGGAGTCTACAAATTTATGTTGGATAACCGCTACAACTGTCATAACCAAAACAGCCGTCCCACCTACAAGTGCAGTCGCCTCCCCGCCTTTAAGCTTATATACATACATTATTATCATATTTGCTATAAATACCAAAGGAGTAATTATTGAAACAAAATAAGTACCAAAAGTAGGTTTTTTTCTTGTTTTGTCCGTGTCATCACTCTGCGCAACCAAGCATACATTACCTTTTAATTCTTTCCTCATCATAATAAATGCGGTAACCACTGTAACTACACTCATAGTCGCCCATAGAGGTAAGCTTGCAGTTATTATATCAAAAGAATTTTGGATACCTGCTGCCTTAGCTGTTATAGACGGAGCACCCTGAATGAAGTAGTCTCCGGAAAGGCCTATACCATGGCCAAACAAATTCATTGCCGCTGCAGCCCATATAGCCGGAAGCCCTGCTCTCATTGCAGCGGGAAGCATTATGGCCCCTACTAAGGCAACTGCCGGAGATGGCCATATAAACCATGAAACAAAGAGCATTACTATACCAAGCAGCCAAAATGCTGCACTTCGGTTTACCATTAATTTTTTTATAGGGCTCATCATCACCTCATCGGCCCCCATATCCTGCAAAGCTTTAGACATGGCTACTACCAGTGAGATAATGACTATTATTCCCCAAAATTCCCCACCTGCCGCGATAAGTGAGTTGTATATAACTTGAATCCCTTCTAATAGGCTTCCGCTTGCAGCAAACCCCATAAAAAAAAGCCCTATGATACAAGGTAGTACAATATCCTTTTTAAAGGCCATTGTTATAATGACTATTAGCACAATCGCAATGTAAATGAAATGGAGCACACCCAGGCTCATTTAGATAATCCCCCTAAGTTAATAATTAATTTATCTATATCAATCTCTTACTATTCTATTGGAAAATATATTTAATGCCTTTGCCCGTTCCACTCTACGCATTACTTCACTCACATCGGTGGTATATAGGCACAGCTTTTTCATACGTTCGAAGTAGACCGAGCCTGAAAATGTGTACTTTTTGCCCATGCCTTCTTCTGTAGTCATTGCTTTATTTACGTAATCTATAGCATCTCCTACTGCCAACGAAGTGGATATTTCAACCACTTCCTGTCCTATCCCAAATCTTACACTGTTATGTCCGGCTAATGTTCCCGTAACGATAGCCTCGGTATGTCCAACAAGAAGCCCTGCCTTTTCGCCGCAACAAAACAAATTGGTTACCCCTTCTACCCTCATGCAATTATCCCTTGGGGACATCGCAAAATACCTCATGGAATTTCCTTTACCTCCAGCATAAGGATCTTCGTATCTAGCGTTTTCAAACCCGGGTATCTTTCTTAGTATCTCAATATCATAATAAGGAGCCATTAATTTCGCATGTCCGGTATCCAGTAGTATAATATTGTCTTTAAACTCTTTCAGCGCATACTGCTGGCATGCTTTAACTCCAAGATGGTCTTCAATGAGTCCTTCGGGAATGGGTATAACAGCAACACCCTTTTTATTTAATTTATACTGAATTTCCTGTGAAAGTGACTCCTTATAAAGCTTGCACGAGCCACTCATTGCACCATATGATCCATCAGGCCTCCTACCAACGAGTTCGGTAACTCCGGCTAATCCTGCAAGACTTACCCTGCCGCCGTAGCTTGGACATCTTAATATGCACATTGCACAACCATTACCATACTTCATACAATTGTTCATAGGCCCGGCAGTTCCTGTAGCGTCGATAAATACATCACCTTTAAATATATTGCCGTCCTCATCCTGAACATTTATTATGGATTCATTTTTCATTGCAACTTTGCTTATTCTTTTTTTAAACAACACCTTTATTCCATACTCATCAAGAAGGTTCATAACACTCCCGTGAATAACGGCTATATCATAAAGGCTTGCATGCTTGTGCCCTGGAAATTCTATGTTTTTATGCCTTGAACTATTGTCACAAAGCGTAAACAAATCACCACCGCCCATAGCAATCATTTCTTCAGCTGCAGTAAACCTACCGTTATTCCTCATAATGCCACCAACCAACCCTGTACCCAGAAGCATATCGGTTCTTTCAAGCAATATAACATCCCCACCGGCCTTGCGGGCACTGATAGCCGCTGCACACCCTGCCCAGCCACCACCAACAACAACAACTCTTACCATATCATTCTCCCCAATAATTTAGATATCAGACTGCAAACAATAAAGGCGATTGGAATATACCAGTCGCCCGCACAGTAATAGTAAGCTTGAATTAGAATCAGATAGCTCTCCACTACTCGCAGTGACAATTACCAGGCTGTTAACCAAGCAACCAAGCACAGACCCAAGAGAAAATCCGGCCTTCGGAATCATTCCCTTTCAATAAGTGTCTACGGTATCCCTTATCCCTCTACTTATCTACTCCTGTTTGATCCACCTCTACCTCTATAAATACGCAGTTTACATAAATCATATCATACCGTATCGATTTCTATCAATAACTATACTTGCCAAATCAAGTTCGTTCTATTTGCGGTCTATGCGCTGCAAAAACACACTGTTCATACATGTTGAACAGTGTGCGTAAAATAGAACAAGTCGAATACTTGAATTTTTTATCGAAAAAATATACTATATAAGTGAGTATTAACTATACTCCCCTAAATCCCGTAACAGTTTCTGGACGGGACTTTTTTTTGCCCTTTTTTAGCATTATGATAGATGTAAAAAAACCGTGATGTAAAACCACGGTTTTTTTCATATCTTTTTCAATCTCTATTCAGTCTTTTTTCAGCAATTTGCTTTACTTTATATTTAACCAATTCCTCATCTATAGTTTTTAACTGCCGATTTTCCATCAGTATATTTCCATCTATGATAACAGTATCAACATCCGATGCTTGAGCTGAATACACAACAGCGGATACCGGATCGTTCATAGGACACAGATGAGGCTTATCAACATCCAATATTATCAGATCAGCCTTCATCCCCTTTTTGATAACTCCAGTCTCACCATCAAACCCTATCGCCTTAGCACCGTTTACAGTAGCCATTTTAATTGTTTCTTTAGCATTTATTAATACCGGGTTCATATGAACCCCTTTGTGTAGTAAGGCTGCAATATGCATTTCTTCAAACATATTAAGATTATTATTGCTCGCAGTACCATCAGTCCCAAGGCATATGTTTATTCCCTTCTCAAGCATATCGGGTATTCTTGCAATACCGCTACCCAGTTTTAAATTACTTGTCGGGTTATGGGCAACATTTACCCCTTTCAGTTTTAAGACCTCTATATCGCTGTCCTTTAAATGCACACAGTGGGCAGCTAGTGTAGGCACATCAAACACACCACATTTTTCGTAAATCTCAGCAGAATTCATTCCATATTTATTTATACTGAATTCCAGCTCTCCAGTTGTCTCCAAAAGATGGGTGTGAATACCTGTATTTAACTGTTTTGCTAGCTCGGCAGCATCCTTTAGTGCTTGTTCATCAAACAAATATGTAGAGTGTATTTCTACGTATACCTTTATTCTTCCGTTTGCTGCATTATGTAGATTTCTATGATATTCTATACACCCCTGTCTATCATCAATCAATACAGCTTTTCCACCGGAATTTAGCTTAAACGGCGTCCTACAGAGGTTTGCCCTTATACCTGCTTCTACTACTGCTTTTGCCACATCTTCCATATGGAGGTACATATCTGCAAAAGCAGTTGTACCGGATTTAATCATCTCAGCCATTGCAAGCATCGTACCCCCATAGACATCCTCCGGTGTCAGTGTACCCTCAGCCGGGAATATCTTTTTGAAAAGCCATTCTTCCAGTGCCAGGTCATCGGCAAAATTTCTCAGGATAGTCATAGCACCATGTGTGTGCGAGTTCACCAGTCCAGGCATAACAATACGGTTTTTACCATCAATTATCCTGTCAGCTTCAAACTTTTGTATTTCATCATTATTAGTGCTTACAAATTCGATAATACCGTTAGCTATTCCTATATTCCCGTTTTTTATAAGCATTGAGGTATTATCACAAGTAATAATTGTCATATTTTTCAGCAATATGTTCATTGGTTTCATTACTCCTTATTTACTATATAATAGACCTTCAGTAAAATTTTCTAGAACAAAACACAAAACGTTAATTCCATTAAAAACGTTCAATTATTTCTTCAGCCATAAATGTTCTACCATGTCCGGGATATATTGTTTTAATACTAAGCTGTTTTAAACGTTCTACACTTTTTATTAATTGTTCATAATTTTCAGCATAGGAAGGCAGTGCTGGCTTGGAAATATTAACAAAAATATCGCCCGCAAAAAAATCCCCCTGTTCTGTCATAATACCTATTGAGCCTTGTGTATGCCCTGGAAGATGAATAACCGAAGCGTCCATACCGAATTGACTTAGCGACTGCCCACCATAAAGGAGCACATCAGGCTCAAATGGTTTCGGTTCTTGAGTTAAATACGGCCCTTTTTCCACCATATGAGCATCACTTGGGTGCATAGCAACTTTTATCCCATACTTTTTTCTCAATGAATTAGTGTTTCCCGAATGATCGAAATGCCCGTGTGTTAAAACTATGAGTTTTATTTTGTCGGGCAGATAACCTCGCAAAATTAACTTTTCCTCAAAATACTCCCAGTATTCCGAAATTCCTGTATCAATAAGTATACAGCTTTCATCCGCCTCAACCACATAACAACTTGTATAGCCACATACAATTCTTTTGATATATTTTGTCATATCATTATTAATCCCTGTTATCTGAATGTTTAATTTGTTTTCATTATACTTACCTGCAGTCTTTAGTTTGCTACTAAACACTAATAAATCTTCTCCGTAAGCAGGCAAAGTATTGTTCATTTATTTAGGCACCTTCATATAGATAGACTGCAGCGGCCTATCTATATGAAACTAAGAACTAATCGGCAAAGTTTTCATTATAGCGTTCATAGAATTCTTCAAGGGTGTACTTGTGACTGGTACTACCTGTATGCTCCACAGCATATACCGCAGCAACACTTGCATATTTCCCCACTTTTTCCAGAGACGTATTCTCAAAATACCCCTTTATCAATCCGGCTCTATAGGCTGCCCCTGCCCCAGTCGGATCGACTACTCTGACAGGTTTGGCTGCCGATACATGCACCCTGTCCTTTCGCGATCTCAAAATTGAGCCACGTCCTCCAAGAGTTTCTACCAGTATCTCAACACTGTTGATAATTTCTTCCTTGCTAAGCCCGGTTTTTTCCAACATCATACTGTATTCATATTCATTAAATATAACTATTTCAGCTCCCAAAATACCACTATGCAGATCTTCCCCTGAAAGTCTCGGTATCTGCATACCGGGATCATAAAGATATGGTACACCAAGCTCCTGGCATTCCTTTACCCATTTTGTCATAGCCACAGGGTCTGTGGGAGCTATAGCAACCAGTGAGATATCCCCCATATCCAGTTCCTTCAAGGATATCTCCGGGTCTTTGACCATAGCCCCCGGGTAGAATCCGGTAATCTGATTGTTTGATAAATCAGTTGTGATAAAGCATGTAGCAGTAGACTCATCATCAAACACTCTTATATAGCTTGTATCTATACCATTTTGAATCAACCATTCCTTATATTCGATAAAATCCTTTCCTGCTGTCCCCAATGCTACAGGCTTCTCTCCCAAAAGAGCGAGATTGTAGGCTATATTGGGTGCTGTACCGCCTCTAACCCTTTTAAGGCTATTTGCCATAAAGCTCAGATTAAGTGCATGTACTTTTTCAGGCAATATGTGTTCTTTAAAAAGTCCGGGAAAATCCATTATATTGTCATAAGCTATAGAACCGCAAACCAAGACTTTACCCATATAAATCCTCCTTCGACTCACTTTATAGCAGTCAATATAAATATGCTTTTTGCCAGGCTCTTATCCTTTGATGTAATTTCGGGCAGGTCTTCTATACAAATGCCGCTAAAACCTGAGTTTACTAACCATTCTTTTATCTGCAGCTGCTTAAAGCCTAACCATACATCATGCATTTTCTCTTTCATGTCTCTATCCCTATGTTCATAGAAGTCTGCTAAAAATATCTTTCCACCATATTTCATAACCCTGTATATTTCTTTCAAAGCAACCTCAGGCTGATCCATATGGTGCAGATACATACTGGCACAAACCATATCAACAGCTTCATCTTCCACCGGGATTTCCTGCCCATCACTCTCTACGGTTTGAATATTCCTGATACTGCTCTCTTTAGCCTTTTTTTTGAGTTCCTTCAGCATTTCTCTGGAGATATCAACAGCTAAAACTTTTTTTACAAACTTTGCAATAGCCCTGGATATATAACCATCTCCTGCACCCAAATCTATAACGGTCATATTTTTATCCAGTATATTAAGGTTTATAAGGCTGTTCTTTATTGATTCATCATAATAACTCTTCCTAATCTCCTCCCATTCCGGTGCTACCTCATCAAAAAAATCTCTTGGGTCACCTTCACTGGCAGAATAGGCCTGGGAATCTCCTGAGGATAGCCAATCTATCAACGCATTCCTGCTAAAACGCCATTCCCTGCCTATCTTTCTGGCAGGTACTTTCTCTTCCTTCAGCAGTTTTATGAATGTTTTGACACTTACCCCGAAAAGCTCGGCTGCTTCCTCCATAGTAAGAATTTCTTTCTCCATCATTAACACCCCATTTTTTCCAAGCCTATTATATAATAACCAAATTTAATTATCAACCGTTAAATACTTTTATATTCATCAATTTACAACCAAGTACATTTATACAGCTAACAAGAATAAAAAATAGTCTGAAAGGCCAAACCTTTCAGACTATTTTTTATTCTGCCCAGCTTTCCAGGTATTTTTTCTGTTCCTCTGACAGCTTATCAATGCTCACATCCCATGCTTTTAGCTTCATCATCGCTACTTTGTTATCGATTTCTGCAGGTATATCCACGACCTTATTGCCTAGCTTCCTGTAGTTATTAAGTACATATTCGGCACTTAAGGCTTGAAGTGCAAAGCTCATGTCCATAACTTCAGCAGGATGTCCGTCTCCGGCAGCTAGGTTTACAAGACGTCCTTCCGCAAGGAGATTTATCCATCTGCCATCAGACATTTTATACCCCATGATGTTTTTTCTCTGCTCCTGCTTCTCTACAGCCATACTTTCCAGCTCAGGAATATTTATTTCTACGTCGAAATGTCCCGCATTACAAAGGATTGCCCCATCCTTTATTACCTTATAATGGCCTCCTGTTATAACATCCTTGCAACCTGTTACGGTTATATATATATCCCCGTGCTTAGCAGCATCATCCATTTTCATCACCTTATAGCCGTCCATAATAGCTTCTGCGGCTTTTATCGGATCTATTTCACATATAATTACGTTAGCGCCGAACCCTTTAGCCCTCATGGCTATACCTTTTCCGCACCATCCGTAACCGATTACCACCACATTTTTACCTGCTACAACCAGATTGGTAGTCCTGTTTATACCATCCCATACCGATTGTCCGGTACCATATCTGTTATCAAAAAGGTACTTGCAGTACGCATTATTGACCGCCATCATCGGGAACGCCAGAACGCCTTCTTTTTCCATAGCCTTAAGCCTTATTACACCGGTAGTAGTTTCTTCACAACCTCCCATAATATGAGGAAGAAGTTCTCTACGCTTTGTATGCACCATATGAACCAGGTCTCCGCCATCATCAATAATGATATTTGGCTTGTATCCAAGAGCAAGGTTTAAATGCTCATGATATTCCTCGGGAGTAGAATTATACCATGCATAAACATCCAGCCCATCTGCTGCAAGAGCTGCTGCTATATCGTCCTGAGTAGACAAAGGGTTACTTCCGGTAACCGATACCTCACCGCCGCCGATAGCCAACAGTTTTGACAAATATGCAGTCTTAGCCTCCAGATGAACTGATACTGTAACTCTTACTCCGCTAAAAGGCTTTGTCTGTGCAAATTCATCCTCCAGACTTCTTAAAATCGGCATATTTTTTCTAACCCATTCTATCTTTTGTCTTCCCGACTCCGCTAGGTTTATATCTCTTATCTGGCTTTTCATTTCATACCCTCCAATTTTTTGTATATTACAGCCTCTACAGGCTCTATTTCCAATTTACTACTATTTCTTTAACCAATGCAGTAAAGTTTTCCTCAACCATTTTTGCAGTCTCCATAACCTCTTCATGGTTTAGCGGTTGGTCAAGTATACCCGCAGCCATATTTGTAATGCACGATATACCTAAAACTTTCATTCCTGCATGTCTTGCTGCAATAACCTCAGGCACGGTAGACATCCCCACAGCATCTGCCCCTAATATTGATAAAGCTCTAATTTCAGCCGGTGTCTCATACATAGGACCTTGTGCAAAAGCATAAACCCCCTCACGGAGATTGAAACCCTTAGACTCCGCTGCCTTTTTTGCAATTTCTCCAAGCGCCCTGCTGTAAGCCTCACTCATATCGGGAAATCTGGTTCCAAATTCATCTAGATTTTTGCCTCTAAGTGCGGAAGGTGCAAAGAATCCGATATGGTCTTTTATAAGCATAAGATCCCCTGGCTTAAAGCTTTTATTAATTCCTCCTGCTGCATTTGTCACAAGCAGCTCATTTATACCCAAAAGCTTAAAAACCCTGACAGCAAAAGCCACTTGTGAAATATCATACCCTTCATAGTGGTGGAATCTGCCTTTCATTGCCAAAACAGGCCGTCCGCTCAACATACCGGCTACAAGCTTTCCCTCATGGCCCTGAACAGTTGTTTGAGGAAAATTTGGAATTTCTTTATAATCAATATTAACTACATCTTCAATTTCATTAACTAAAGGCCCCAGACCCGAACCAAGAACTATAGCTATTTCAGGCTTGGTTTTAATCCTGCCGCTTATGTATTCGGCAGTTTCAGTTGCTTTCTTTACGTACTCTTCCATAGGATACCTCCTCTAGGCAAATTCACAAAACTATTATGACATTAGTAATTAGTCTTTAAAAGAATAGTCTAATTTAATCACATTATGTGCTAATTTTTTTAGCTTCACCTGTATTATAAATAAAACCCAGACCATCTGTCTATAGTTTCCAATCATATTGTCGATATTATTTCAATTTACTGGAGCATAAGGATAAGAACACCCAGTAATAAAGTATAACAAAAATAGCGGTACTGCAAAGACAGTACTGCTATTTAAAAGCCGATATCTCCTAATAAGAAAAGTTAGTCTTGAACATCCATAGGAAATTCAACAAAAATATTAAATCCATTTTCCCCGTCAGAGGTATAGCTAATATTTCCTTTTAGATCCGTTATCCTTTTTTCCATGCCTGTCAGTCCAAATCCCTTGTTTATCTCTTTACATCCATTTCCATCATCTACAATATACAGTCTCACTTTTTCATTTATAAACTTCAGTATAATCGCTATATTTCTTGCCTTTCCATGGCGCAGTGAATTTGTAAGTGCTTCCTGACATGTTCTGTATATAGCGTTATAATATCTTGAACACCTATAATCAAATATACCATCTACTGTAAAATCAACATTTATCCCACTTGATTGATAGTCAGTAATCAGCTTCTGTAAGGATGTAACAAGACCAGCCTCTTCCAAAGTTTCGGGCATTAGACCGGAGACTGAATGCCTCACTTCTTTTAAGCCTTCTCTAGCAATATCTATTGCTCTTGAAAGCTCTTTTTCAGTTTTTTCCGGGTCCTTACTGCAACTTATTTTACTGGCTTCAAGTAATTTAAGCAGAATACTCATGGTATGCCCCAATGTGTCATGCATTGCCATTGCAACCCGATTTCTCTCCCTGGCTACTGCTAATTCCTCTACAGCGACAGCATATTCTTTAAGCTGCTTATTCATTATCCTAAGTTCAGCGTTTTTCATATTCAATTCGTTGTTTACAAATTCCAGTCGTTCAGTTCGCTCAATCACTCGCTGTTCAAGGGTCTGACTCCACTTTGCAATTTCATCCCTCGATTTTTCAATCTCGGTAGAGTAAAGCTTTAATCTAGTGTACAGTCTCGCATTTTCAATTGATACCCCTGCCTGGCTGGATATCAAATTCAGTATATCTAAATCATCCTTACTGAATAATCCGCTTAGTAAACTGCTGTCCAGATATATGACTCCCAACATCTGCCCCCGGGTAATTATAGGAGCACACATTGCCGATCTTATCTTGTTAACTACAACACTAGATTGTGTTTTTAGCTTTTCATCAAGCATTGCATCAGAAATAATAAGGGATTTCTTCTCTTCCTCTATTTTAGAAATAATACTTTTGCTGACAATAAACTCCTTACTCTCAATCTCCTCTTTAGTTACATTTCTAACCACATTCATCTCAAGTTTTTTCACATCATCATCGGGATAGAGCATTAGAATTCCTCGCTCCGCCCCTACTAGTTCCATAGCTTCGTCTATAATTTTTTCCAAAAGTTCATCGACGTCCAGTATTGAACTGATATATCTGCTTGTAGTTAATACCGTAGCTATTCTACGCTCCACCATAAGCCGATCTCTAGTATTGGTCTTAGTTTCTGATTCTTTACCCTTACTATTGTACCCAAGCAACTCAGAGCATATATTAAAGTATCTAAATGCTCCTATCTCATTAAATATTCTATGTGCCTTTTCCCAGTTCTCTTTAGCCTCTTCCCGCCTGTTTAAAGTTTTTAAGAAGTTACCGTATTCATAATAACTTTTAGCTTGCTCATACCTTTTATTAATATTTCCTAGATATTCTATACTCTTTATAAAGCTGCTTTCTGCTTTTTTATATTCCCTAATAAGCACATAGTAGTTTGCAGCAGCCCTTAATGCTGACCCATAGTGATTAGCCCATGAACGAGTTTTAGTCAGAGCATTCCTATAAACTGAACGAAGCATCGCTCTATCTCTTAAACCAAGCTTAATCCCCGTAATCAGAATCTTGTCGGCAAATTTCTTCAAGTATGCCTCTGCCAGATAAGTATACAGACCGACGGTATAATCCTTCAGAAATAAATTCTTTTCATTGAATATTTTAGCTTCCTGTAAAACCTTGATTGCTTCATCATAATTCTCCCTTTCCAAACATATGCACCCAAGGTTTATAAGTCCGCAACAATACATAAGCCATATCTTTTTTTGCTTACTTAAATTAATTACCTCATTTGCCAACTCCTCAGCCGTATCAAGTTCTCCTACCTCAATATAGCAGCGGGAATTTTGAACCTTGGCTACAATAATCCCAAAAGCATCGTCTGTTCTCTGGCTTAATTCCATATATTCATTAAAATAAGCAAAACTTTTTTTGTATTCACCTATATAACGGTATGCATTTCCCAATCCGTTATATACAAGCCCCTCTTCCCATATATCACCAATACGCTTGTAAACTTCAAGACAGTTTTCGAAGCACTTTATACTCTCAGCATACTTTCCTTCCCACGAGTTTTTAAAACCCAGATGCTGCATTGTTTTTGCAATTCCCCACTCATCACCTATTTCTTTTCTCAGTTTTATAGCAATGTTATGATATTTTAAGGATCTGTTGAACAGTCCTGCGGTCATACATAATGCTGCATAGCCGCTTATACTTGTACCCAATACCTGAGACCTGCCCACTCTGCTTTCCGCTATATTTAGCGTCCTAAGGATAGAGTAGGCGAGCTTATTCAAATCACTTAGGGAGTTTGTCCAGTGTAAGCTGAGGTATGCCCATATTATTTCTCGATCTTCCTCACTGGATTCCATTTGCCTATTAAAGTACCATTCACGTCTTAGTGTATGTAAAATATGTATAATCAACTCTTTAAGAGTAAAAAGCTTTACCTGCCTACTACCCCTTGGAACTTTCTCTCCAAGCAGTTCGAGTGCTTTTGTCTGGCTTTCTTCACCTTTTTCCCACTCTCCCTTCTTGAAATATGCTATGCCTATAAATTTATATAATCTTACCTTATTAATAAATCTATTAATTAACGGCGATATTTCTTCGGCTAACTGTATGGCTTCATCAGTTTTCCCTACTAAGCAATATAGCTGTACAAGCTCTTCATTTATCCTGATCCACTCCGGTGTATCCCTTTTATCGTTAACATCAAGCACTTTTTTCGCTATACTATAATACTTTATAGACTCATGCATAGCACATGCAGATTTCGCCCTGGCAGCGGCATAAATAACATATTCAAGGGTTTTCAAGCTACCTCCGCCTTCATAGTAGTGGTGAGCCAGCTCAAAAATAACTTTTTCCTCATTACCCCTATTCATATCTTCAATTACTCTTGCAATCTCAAGGTGTATTTTTCTCTTATCATTGGCATTTATCTTATAATAAAATGCATCTCTCACTCTATCATGTACAAATAATATCTTTCCTCTTTCAGTTCCCCTCTCCAAAAGCTGCATTTCTATAGTTTCATCTATAAAGCTAACTATTTTATCGGTGCTCAGCTCTGAAAGCCTGTACAGAAGTTCAATATCAAATTCTCTGCCAATAATTGCAGCTTTGCACAAAAGGTCATTCTGTTCTTCACTCAGTCCTTCAGTCCTTTTTAATATAATATTTATCAAACTGTCGGATACAGGCATATTTTTGAGCCTGTCAATATCCTTTTCCCATTTTCCATCCTTCCACAGCACCGTTCTATTTTCAACCAGTTCTCTCAATATATTAATTGCGAAAAATGGATTTCCATTTGACTTTATTAGTATATAAGCAGCTAAGTCCCCCACTATTTCTTCTTTCTCTCCAAGTACACCGGAAATTAGCCTGCTTATATCATCAAGACTAAAGGAGGAAAGCTTTATCTCTTCAAGTTGATATCCCCTTAGTTTTGATTCACTTTTTATTCTGGATAACCTATGTTCTTTTCCTGTCTCATTATCCCTATATGTCCCCACAACAAAAAGGTTTGAACTATCGAGTTTTCTCAGTATCTCCTCCAGCAGTCTTAGGCTGCCGTCATCACTCCACTGAAGGTCATCAAGGAATAGTACACAAACCTTACCCTCATCAGCAAGGTGACAAATGAAATCTGACACCACCATCAAAAACCTCTGGTTTTCTCTGTCACCGACAAGTTCTACAGGCTCTTTCGTTTCCCCTATCAGGCTTTCAATACCGATATTAAGCTTGGTTACTACTCCCCCCAAATCACCTACGATGGATTTTAGCCTTCGCCCTGTCTTTCCAACATTCTCCGTCTTTAACACTTTGGTTATATATTCATCTATAGCGTCTTTAAAGGGCTGATAGGGAGGTTTATTCTCATGATTTAGGCAACGTCCCCTTATAAATATTCCATCATTTTCATATACAAATCCCCTTATCTCTTCTACTAACCTACTCTTTCCTACCCCTGCTTCGCCGCTTATAAGGCACAGACTGCCTCGCCCTTCTTTAGCCTCATTAAATAACGTTTTTATCTTTTCTATTTCCTTTTCCCTTGCTACCAGAGTTGTCTGATATGTTAGTTTTATTTTTCCGTCTTTTTCTCCAGGGGTAAAATTCCACTCACCATTTTTGTATCTTTCAATATCGTATAAAAGTCCCCTTGCACTCTGATATCTCATATCCGGGTCTTTCATTAGCAGCTTCAGTACTATAGCCTCAAGAACTTCGGGCACATCAGGGTTAATCTTCCTGAGCGGCTCAGGAATTAAAGCTACCTGCTGGTGCAGCAGACTATTTACATCCCTACCCTCAAACGGAAGTTTACCGGTAAGCAGCTGATAAAATATTATCCCTAGGGAATACAAATCACTTCTCTCATCCACTTTCTTATTCAATATACCAGTAGCTTCAGGAGACATATAACCAAAGGTACCTATAACCTCTTTTTCCCCGCTTATTTCTCCCAACTCCATAATTATTGACATCCCGAAGTCAATAAGCTTCAAACTAATTTCCTTGCTATACTTACCCATGAAGATATTGCCGGGCTTTAAATCCCTGTGGATAATTCCATTATTATGTACATAATCAAGTACATCTGCAAGCTGCCTTATTACTTCTACAGCATTCTCCCTCCCGATTTTTTTGCCATGTTCAAGAAAATCCGAAAGGGGCTCGCCCTCCAACAATTCCATAACAATATAAGGGCTGTTTTGATATTCCCCAACATCAAAAATTTTTATTATATTTGGATGGTTGAAGCTGCTTACAATTTCTATTTCGCGTTTAAACCTTATTAAATCCTCTACATAAGTAGAGGTAACATTCTCTTTCATGAACTTCATTGCAACATTAGATTTATGCGCTACATCATACGCTTTAACAACCGAGCCCATTCCTCCCTCACCTAATTGCTCCAAAATAACATATTTTTTATTTATTGTTTTACCTTTGAAGTTCATAGGTACTCTCTCCCTCGGGGTAATGGTTTTGAATTCTGCCATGATTAAGTCTCCGTGTTATTACAAATATACCGTATACAATATCATATTTGTAAATATAATAAAATTTTTTTGTGCAATTTTCAAATTAATATTTAGGTAGTGGACATAATACTGCAACTCTTACATTCATAGCCCTACCATCGTTCTAATGGTATTTCTACATGTATATTAAAACCGTTCTCTCCATCGGATTTGTATGTAATAGTGCCTCCAAGCTCTTTAATTCTATGCTCCATACCCGACAGTCCGAATCCCTTGCTAATATCTTTACACCCACAACCGTCATCCACAATAAATAACCTCAATCTGCTTTTAACGATCTTAAGGATGATCGCTACATTTTTGGCCTTACCATGGCGAAGCGAATTTGTAAGTGCCTCCTGGCATGTCCTGTATATGGCAGTCGAACATCTGGGGTTTCTAAGGTCAAAATCACCGTCAACTGTGAATTCAACATTAACTCCACTTGATTGGTAATCGGATATCAGCTTCTCTAACGCACCTATTAGGTTGGTTGACTCCAGTTTCCCGGGCATTAACCCTGAGACCGAACGCCTTACCTCTATCAAACCTTCTCTTGCAATCTCTATTGCTTTTGAAAGCTTCTCTTCAGTTTTAGCAGTATCCTTTTTTAGGCTTATTTTGATTGCCTCAAGCAATTTAAGAAGTATACTCATCGAATGCCCTAAAGTGTCATGTACCGCAATTGCCATGCGGTTTCTTTCCCTTGCAACCGCAAGCTCCTCAACAGTTGATGCATACTCCTTCAGCTGCTCATTCATAGCCTTTAACTCAATATTTTTCATATTCAACTGGTTATTTAGTAATTCCAGCTTTTCAGTTCTTTCAGTAACACGCTGCTCGAGAGTCTGGTTCCATATAGCGATTTCATCTCTCGACTCAATTATTTCTTCTGAATAATGCTTTAGTCTTGTATACAACCGGGCGTTTTCTATAGACACACCAGCTTGATTACATATCAAATCCAGTGCATTTAGGTCATCTACATTAAACAATCCGCTGAGCAGACTGTTATCCAGGTATATAGCTCCTGACATTTCTCCCCTGGTAATTATCGGTGCACACATAACTGAACGTATCCCGGTTATTATTACACTCGATTGAGTTTTAAGTTCATCATGGGATAACGCATCGGATATTATTAATGGAGTCTTATCACTTTCAATTTTAGAAATAATACTCCTGCTGGCTATAAACTCCTTGCCTTCTATTTCTTCTTTTGAAACATTTCTAATTACCTTTATCTCCAGCTCTTGTTTGCCTTCCTCAGGGTAAAGCAGCAATATCCCTCTCTCCGCTCCTACCAGCTCCATTGCACAGTCCATTATTTTTTCCAAAAGCTCATTTAAATCAAGTATTGAACTTATATATCTGCCGGTAGTTATCACCGTACTCATTCTTCTCTCATTTTTAAGCCTGTATAGCGTTGATGGGTCATTATACATGCCTTCAGCCGTCAAGTTTTTTTCTTTGCCGCTATAGTTAATTAACCCCCGTACTTTTTCAATATATGCCTGTGCGCCGATTTCTTCAAATATGTCATAAGCATTTTTCCAACTTAGCTGTGCTTCGTTAATTCCACCCATCAACTGCAAAGCATACCCATATTCATAATAACATTTGGCAAGCTCATATCTTCGATTTACCGTTTTAGTTTGCTTTAATGCCATCAAAAAGTACTGTCTTGCCTTAATGTATTGTCCGCCTAGGACATAATAATTTGCCATTACCCGTAGGGCTGCACCATAGTGATTAGCCCAGTGCTTTGTTTTCTTCAGCGCTTCTTTGCAAAACTGACGAACTTTTTTAAATTCCGATTTGTATTCTCTATTGTCGATAAAAGCTACTTGTTTAGATAGCCTTTTTACGTAAGCGTCCGCTAAATGAGGGTATAGCAATATAATATAATCTTTCATAAATGCATTTTTTCTATCTACTTCCCTAGCTTCCTCCAGGAAACTTATAGCGTTATCCACATTACCCTTTTCCAATTCTAAATAACCTTTATAAAGGATAGCACTACAATAGGAAAAAAGCATGTCGCTTTCTTTACTAAGCTTAATAGTTTTATCCAGTAGTTCTTCAGCTTTTTCATATCCGCCATTTTCAATAAAGCAGTAGGACAATTCTATTTGTGCTGCAATAATACCGTGGGTATCTTTTATTTTCCGGCTTACCTCAAGATAAGAATTATGATAGTAAATCCCTTTTTCATAATCAGAAGTATAGTGATATGCGTAACCCAACACATGAAGCACTATAGCATGTTCCCACATATCCCCCATTTTTCGGAACATATCCGATGAACGCTCTAGGCACTTTATGCTTTCCTCATGCATTCCCCTCCATGAATAGTGAACACCCATTAATTGTAAGCACTGAGCTATACCCCATTCATCATTCAATTCTTTTCTTATACTTAACGAATACTCCTGGCATTTTAATGCTCTTTTAAATAATGGTATTGTTGCACATAGTACTGAATAACCGCTTAAGCTTATACCTAATTCCTTTGATTTCCCTAGCTTTGCTTCGGTAATATTTAATGCCCTAAGAACATTACGCACTACCTTGCTTACATCGCTAAATGCATACATCCATACCAAGGTATGATACATCATAACTATATCTTTATAGCAAGAGTTTACTTCTCTATGTCCGGCATAATTAAACACTCGTGGAAATGCACTATGTGTTATATGTCGCAACAACTCCTTTATGGAGCCAACTACCACTTGCGGCTTACCCCGTGGAATTTTCTCCCCGAGAAATTCCAAGCCTCTTCCAAGTTTTTCCTCACACTCTGCAAAATTTCCTTTTTTAAAATAAGCCACACCCAGCTTATTATATACCGAAGCCTTTCTTAATGAATCGGTGATTATAGAAAGTATATACTCCAATATTTCTATAGCCTCATCATTCTTTCCTATAACAAGATACGCCTCTGCAAGTTCTTCCTTTGCTTTTAGCCATTCCGATGAACCTTCCATGCCATGGGCACACATTAGCTTCATCGCTGTGTTATAGTACTTTATTGCTTCCTCATTTGCATAGGATATACGTGCCTTTTCCGCAGCAGGAATTACATACTTTAGCGCGTTTTCCACATCTCCTGCTTCTACATAATGGTGTACAAGGTCAAACACCACCTCATTCAGGCAATTTCTATTCATAGCTTCAATTACCCTTGCCACGCTTAAGTGAATTTTCCGTTTCTCTTCTTCTTGAAGCCTGTAATAGAAGGCGTCTCTTATCCTATCGTGGGTAAACAACATCCTACCCTTTTCTTCTGACACTTCCACCATCTGCATGTATATAAACTCGTCTATATAGCTCACAACCTTATCGCTGCTCAAACATGTAAGCCTATACAGCATGTCCGTCTCAAACTCCCTACCTATTATAGCCGCTTTGCTAAGCAAATCAATTTGTTCCGGTGTCATATTGTCTATTCTTCTTAGAATGATATCAAGGATATTAGAATGGAATTTCATAGATTTTAATCTATTCCAATTCTCTTGCCAACAACCGTCCTTCCACGTCAATACATTATTCTCAACTAACTCTCTTAATAAATTTATTATAAAGAACGGATTGCCGTTTGTATTATTAAGTATATACTCTGTAAGCCCTATAGCTTTGTCCTCTTTCACACAGAGGATGTTGCCAATCAGCTTATTTACGCCTTTTCTGTCTAAAGGCATAAGTTTTAAATTTTCAAGAGGAAGTCCTTTAGCCTGACAGTCTGATTTGATTTTCTCCAGCCCGTGCTTTGTATCTACTTCATTATCCCTGTAAGTACCTATGATCATTAAGTTGGTGGAGGATATTTTATTTAAAATCTCACCCAGTAGATTCAGGCTACCCATATCGCACCACTGTAGATCATCAATAAACAACACGCATACTGTCTTTCTATCAACAAGGCTGCATATAAAATCGGTAAGTACCATAAGGTGTCTCTGGCTCTCTCTTTCAGGATCCAGTTTCACAAGCTTCCTATTTTCTCCCAGCAAACCCTCTATTTGAGGATTAAGGCTTGCTACAATCTCACCTAAATCACCTATAACATCTTTAATTCTGCGTATTTCTCGTTGAACTGCCTCTTTTTCCATTCTATTAAGCAGATTTATATATTCATCAATTGCGTCTTTAAACGGTTGATAAGGGGTCTTATTATCATGGTTAAGACATCTTGCTCTAAGGAAAATCCCTTTATTCTCATATACATAGCTTTTAATTTCCTCAACAAGCCTGCTTTTACCTATTCCAGCCTCGCCGCCTATCAGAAAAACTCTACCCTTTCCCAATTCTGCTTCACAGATAGCCTTCTTGACTTTATTTATCTCCTCTTCTCTACCAACCACCGACGTATGATATGTCAGCTTTAACTTCTGATCCTTTTCACCTATTGTAAAATCTCTTTGACCCTGAATAAATCTTTGGATGTCATAGAGTAACCCTCTGGCACTTTGATATCTCATATCAGGGTCCTTAATCAGAAGCTTCATGGTTATTTCTTCCAAAACATGGGGAATATCAGAATTAACTCTTCTAAGCTCTACCGGAACAAATGCTGCTTGTTTATGGAGTAGTGTACTTAAATCGTTACCCTCGAAAGGCCTCCTGCCTGTAAGCAGGTGGTAAAGTATAACACCTAATGAATATAAGTCACTCCGCTCATCAATCTTCTTATTCAATATTCCTGCTGCTTCGGGAGACATATAACCAAAGGTACCGGCAACCTCCTTACAGTCCTTTATCTCTCTAAGCTCCATTATTTGGGCAAGGCCAAAATCCAGGAGCTTTATGGTAAGTGTTTTACTGTATTTCACGAGAAATATATTACCGGGTTTTATATCTCTATGAATAATTCCATTGCTATGGATATAATTCAAAACATCTGCCAGCTGCTTTATTATCTCTAAGGCATTTTCTCTTCCGACCCTGCTTCCTTTCTGAAGTAAATCGTATAGACTTTCCCCCTGCAGAAGCTCCATTACTATATATGGCCTATTGTCAAACTCTCCTATATCAAAAATTTTAACAATATTGAAATGGCTAAAGTCGCTTACAATCTCTATTTCCCTTTTGAACCTTATTAAATCCTCTATATAAGTAGACGTGACTTTATCCTTCATCAGTTTAATTGCAACTTGGTTACCACTTTTATTATCATAAGCCTTGTAAACAACTCCCATTCCGCCTTCACCCAACTGTTCCAGCAGATTATATCTATTGTTTACTGTTATGCCTGTAAGGTCCATAGGGTATACTCTCCCTTTATTGGTTTTAAACTAGTGCCTTGTAACAGAATTCGTTTCTATGATAAATTGCAAAAAAGAATCTACAACGAAGTTCTCCCTAAATCTTTTTTGTAATTTGTTACCTTAAGTTATATTGCGATAATCAAATTTTTCCTTGTAATATCATTATCGCAATTTATATGGCAGCAAGGTACTACAATCAAGGAAGTGCATTTTTAACATTAGAATCAAAATATTTGTAATATTAAAAAGCACTAGGTAATTATATATTACCACATATGGTAAAAAATCAATAGTACTATAATTATAAATAAAAATGCCGCATTCAACAGAGAGAAACATCAAATTCTCTCAATTAAGAGCGGCTTTTGTTAAAGTTATTATAGTATTTATGCGTTTGCCATAACTACCTTCTTCTGCTCATCGCAAATAATTACCTTTCTCTTATTTTCTATAAACGTCTCGAGCATTACCTTACCATCCCAGAGGTTTGCAACCTGCTTCAAAGTTTCATACGCATAGCTAAGTTCCAATTCTCTGCCATCATACTGGTGTTCCAATACAAGTGTATTATCTTTTTGTACCCATTCGTTGATCTTTATTACAGGTATACTTCCCATACCCACAGAGGCTGCAAGGGTATCCCTTACCTTCCTCCACCCACTGTCATCGGATACTTCGGATATGATATACTCGTTTCCAACCTTGACATATTCAAAAAGATTCATTTCATTACACAATTCCTGGGTTAAATATCTTCTTATAAAAGATTGGTCTCTTTCAAGCTCACGTACTTCAAATATTTTTTTAGGATCATTGCTGAATTTATTTTTTAGATCCTCAAAAATTTTGAAACCTATATAGTATGGGTTTATTCCCCCAGGATGAGGCCTAATTACCTGATTGTGCCTTTTGAGGAATTCCATATGCAGATTTTGGGGGAGATTAAGCTTGTTTAATATGGTATAGTGCCAGAAACTGGCCCATCCCTCATTCATTATCTTTGTTTCGATTTGTGGGAGAAAATAGAGGGTTTCCTCTCTTACTATATTGATGATATCCCTTTCCCACTCTGTCAGTCTGCCATATGCAGATATAAACCACAGTAAATCCTCGTCAGGCTCTATAGGTATTTTCTTAAAATCGGGTAAAGCCTCTTCTTTTCTTTCTTTAGGCTCAAGTAAAGGATATTCGCTCTTTGGCTTCTGAACTCTTTCCAAAAGTATTTTTATTTTTTCACTGTCCGAAACCCTTTTCTCACCTATAACCCTTGAAGTGTGGAATTTTATAGAATGAGCAGCATCCAATATCCTTTCGACCCTTTTATAGCCTATGCCCGGATCAGCTATATAATCTCTCACCCGGCTGGCATGATTTTTAAACATCTCTACCGTATAATCTGCCCTGGTCCCCACCTTGAACAATCTATTATTTTTAAAGAAATCGTTATGTCCGTATACATGGGCTATTGTCAATACCTGAAGCAGAAGCGTATTGTCTTTCATCAGGTAGGCTATACAAGGATCTGAGTTTATTACCATCTCATAGGGTAACCCTGATAGGTTATATTTATGAAGTGTCTTTGTCTTCTCATATGCCTTACCGTAACTCCAATGGGGATAATGTGACGGCATACCTACATAGGTCTCGTAGCAGATCATATCCTCATAGCTGCATATTTCAAACTCCTGCTCGTAGTATTCAAGCCCAAAGTCCCGGGCAATTTCCTCTATACGTTCATTCCACTGTTCAATTTCCTTCAAGCTGTAATCGCTCATTTTGTATTCCACCCCCATCCCTCATGTATAGCCGAGGGATCTAACTTTATTGAGCCTCCGTGAATTATTACATCAGAAACCTTTACTCGCCTTCCTTTTCTAGAAGCTTTTTCAATCCGGGCAACACATCTTCCTTTTTAGTCATTGTCACAATTGCAAAATTTTTGGTTTTTACATGTTTCTGAAACTCATATTTTATTGTACTGCTTGAGCTATAGTACCCCGGGACTATCTCACCATAACCGAAAAGATTACAAACACCGCATAGCTTCTGAGCATACTCCACAGCTCTTTTATTATCCTCTGTCCAGTTGTCCCCGTCACTACAGTGGAAAGCATAAATATTCCAATTAACAGGGTTATATCTTTGTTCGATTATCTCAAGAGCTTTCTCATATCCACTACTTATATAAGTTCCACCTGATTCTCCTCTGTGGAAAAATTCGTTTTCATTAACCTCTTTCGCCGTTGTAGTATGGGCTACAAAGGCTACTTCCACATTAGCATATTTGAGACGTATAAACTGATACAGAAGAAAATAAAAGCTTCTTGCAAGATATTTTTTCGTTTGGTCCATAGAACCGGACACATCCATAATGCATATAACAACTGCATTGAAATCCCTTTTGTGATCAACTCTTACCCTATGGTATCTAAGATCATCCTCCATAAAGGGAAAGCGCCTAAATTCCTGTTTATCGGGTAGATCTATCCCATCAACTACCTCCTCGGCAGCTTCATCTTGCTGTATATCATCGTCCTCGAGCTCTTTCATACTGCGTAAATATGCTTGCTTTCTCTTTATTTTTTCAACAGCAGACCTTCTTTTAGCGAGCCTTGGCGGTATACCTTTACGCTGATAACCAATTTTCTTAAGGCTTTTTATGCTCTCCAGCTCTGCCATTTTCTTTTTATCAATATCAGGAAGATTCAAATCATCAAACAGGTACTTAACCAATTCCTCAATGGTTATCTCTGTTTCGTAGATTTCCTCCCCTTCTTCATTACCGGCTTTTCCATCGCCTTGACCCTTTTTGCCCATTTTGTCCTCGCCGACTTTGTCTCCCCTTTTCTCATCTCCATCCCCTGAAGCTGTTCCCGATTTATTTTTACCGTAAACAAAGTGGTATTCTTTTATACTTCTAATAGGGATTTTGATTTTTTTATCCTTGCTTTGACCTATAATACTCTCTTCGGCGATAATATTACCAATATTCTTTTTAATAGATTCCTCAACCAGTTCCCTGTGGCGTCTTCTATCTTCTGCAGAGCGATCTTTTCCGCCGCTGCCGTACTCTTTAAAAATTGCCATAGATAATCACCCCAAATCGGCTATTAAGCTTTGCGGGATACAGTTAAATAGGCAGTACATTCTTACTTGTATTGCCTATTTAACCTATATAGCCTACTATCTTAGTCTTTCCACAAATTATTTGCGGCATATTTTAGGATTACATTGCAGCAGTGGTCACAGTAACCATATTGCTTCATTTCTTCAACCATAGCATTATATTTTTCGCTTTGGTCTTTATTTCTGACTTTAGCCTGAGTTATGACCCTGCTCAACTCTTTTACCGAGGCGGTCAGTTTCTTTTCAATAGCCTCTTTTAAAGGTTCATAGCTGTTATAATCCAGCGTTCCGCCATTTCTTAGCACAAAAAACATATAAGAAGTGACATCAGCCCTAAACCCTTTAGCTGCCGAATCGGTTATACCTATCTGTTCTTCAATAGACCTTAAGAACTTTTCGTCCGGTTCCAGTTCCTCTCCGGTATTGCTATCTTTTATCTTTGTTTTGTTTACATATGCCTCAGAATGATCCAAATAGTTGTTAAACAAGCTCTCCGCCTGCTCCCTATAACCGTGGATAAATGCTTTGGTTACTTCTTTTTCGAGAATCTTTCCATATTCTTTCTTTATAGAATCCTGTATGAACCTCAGGTACCTTACTTTTTCTTCATCGCTTATTGCAAGCTCCTTAACATTCTTTACAAGAGTCTCCATTACCGAAATGGGGTTTATACAGTTATGCTCCGATTCCGACAAAGCTGTATCAAGAGTTTTCATAATAAATCTGGTTGAAATACCTGACATGCCCTCTCTCTGGGCTTCGTCCTTCAACTCGAATATATCTATTTTCCTGGTCATACCCTTCTCTACTATTTCTTCACCATTGTAAATTTTCAACTTCGTCATTGTATCTACTTTATTGGAGGGAGCGAGCCTTGTAAGAATAGCAAACATTGATGCCACTTCTATTGTATGAGGTGCTATATGAGCTTTAAATTTACTCTTTTTCAATATTTTTTCATATATTTTTATTTCTTCATTCAGCTCAAGACAGTAGGGCACCTCGATTTTTACAATCCTATCTAATATAGCTTCATTTGTATGGTCGGATTTGAACTTATTCCATTCTGCTTCATTTGAATGTGCAAGAATTACCCCATCAAAATAAATCATAGAGCCTTTACCCGGTGAGGGTACGGATTTTTCCTGAGTAGCGGTTATCATTGTATGAAGGTATTCAGTCTCGTTCTTAAATACTTCTATAAACTCAACAATACCTCTATTCCCTACGTTAAAAGCACCATTAAGTGATAATACCCTCGGGTCGTCCTCAGCATAAAGGTCGATTTTTGATATATCTACACTGCCTGTCAGTATGGAGGTATCCTGATTATTGGGATCAACAGGGGGTACAACACCTACCCCTTTTCTGGACCTTATTGAAAAACCTACTGTTTCTACAGGGAACTTTTCAAACTCACCATTGAACTCATTTTTGAGCCTATATCGGCATATCGGACAAATATCTCCCTCTATTTTTACCTTAAGTATTTCTTCAAACTCTTTTCTCAAGTGTTTAGGCACAAGATGGAGAGGTTCTTCTCTCATAGGGCAACCCTTAATGGCATAAATCGGAGCAGCTGATTCAAGGGCTCTTTTCAGAGCTTCCATAAGTGATGACTTACCCGCTCCAACCGGCCCTACAAGGTATAGTACCTGTCTTGATTCTTCTCCCGCCATAGCTGCAGAATGAAAATATCTTACGATTTTCATTACTGTCTTATCTATGCCGAAAAAATCATCTTCAAAGAATTTATATCTCTTTATTATATCATTTCCATAAATCCTTCGAAGTCTGGGGCTCTCGTCCGTCCGAATTATCTCCACCCCTTTTTCCGTCATGAGGTTGTATAGCCTTTGGTGTGCCAGGATCGGTAAATCTGGGTTTTCCTTTACCTTTTCGAAATAGTCAAGGAATGTACCCTCGAAGTGATCACTTCTTCTTTCTTCCCTATCCTTAAGTATGATACTTGAAATATCAAGCTTTGTCATTTTCGTTGACCCTCCTTTTATCAGCGTAAAAATACCAATTAAAATAAAATTGGACTGACTTTTACACTACCTACCATAATGCCTCTATTATGCGGCATAGAATTTTAACGATACACCATAGTAGAACCCGCTTCACGTATCGTTAACCAGTGCTTCCTAACATTTTGAATCACAACTGCGCGAAATGTTAAAAATGCACATAGTTGGTTATTGTGCACCGCTGCTCGAAGAGAATTCCGTTGAGGAATACTATGGTTTAAAAAATTGATTTGTACTGCAATTTGCACAGTACTCCCCTTTATAGATTCCATTTTTTACTGTGTATATTTTCATAATATTACGGATTTTTATATATATTACTCTAATTACATGTTAATTTAGAAATTATCATTAAAATGCAGATATCTTGAAAAAATCGGCATTAATTAGATTTTGTTAAGTTTATGGAATATTTTTCTCAATCCAAAGCAAGTAAATAGTGTTATAATTTTAGTAGCTTAAACTTACCGATTGCCCGATGCTTTGGGCATTTTTTAGAAATCCCTGAGTTTATCTTGAATATTTTAAGTTTAAAAAACCATTTAATGCGGTAAATACAAATTAACCTTCAATTTGGGAGGGAGAAACCAATGAGGCCATCGTGGAAATATTTTAGAAAAATTACTTATATAATGACGGCTATTATAGCCGGAATACTTTTATTTGTTATACAAACTACTGTAAGCATTAATGCAGGCCTATTAAACCCCGGTTTTCACAAATATTTATTTGAGAAGCACGAGGTCTATTCCCATACTCGCAATATTTTAAATAACTCAATGAAAGGCTTTATAGATAACTTCAAAAAGGAGTCTCCCGAGAACTATAACCAGCACAAAGATACTTTTGTACTGCTGGAGAACTCTCTTACCCCTGAAATGGTAAAAGTTAACCTTGATTCCATTAGGGAAGGTATTTTTAAATACTGCCGAGGGGAAAGAACATTCTTGCCCGATATTTATTTCAATACTCGGCAAGGTGATTCAAAGCCAAGCTCCACAAGTGCAGCTACAAGTGAAACTCCTTCATCACAAATGCTAACCAAAATTGAAAAAATCAACCTAAGTGCAGTATTGTTATACATAGACAGGAACGATATCACCCACTACTTTATGGGATTAAAATTAATTTATTATATAATTGATAAAATTCCAGGTTTTTTACTGCTGCTTTTTTTACTCCTGTTTTTTATGGGGCTGGTATTATGCAAAAAGTTTCTTGATATAACAAGGTGGTTAGGTGCTACATTGATTTCATGCGGTGTTTTGAGTGTTATAACCGGTATAGCACTCCTTTTATACACATTTATAATACTGACTGGAGTGCTAGAGCCTATCACAAACTCAATACCAATGGAAAACGGGGTAATAATTTCATATATACGCAGCTGTACTTTTTACACATCGCTCATGCTTATAGTACCGGGAATACTGATCCTAGCCCTCTCTTTCGGATTATTCTCTCTTCCGCGGTTTTTTCCGTCTACCTTTCCAGGGGAGCATGTGAGCAACCATGAGCCGGAACATGGCAATCGCAAACTGCTTAGGTATTCAGCTTATGGGATTTTATTTACTCTAATCCTAACCGCTGTAGGCTATAAATATGTTACAATTAGAAAAGATTTTGAATCAAATGATTTCCCTACACTGTTGGCACGATTAACTAATTCCAATACAGTAACCCAGGTAATCGCTGCTAAAAACGATGCTATTTATTCTTTACAGGTAAAACTTCTGGATAGCAAAACCTCAACCCCTGTAAAAGGTGTACGGATAAATATTGCAGGAGATTCAGCCGTGTCCAAAAAGCATTTTAATGAATTCACAGCAACAAGTGAGGACGGCATAGCAAAGTTTGTACTGGATAAAGGCACCTTCAGGCTTAACTTCCCATCCTCCTCCTTCCCGGCAGAATATCAGCTACCGGCTCCATTTTCCTTTGACCTGAAATCGGCAAGTACTACCATTATCACCATCAATCTTGAAACAATAGATGAAACTTATAAGCAGATGTGGGGTATTGCAGAAATAGAAGTACTGGATAAAGATAACAAGCCTGTTCCTGATGTTATGCTTGAAATTGAAGGTCTGGTTCTTGCCCCCGGGCTGCCTGACAAAGTACTTTCTTATACTAACGCGGAAGGTATAGCTGTATTCAAGATAAATGAGGGGAACTATAAAATAAGCTTTCCCGAATCCAAATTGCCCAAAGACTACTTACCACCTTCGTCATTTGATATATCGGTGTCTCACGATACGGTAACACGGTATACAATACGTCTTTCCGAAAAAACTGAAGATACACCTGCTACACCCAGTGAAGCTAATTAGTATTTCTCACTGTCTATAAAAGGATAAGCAATAAAACAGCACATTTTGGAGCCGGTAATCTGTTAAAAATCTATTTAACAGTAATATGACTGCAATGCCAACCTTCAATTTGTGCTATCTTTATGTTTATAATTTAGCAAACTTTGGTAACCCAACGTATTTCCTCAGCATATTATGAATTGAAATAGCTTAATATTTTAATTTTATGCTCATATCCTATAAAAAGGAGGAAATAAATAATGGGACCATATTCTCGTCACCCATTTTCACCAGTTAATCGGAAAAGTATGCCTATGCCTCCAGTTACATCACCTTTACAGCCTGAGCAGCCTATAGTTGAGTCTGTGCAGCCGGTTGAACAAATTACCGAGTCCGTTCAACCGACACCACCTGCACCACCTGTGATGCCACCACTACAGCCTATTCAACCCATGGTAAGTGCTCCTGTAGGCATGCCGTGTCCACAACCGACTAAACCTATGATAAGCGCTCCACTTGGTATGCCATGCCCACATTTAAACCAACCTATGATAAACGCTCCAATGGGCATGCCATGTCCACAGTTAACCCAGCCTATGGGAAATGCTCCAATGGGTATGCCATGCCCACATTTAAACCAACCTATGGTAAACGCTCCAATGGGTATGCCATGTCCACAGTTAACCCAGCCTATGGTAAACACTCCAATGGGTATGCCATACCCACAACAAATTACCCCTTCACCCTATGTTCCATACATAATGCCCCCTAGCCCTTCTACAATGTCCGGGTATCCTGCAATGGGTTATCCAATGATGCCGGGAATGGACAATATAGATTATATGGATAGTATGGAAGATGAAGACGGTATAGACTTCAAGCCCGCAACAGCAAATGCCAATGATCCACCACCAATACTTAGTGACAATCCGGCAGTTGCAAACGTTACTTTATTTAAAGAATTGACAGCATACCCCAACTACGGAAACCCAAGCGGTAACTCCGATATTCTTTATACAGGTAATAGAGGGGTATGGACTTTTGAAGTTCCTCCATTCCTTTTTGTACCCGGCAACCTCAGAGCACAGTTGATAATCCGTGCGGTACTTGACGACCACTCCAATGTACCTGTAAGCCGGTATTCTGCCAGAATTACCATAAACGGTACCGTGGTACACACCGGGCAGCTGCCATTAGAACATGGTGTACCTGCCGGCAGCAGATTTACCAACTGGCGACTTTTAACCTTTAATGTGCCAAACTTAAGAAGGAATAACAGAGTAGTGATAGTCAATACTTCAACAGCGGGTCCGAACGATTGGATAGCTTTTGATTGGATGGAATTACGATTGATACCGAGATAAAAAAATCGGCTGAAAACAGCCGATTTTTTTATTATATGTAGATTGTTAATTATTCGCCAATTTTCGGTAAGTTATTAATACTTGCTTTAACAGCTTCCTCAGAATACTCAAGATCTTCAAGCTTTCCGCTAAAATAATTATCATATGCAGTGAAATCAAAGTATCCATGACCGCTAAGGCAGAAGAGTATGGCCTTCTCTTCACCGGATTCCTTGGCTTTTAAAGCCTCATCGATTGCTGCTCTAATCGCATGGGAGGACTCAGGAGCAGGTACTATACCCTCGGTTCTGGCAAAAAGTACAGCTGCATCAAACACAGCTTTCTGACCATACGCCTGGGCTTCTATTATTCCATCATGATAAAGCTGGCTGACTATAGGGGAATCTCCATGGTATCTTAAGCCCCCTGCATGTATTCCTGCAGGTACAAAATCATGGCCTAATGTATACATTTTGGTTATTGGCGCAACTTTTGCAGTATCGCCGTAATCATAAGCAAATACGCCTTTGGTAAGTGTAGGACATGCTGTAGGCTCTACTGCAACCGCTCTTACCTTGGAACCCTTAAACTTGTCCATCAGGAACGGAAAGGTTATACCCGCAAAGTTACTTCCACCGCCGCAGCATGCAAATATAACATCGGGGTACTCGTCTATCATTTCCATCTGTTTTTTTGCTTCAAGCCCTATAATTGTCTGATGTAGGCAAACATGATTAAGTACGCTACCCAATGCATAATTTGTATCACTATGTGTAGCCGCATCCTCAACTGCCTCACTTATAGCTATTCCAAGGCTTCCCGTACAATCGGGGTCTTTTTCGAGTATGGATTTACCGCAGTTAGTAAGGTTACTAGGGCTGGCTACTACATTAGCACCGAATGTATTCATGAACGAACGCCTGTAAGGCTTCTGCTGGTAGCTCACCTTAACCATATATACTGTGCATTCAAGATCAAAACGGTTACATGCAAGACTAAGTGCACTTCCCCACTGCCCGGCTCCTGTCTCTGTAGCCAAACGTTTTATCCCTGCTGCTTTGTTATAGTAGGCCTGTGGAAGGGAAGTATTCAGCTTATGGCTTCCTGTAGCATTGGTCCCTTCATATTTATAATAAATCCTGGCAGGAGTACCTAAAGCTTTTTCCAAACTCCTTGCCCTGTAAAGAGGAGTAGGTCTCCACTGACGGTACATTTCTCTTACATCTTGGGGAATATCCACCCATCTATCGGTAGTACCCTCCTGTAAGATGATTTCCCTTGGAAAAATGACCTCCATTTCCTCCAAAGTAGCCAGTTTACCGGTCATTGGGCTATAGTTTGGAGCCGGCTTATTCGGCATATCTGCTACAATATTGTACCACTGCCTTGGAATCTCACTCTCATCTAAAAGCACCTTTGTAACATCATTCTTTCTCGCCATTCTCATCTCTCCTCACAAAATTGTCATGTTATAGCTATTTTACTAAAATTTTTTCTTATATTCAATATAATTTAATACAGCAGTGTTTACCTACTAAACAGCTTATCCATCTTCGACAAATCCATGGTATTTATTACATCCTCTACTGTAAGCCAGCCTTTTCTTGCGATATTTACTCCATACACCATATCGTCAATCCCATCGAGCATATGGGCATCGGGACTAATGACAAACTTACACCCAGCCTCCTTTGCAGCCTTACAAAAGCGCCAATCCAGATCAAGCCTGTGAGGGTTTGCATTTATTTCAAGTATCACTCCCTCATCAACAGCAGTATTTATTATCTCAGTCATGCTAATCTTAAATGGTTCTCTTGACAGAAGCAGCCTGCCTGTCGGATGTCCAAGTATATTTACAAACCTGTTTTTTATGGCTTTTATTACCCTTTCGGTCATTTTATCCTCATCCATTTTAAAGGACGAATGAACTGAAGCTATAGTAAAGTCAAAGCACTCAAGCGTATCTTCATCATAATCTACACTTCCGTCGGGCAGTATATCAAGCTCTATACCCTTCAACACTTTAAAGCCGGCATACTTTTCATTCAGTCTATCAATCTCCTCATGCTGCCTCTTTATATCATCAACTTTAAGGCCTCCGGCATAATAAGCAGTCTGGCTATGGTCGGTAATACCGAGGTATTTGTAGCCCTTATCCATACAGTACTTCACCATTTCCTCAATGGTGTTTGATCCGTCACTGTAATTGGAATGGGCATGAAAAACACCCTTAATGTGCTGCATTTCCAGTAATCGGGGTATGCCCCCACTGGCTGCAGCCTCAAGCTCACCGTTATTTTCCCTGAGTTCAGGCGGTATGTAGGACATACCGAATACCTTAAAAATATCCTCTTCACTTCTGCATTTAATAAGTTCTTCTCCCCTAAAGAGACCGTACTCGTTTACCTTGATACCTTCCTGCTTTGCTATATGCCTTAAGGCTGTATTATGTTCTTTACTACCGGTGAAATGGTGTAAGGCGTAAGGGTATTCTTCATCGCTTACCACACGCAAGTCTGCGTTTATCCCTCCAGCCAGTACCACACTGGACTTGGTAGTCCCCTTTGAAGTAACCTGCACAACCAGCGGATGGGTTGTAAAAACTTCCATAACCTCCTGACTGCGGTCACTGCTTGCAATAATATCAATATCCTTTACAATTTCCTTCTTTCTCCTTAAGCTTCCTGCTTCACTGCACCTTATAATAAGTCCGCTAGCTTTTAAAGATGTAGTTATCTCATCAGCCATAGCCTCAGCGAACGGATAATGATATCTCCCTGCGTACTTTCCCAGGTTTTCAATCCCCTCAAGCACCTTGTGCTGTGTTTTGTCGCCAAAACCGGGAAGCTTTCTAAGTCTGTTTTCAACACATGCATATTTAAGCTCACCTATAGAGTCAATACCCAACTGCTCATGAATAGCCCTTACCTTCTTGGGTCCAAGCCCGGGTATCCTGAGCATTTCCATCAATCCTTGGGGAATTGACTTCTTAAGCTCATCATAGTATTCCAGTTTGCCTGTCTGAACCAGTTCACTAATCTTTTTGGTCAGTGCTTCACCAAAGCCCTTAATGTCCTTCAGCCTGTCCTCTTTTACTAAAGTTTCAATATCCTCCTCCAATAATTCTATGGTTCTTGAAGCCTCATAATAGGCTTTTGATTTAAAAAAGCTTTCACCCTTTATCTCAAGAAGTACTCCAATGTCATTCAGTATTTCGCTGATTTCACGCTTATCCATGTATAACCTCCACCATATCATATACGGACTTTTTTGTGTTCAAACAAACCTGTTACTTTGTCTCTGTTTTTATAGTTAAATAAAATAGCCGTCTCCTGTTCTTGGGTATTTATATTACAATACGTTATTTCAATAACATTATAGCTAAATACTTCAAAATGCACCTGCTTAAATATCTGCTTTGCCGGTACACCTTCATATCCCGGAAGATAGCATTTTATATTGTCCTCATTTTTCAGAAAGCTAAAGCAACTTTCGTTAAAATCACGACAGACCAGCCTTTCAACCCCCTCAGGCAGGTTATTTGATTTATCGGAAACAAGAAAATCAAACTTAAGCAATTCATTTAGTATCTTCATCTTATCTGCGGGTACTATAGTTTTCAAGTATTCATAAAGTACAGTATAACACTCCCTGCTTGAAATCGACCTATCCAAATAGCCTATATTCATGTTATACAAATAGAAATCATAGTAAAAATCAAAAGGTGAAGCAAAAAAATCCTTTATCATAAACTCAAGGGAAAATGTAAACCTACCTGAATTAAAGTACCTCTCTAGTATTTCTTCGACACCCTTTAATTCCAGAAGCTCATCAAAGCTGATATACTTATTGCACAGCACCTCATAGGGTGGATACTCCCTGAATCTGTACTGATATATCGAAGCCTCTTCCCTCACTCGTGAGCCTTTTAGCATTTTGAGAAAGCCCAGTTGAAGCTGGTGAGGCTTTAAGCCGTATACATCATTAAAGGACTTTTTAAAGGAGCTATAATCTTCTAAAGGCAGTCCGGCAATTAAGTCCAGGTGTAAGTGTATATTCCCCAACTCTTTCAGCTTTCTCACAAAACCAAAAACCTTATCCAGGCTGGTTTTTCTTCCCACTGCTTCATGGGTTTCCGTATTGGTTGTCTGGACTCCAATTTCAAGCTGTATCAAGCCCGGTGGAGCCTTTGACAGGATATCAATAATCTCATCGTCAAAAAGATCCGCTGCCGCCTCAAAATGAAACCCACCGTGAGGAAGCTTATCTATTATAAACTTAAAAATCTCCTTAGCTCTTGCTCTATTGCAGTTGAATGTCCTGTCCACAAACTTGACCATCTTCACACCTGCATTCACAAGTTTTATAAGTTCTTCCTTAACCCTATCCATAGAAAGATAACGTACCCCGTCAATAGTTGAAGAAATACAATATGAGCATGAAAACGGACACCCTCTTGAAGACTCGAAGTATGCTATCTTATTCCCAAGGGACGCAAGCATTTCATCGGTATATGGGGACGGTATTAAATCAAGATTTTCTATCAACGAACACATACTATTGGAAAGTACATTGCCATCCTTCCTGTATGTAAGGTTTCCAATATCCTCAAGTCTTATAGTACCGTCAATCAAATGCTTCAATATCAACTTAAAATTACTTTCACCTTCCCCCCGGATGATGTAGTCTATATAGGGGTTTGAGTTCAGAAGTTCCTCAGCGTCAAACGATACCTCAGGGCCACCGAGAATAATTTTTATATCGGGCAGAATTTTTTTCAATGTCTCCGCTAGCCTCATAACATGTGTTATATTCCAAATATAGCATGAAAAAGCTGCCGCATCCGGTCTTTCACGATATATATCTGCAAGTATGGAGTCTAGGCTATCATTTATGGTAAATTCCATCACCTTCACCAAGCCGCATTGGTTTGTACAGCTAGCCTTCAGATACCAGGGAGCCAGTGATGAGTGAATAAATTTGGAGTTTAAGGCTATTATTAAAGTTTTCATAAATTAAACCTCGCAATTTAAATTTGCGAGGTCATTATATCAAAACTATCACCAAACTATCAAGGTATATATGATTGTTATATAAAATCCTATAAATAATTAACTGGGAAAGTAACCTCCAGTTAATTACTTATATATCAGCCCTCAAACCTCATTAACTTTTCCCACCTGTACAAAATCTGAATCATATAATCAAACACACCCTTTCGTTGGATTTCTTCGCCGGTTTCAAGTCTAGACTGAGCAATTTCTTTACCGTTTGAGAAGTATTTGATGGTACCCACTTTTACACCTGCCTGCACAGGAGCTGCTAAACTTTCCTCCATTTCAACCTGCGTTTCCAGTGTATCCACCTCATCCTGCCTCAGAGGCATGCTTATATCATCTACAGCCTTTATCGAAACGGATTTTGCCACACCCTTTATAACAGGTATTTTGATAATTTCCTGCCCCTGCTTGAGAAGCCTATACCTTTTATAATTGTCAAAAGCATAGTCAAGTATTGCCTTACTGCTCTGAGCCCTTTTGGTCCTGGTAGCACAGTTTAAAACCACCGAAATTACTCTCCAGTTATTTCGGGTCGCTGAAGTTACCAGACACCTTCCGGCCTGGCCGGTAAACCCGGTTTTAACACCATCTGCTCCGGGGTACAGCCCCAGCATTTCATTAGTGTTGTTTAAATCCCTATTAGGAATATAAGCAGATTTTGTTCCAACAATTTTTGAAAAGGTTGGATTGACTAATGCGTACTTTGTAATTAGTGCAAGATCGTAAGCGGTAGAGTAATGCTCACTTCTGTCCAATCCGTGCGGTGTCTGAAAATGAGTATCCTTAGCCCCAAGTTCCAGAGCCTTCCTGTTCATCATTTCAACAAAATTTTCTACAGTTCCTCCTATATGCTCCGCTATAGCAAGCGCTGCATCATTCCCCGACTTCAGCATTAAACCGTACATCAACTCCCTAAGCTTCAGTGTTTCACCGGCCTTAAGCTTAATGGTAGACCCCCCTATAGCAGCAGCTCTTTTACTTACAGTAACATTGTCCTCAAGGTTTCCATTTTCAAGAGCTACTACAGCAGTCATTATTTTTGTTGTGCTTGCCATAGGCCTTCTGGAGTAAGCATTTTTTTCGTATAGTACCCTTCCGCTTTTCATATCCATTACAATTGCTGCTACAGCCTCCACCTTAGGAAGCCTTGGAGTAAACACCTGACTCTCCTCATTAAGAAGCGATCCTTCAAAAGGCTCATCCTCAAGAAAGTCATCGGCAAAAACCACCTGAATTGAAAATAGACCTGTTAAGAAAATACTTACAATGAGTAAAATAGATATCCTTTTCAAATTATCACACCCATTTTGAATATAGTTTTGTACTAGTGCTTTTTAACATTACAAATTTCCATTACCGTAGAATTTTGGATAACCAAAGTTAAACTTAGTGATTTCCTGCTAGGGAAACACCTGTGATATGTGGTGATTTTCTAGCAGGAAAAAATCACTTTTAAATTTGGTTATCTATAATTGCTATATAGCTACGCGTTATAAATATATGAGTATATATTAGACTTTATAACGTCTGACTAACAAAACCCACAATATACATGTGCCAATAAAGATATTTATACTAAAGATGATCTTGATTGCAGTAAACTATACCTACAACCGTCTTGCATAAACCAAGTAATACTAATGTGGGAGTATTTAATATCCGATATACACATTGAAAAGTCTTATAACACTGAGCCTCACTAATCAGGTATATTCTATACAATCATTTGCTTTAAATGTAGAGACTTTAATGTCCTTCCCTATGTTATAGGCAGGATAACTTTTTATTTAGTACTGTTGCAGCAGTCGAGGGTACAGCTTCTCCAGTATAATCTGTTGATTGCTCAACTTCATATGTAGGAGTGGATAATAAATGGCCGATAATATAATTTTCATTAATGAGTACCTAAAATTCATTTCCATGGACGATGGTGTATATATAGAGACCTTTAAAAAAGGCTTTCCTTTTGACCAACTAAACCATATACTCTCTGTGCATCCTCAAATTGAAATAACCAGCTTTACTATACTCAAATCCGCAATAACCAATGCTCCCATGCCACCTAAGAAAATCGGAAGTCTTAAAGATAGATTAATTATAGAGACCCTTGAGCATAACTTAAAAGCGACAGTCTTATATAATCTGACTAAAGACGAACTTGACCCAAAAAACAGAAACAAACTCATGAAAGAGACCCTTGAAAAACTAAAAGAAAAAGGTATAGTATTCGGCATAAAGAAAGACTTCTTTTCCGGCGAAATAGCCCACGGTATACATTATATTATCGCTGAAGGGATTCCTCCCCAAAACGGCAAGGATTCTATAATAAAAATGTATCAATTAGAAGAACCTAAGCCTGAAGTCAATCAGAATGGAAAAGTCAACTTCTATGAATTAAAATTAATTAATCGAGTTAAGGATGGTGACTGGCTCGGTGAAAAAACAGAACCCACACAAGGAATTGCAGGAAAGTCGGTAAAAGGAGAGGTCCTAAAGGCTACTGATGGTAAAAGTATCCCTCTTGTTTACGACAAAAATACAGTTATGGAACAAACCCAAGGTAATAAAACTATTCTCTATTCCAGAATAAATGGAGCTGTAAGCTATGTCAGCGGAAAAATAACAGTCTCCAACCACCTGGAAATTGAAGGTGATGTAGACTTTAAAACCGGTAATATTAAATTTGACGGGTATCTTACCATAAGAGGAACTGTAGCTGACGGCTTCCAGGTTATTGCAACCAATGATATTGAAATCAACGGTGAACTGGGCCTGGGAAACGTAAAAGGTATAGTTAGCACAAACGGAAGTATCTACATAAAGGGCGGAGTTGCTTCAAAAGGAAAAGTAGAAATAAAAGCAGCAAAAAATATTTATACCAAATTTGTTGATAACTCTACAATAAACTGCGGCGAATCTATACATATAGGTTCTTACTGCATCAACAGCAACATTCAAGCTAAAGAAGTAATAATTGATTCTCCCAGCGGTCTTATTGTCGGAGGAAACGTAAAGGCTCAAATAAGAGTAGTGACCCCTACACTAGGCTCGGAAATGGAAAAGAGAACAGTTGTTGAAATTATAGGCTTTGACAGGGAAGCTCTTAATAAAGAGCTATCTCATATAATCCAAAGTATGTCCGAACTTAAAAACGAACAGCAAAAGGCAAAAACTATCCTCAGCCGTCTTGAAGAGCTAGAACAACTTAGCCCTGCACAACAAAAAGAATATAATAACAGCTTCCAAAAAATTTCTTCTATAAAGGATTCTGCCAGAGAGCTTGAGCTTAAAAGACGAATTATTTCCGATTATCTTAAAACTCGGGGCGAAGGAGAAATTTGTATCAATAAAAAAATATTCCCCAATTGCCTGCTTATAATAAATAAAAGGCGTATTGAAATAACCTCAGTAACTTTAGCTACATCAATTTACTCCATTGACGGGGAAATAAAATATTCATAATACTTTATACTTTTAACACTATCGTGGATCGAACTAATATCAACAATTGGCCTAAAACAACGCAATAGTTGCATTTTATTTGATAAAATCTATATAATAAACTATATAACACTTTAACTTATTAGCATTAAGTAATATAATTATAAAGGTGTGCGAAATATACCTTGGATATTGTACTCTAACTTGATAATGTATGTGCCGGATTAAAATACAAGTACTCGACTTGACTAAACCGATATTATTGTATTTGATGATTTTGTATAGATAGTGCACTACTAGTATGTAAAAAAGGCAATCTATTACCATAAAAGGCACTAGTACAATCGGTTTACTTCGCAAAAGATTGGATATCTACAACAGGAGGGCATATGGTAAAAAATATACTTATAATATCTTCCGACTACACGGGACATGGTCACAAAAGCATTACTACCGCTTTAAAAGAGCAATTTGCCAAACATCCCGATGTTAGCGTCCATGTAGTAGACGGTTTTGACCTTGCAGGAAACTTAGGGGTCAGAATAGGAAAGCTATATGGCTCAGTTACAAGAAACGCAAAAGATTTATGGAAGCTTGTATGGGATATATCACTAAGAAAACCGTCTCTGCTATGCGAAATTACAGAAATGTCTATACATGATAGCTTTCTTAAAATATTGAGAAGTGTAAAACCTGATCTTATACTTTCTGTGCATCCAAATTTTAATGGCTCGGTTATAAACATATTAAACAAATATAATATAAATATACCCTTTGTTACATTTATTGCTGACCTGGTCAGTATAACCCCCCTATGGTCCGACCCAAGGGCTGATTATATAATCTGTCCTACAGTTGAATCAAAACACAAGTGCATGGAATATGGAGTATCCGAGTCAAAATTGAAAGTTATTGGGTTCCCTGTAAGGTCAAAGTTCCACGACCACATTGGAAAAAATGAAAAAGATAATAGCTACACCCTGGAACGCCCTCTGGAATGCTTAATAATGAGTGGTGGAGAAGGTTCAGGCAATATGAGCAGAGTTGCTAAAATTCTGCTAAAAAACTTTAATTGCAAAGTAACAATCATAGCAGGACGTAATGCCACTTTAAAAAGAAGACTTGAGCGCACTCTGCTGGCAAAATATCCAGGCAGAGTCGAGGTACACGGCTTCACGGAAAATATACAGGATTTTATGCGTAAATCGGACATAGCTATCACCAGAGGAAGCCCTAATGTAATGATGGAAGCTGTATTGTCCAATACTCCCCTATTGGTTACAGGAGCCTTGCCTGGACAGGAGGAAGGTAATCCCGAGTTTATTGAAAAAAATTCTCTGGGCGTTGTTTGCAAAGAGCTATCAAGACTAAAAGATACTTTAAGTGTTTTACTTGAAGATAATGCAAAAAAATTAAACCATATAAAGAAAACCCAAAGAGAATTAAGGGACCCTGACGTAGCGAAAAAAATTGTAGATTTTATATTAAGCATTGAAAAGAGAAACAACGTTGACATACCCGAGGCGCCTAAAAAAATGCGCCGCACCTTCAGAGCAAGGAACCTTATGCTAAGAAGCCGTAGACATTAATATATTGATATAAAAAATAGATGGAGAGTATAGAGACTGTCCATCTATTTTTTTACTAAATTTTCTATTATACTACATTCACCCTGCAAAAACTTTTCTTACCTCTTTGCAGCATAATTTGTCCTTCAACCACATCAGCCTGGCCGATAACCTTTTCAAGGTCCGACTCTTTCTGTTCATTTACATATACCCCACCCTGCTGTACAGCCCTGCGAGCTTCACTCTTTGAAGGTGTGAGTCCTGCTCTCACTATTAAATCCAACAGCTTTATTCCCTGTACAAGCTCATCGGCAGAGATATCTATGCTTGGTACATTCTCCAAATCACCCTTACCGCCGAACAATGCTTTTGCAGCACTCTGAGCTTTGGTAGCTTCATCTTCTCCGTGCACAAGCTTGGTTACTTCAAAAGCCAGAACCTCTTTAGCTTTGTTAATTTCAGCATCCTTTAAAGCCCCTAGGCTTCTTACCTCTTCCATCGGCAGGAAGGTAAGAAGAGCAAGACACTTCGCTACGTCAGCATCGCTGACATTTCTCCAGTACTGGTAAAACTCATAAGGTGACGTCTTAGCTGGATCAAGCCATATTGCACCCTTCTCGGTCTTACCCATTTTTTTACCTTCACTTGTAGTAAGGAGGGTAAAGGTCATTCCAAACGCTTCTTTTCCCTCAACCCTTCTGATTAAGTCTACTCCACCTAAGATATTTGACCACTGATCGTCTCCACCCATCTCGATGTTACAATTGTACTTCCTATATAGCTCAAGGAAGTCGTAGCTTTGCATGAGCATGTAGTTAAATTCAATAAATGAAAGCCCCTTGCCTTCAAGCCTGCTCTTAAAACATTCAGCAGTCAGCATTCTATTGACCGAGAAATGTATGCCTACTTCTCTTAAAAATTCTACATAGTTAAGATCAAGGAGCCAATCGGCGTTATCCACCATTATAGCCTTACCTTCACTGAAATCAATAAATTTGGAAATCTGCTGCTTAAAGCGTTCTGCATTAGCTGCTATCTCCTCACGGGTAAGCATTTTTCTCATATCTGTCTTTCCTGTAGGGTCACCAACCATAGTTGTACCCCCGCCTATTAGTACAATAGGCCTGTGAGCTGCCTTCTGCATATGCGCCATGACCACCAACTGCAAGAAATGCCCTACATGCAAGCTGTCGGCGGTGGGATCAAACCCTATATAAAAAGTAACCTTTTCCTTCTCCAGCATTTCTTTTAAAGGTTCCTCATGAGTTATTTGCTGTATGAAACCTCTTTCCTTAAGTACATCAAAAACATTTGACATTGTGATATTCACTCCTTATTTATTTTTCCACCTAATTTTACAGTTCTAATTTATAATCTATCTTTAGACAAGAATAAAGATGGCTTTGCCACTTTTGTTTGCGCATGTTCCTTTGCGAGCATAGCGAGGAATTATGGAACGCGCTTAAATTTAATATTTTTTATTGTCTAAGAAATGCACTTTCTTAGACAATAAAAAAGCTTTTCCATCCCTATATATAAGGACGAAAAAGCTTCGTGGTACCACCTTACTTCACACTACAAAGTGCCTCATCGGATAGCTGTTTTTAAAAACGCCGTTTTAAATTTATGCTGCTATTATAATAAGCAACGGCTTTTCAAATACAAACCATCCTGAGATATAACGGTCTCTCCCGGTAGTGCTTTTATATTATCAGCACACAGCTCCGAACTGTAATTCACCTATCATGTACTTCAGTCTTTTCACCCTCCAGACTGCTCTCTGATTGTTACCCATGACGGCTTAATATATTCCTCATAGCCTTTAACTCAACTCTAGTTATATCAATCTTCATATTTCCAATATTTTAACACAAAGAATCAAGATTATGCAATAAATTTCTAAACCTGCACAGCACTTTTTACCCTATAAAAAATTCTTTCAGCTCCTGCTGGTCTTCCAGAGACGATACTGCTATAATATAATCCCCATTGTGAAGAATAGTATAACCATTTGGGATTATAACCTCCTCCTCACGGATAACGGATATAAGAATACAATCCTTTGGCAAATCAATTTCCTTGAGGCTCTTATTACATACAGGGGAGCTTTCTTTTATTAAAATTTCACTGAGTACAATCTTCCCGCTCTTTAATTTCATAAGTGTTTTCATTCCGGAGTAGTCTACTTCCTGTTCAATCAAATCGGCAATAATGGAAGTACCGCTGACTGCAATATCTACACCAAGGCGCTCGAATACAGTTATATTTTTAGGGTTATTTACCCTGGCAATAGTCCTCTTTACGCCAAAGTTCCTTTTAGCCAGCTGACAAGCAATGAGGTTATCCTCATCCCTACCTGTTACTGCAATAAATATATCAGCTTTCTCAACCTGGCTTTCGGATAAATGATCAAGGTTTGTTCCGTCACCATTCATTACCGAAATATTCAATTGATTGGCTATTTTTTCACACAGCTCTTTCTTTGGCTCAATAACAGTTATTTTATGCTTATAGGGTAAAAGGGTTTTTACAAGATAATATCCGATTTTACCCCCTCCGACAATCACTATATACATATGGCAGCAACCTCCAAACTATTTTACTTTATCTGCAATTACTAAAATATCATCTTTATTAAGCTTTATACCGGAGTTGGCGAACACAAAGCTGCCGTTCTGGATAACGCCGAATACCATAGAACCGTCAGTTATTTTTATTGAATCCAATTTTTTACCTTCATAAGTCTTTAATACCTTTTCATGTCTAAAAGCTACAGCAGTATTACCTATAGTATGCTTGGAAACCCCCTCATCGCCCAAAACTATAGATCTGATAACATCAACCGTTATATTGGTCGGGCAAATGGTATCCAAGCCAAACTCATGGAATACATGCTCCCGTGCAGGGTTATATATCCTTGCAATAACTCGGGGCACCTTGAAAATTTCCTTAGCCACCTGGCATACCATAATGTTTACGTTATCATCGGGAGTAACAGCGGCTATAGCATCTGCTGTCTGAATTCCAGCTTGCTTTAATACATCCTGATCTATGGGAACCCCAGTAACCGTAATCCCGTTAAAATTCGGTCCTAGAGCTTTAAATGCATTGTTATCATTATCTACAATTACTATATCATGCCCTTCCTCAGACAAAACTTGTGCAAATTTTGCGCCAACTTTTCCGCAGCCTATGACTATTACGTGCATAATTAGACCTCCTGAATACTATATAAAGGTAATAGGCAAAAATAACGAGCATTTCGGTAAATGCCCGCTAACTTCAAAAAATAGTATAATATTACTCATTATATCACTTATATTACTAATGTATAGTGTGATTTTACCCTGTTTTAATCAATATTATATATACTAGAAGCATTTATTATATGCTACTAATATTGCACACATAAAATCTTCATATTACATCAATTAACGCAGCTTTCCGAATTTATTTTTCATAATTAACGTAAAATTTACTTTTACTTCATTCTAAATCATATAAAAAATGTCTAAGTATTACTTTAGAATACTAACTTATTTTATGAATAATAAGATACCCGGAAAGAAAAAATATATCTGTTAAATTATAATCTATTGCAATAACTACATTTTCTAATACAAAGCTTTAACTTAAACTAACATACACCCCGGTTTTAAACAGCTATGCTATGTGTGTTTTGACAAATATAAGGAAGGATGATGCTGTGTTAGTAGTTTTTTTAAGGACACTTATACTATATGCTCTGGTAATCGTAGTAATGCGGATAATGGGTAAAAGGCAAATCGGGCAACTTCAGCCCTTTGAACTAGCTGTCGCTATCATGATTTCCGAACTTGCAGCCATACCCATGCAAAATACAGGAATACCTTTGGTTAGTGGCATTATACCTATACTGACCCTGCTCATTGCTCAGATATCAATATCTCTTATAGCTTTAAAAAGCACCAAGGCCCGTGCTGTTATTTGCGGCAAGCCAAGTATTCTTATTGAAAATGGAAAGATTAATGAACCGGTTTTGAGGAAAGAGATGTATACCTTAAATGATTTATTGGAGCAATTAAGAAGTAAGGATATGGCTAATATTGCGGATGTTGAGTTTGCCATCCTTGAAACCAACGGTCAATTAAGCATTATACCTAAATCCCAAAAACGTCCGATTAATCCTCAAGACCTTCACATATCAACTAATTATGAGGGCTTGCCTTTAGATTTTATTGTTGACGGTGATATTAACTATAAAAACTTAGAAAAAGTAAAACTTGACGAAAACTGGCTCAGACAGGAACTAAGTAAATTCAATGTAAGTAACCTCAAAGATGTATTTTTTGCCAGCCTGGACTCCGATGGCAATCTCTACTATCAGCTAAAATCTGAAGGGAAGGGAAAATCATGAAATCACATTCATTTAGGGTTATTTCTTCACTTGTAATACTACTGGCGTTAATTGTAGGTGCTTCTATTTATACAACAAGTGCCCTGGCAAATTCCTCAAAAAATATTGAAGATCAAATTAGCCAAATAGAGACAGATATCAAAGCAAATAACTGGGAAAATGCCAATAAGAAGTTATCGGAAATAGAATCAAACTGGTCACGAACTGAGCAGACGTGGGCAATGCTTCTCGACCATATAGAAATTGATAACATAGATATAGCACTGTCTCGGATGTCAAAATATATAGAGGTTAAGGATATGAACTTAGCTCTTGCTGAAGCCGCTACCCTAAAAAAATATATAGGCCATATTCCCGAGAAGGAATCTTTCGGCTTAAAAAACATATTTTAATACTACTGCAGTATTACAGATAGTTTAGTCAGTGCTTATAACGAAGGGGGCAATAATTCTTTAATTTGAATTATTGCCCCCTTCGTTTTATATTTAAGTACTATTTGAATCCTTGCATTATCAGGAATGTCAAGAAGATTGCGTAAAAAACACCGCCACACATTAAAGGAATAGGATTAAGTTTACCTTTAACCTTTATCCACAAAAACGTTACTGTTGCCGATAATATTGCAAGGACAGCACTTAAGACAGCTTTTGTGTCAAGTTCCCACGAAGTAGCCAATATACCTATTGAAACGGGAATGCAGCTCTGGAAAACCATAGCTCCGGTAATGTTTCCCAGTGCAAGGGTATCCTTTCTCTTGCTTATCCATATGATACTGTTAAATTTCTCGGGAAGCTCAGTCGCTATTGGAGTAATAACCAGTGACAATGCAAGGGCTGAAATGCCCAGTATATCCGAAATCTTTTCAATATGGTCCACAAATAGATGAGCTCCAAAAATTATACCGCTAAGTGCAATTGCAATTTGAAGCACTATAAAGCCCATATTAGGTTTTGCATTGATCAGCTTCACAATATAAAGACTATCCAGTTCACCATGGCTGACATGATCGTTTTTTACAGTCAGTATTATATAATATATGTAATATGCAATAAGGAAGGCTGCAATTGCATATTTAACCATAGTTATATTGATAAACGCAGCTGCAATTCCTAAACTATATACCACGATGAAGAACCCTATATCACGACTTAATATTTTATTGTTTACATTCATTGTCATTCCGGTTTTTCTCTTATTCCAAAAAGCAAGCACACTAATCCCTGTTATGAAAAACGCAAGTGTACTCAGCATGAAGGGTGCTCCTACTATTGCACCAATACCTATGTCAGTGGAGTTTGCTCCTCCCTTTGAGAAAAGTATTGCAATTATCGGTATCATTGTCTCAGGAAGACAAGTCCCTATGGCAGAAAAAATACTTCCTACCACCCCATCACCAAGTTTAAGCTTTTTACCCAGCCATTCTATACCATTAGTAAACAACTCACAGGCAAGAAGAATTATCCCGAGGCTCAAAATCATGAGCACTATATCCATTCCCATTATTTACATCAACCTCTTCCTCTACTTTAATTAATGATACTATACACTTAAAATATGTTTTTATAACCGAACTAATTATACTTTTTTGCAAGCACCTTAGTTATCAACGCCCCCTCTATCTACTAAATATTTGTCCTTGCTGCACATTATCTACTACCGGAGTCAGTGCTATAAGCACAGCTTATCTTTAAAAGAAAATAAATCAAAAAAAGACTTTTGACATAACCCTGTGCAAACCATAGGATTATTTAAAAAGTCTCATTACCCTGTGGATTACAAAGCCAGGCTAAGCTCATTCAAACCAGCCGGAATGTTGACCTTGTAAGACTAACTATTCTAATAGTACAATATGCCTAAATAACCTGTCAATATACAAGTTTAGAAACAAATAGCATATACTGACAAGCAATTAATACTGCTATTATGCTGTGTTTACGACTATATTTCCTTTCTTAGATCTGGATATCCCTTTTGACATCAAGTAACTAATTACTATATTCAACAACTCAAGTTCAAGCTTTGCTTTATCCATTAATTTAAGTTTCTCTGCAGTATTACTGTCATAGGTTATTAAAGGCCTTGGAGCTTTCCTCAAAACTTCTGCATATCCTCTTTCTATCTTAACTGAATCTGTTTCATAGGAAAAAACAATTTTAAATAAAGGATCAAAACTTGCTCCTTTAATAATTTCGGCTCTAAAAAACATACAGAGTCCCTCCTAATTTCTTACTCCATATAATAATAAATGCGCCTTATCGGTAGTATATTGTGCTGGTAGTGTACTGTAAAATATTATTAAGCTACCCATAATTTATATCGGATAATTTAGTTATTTTAAACATAGTTCCTAGCTACTATTTATAAATAAAGTTACTAAGTATTAGTAAAAATCCATGTATACTCTACCTGTTTTTAATTTTGCTATTTACTGTTAATTCAAAAGAAATATTGACTCATGGGTACTTATTGGTTATAATATCGTATATATGGGGGGTTAACTCAGCTGGTAGAGTATCACCTTGACATGGTGGAAGTCGCAGGTTCGAGCCCTGTATCCCCCACCAGTGAAAGACAGGATTTTATTCCTGTCTTTTTTATTTTTTAGTTAATGTTGTGTTTTAGCATTATAAATTTATTGCTATATAAAGCACTATCACTTTCATTGTATTGAGCAATCATCCTACAAATTTAGTAGATTTTATGCGTGTATACACTTAAAATTTTTACATTTCTATTTTCATTCCTTCTATTTTACATTTAAACATAGTTACTAGAAAATTTTGTAGATATTTATACACAAAATATGTACTAAGTAGAGAATTTTGCTATATTTTGTTGTATAATAGGATTCTAGCTATATTTTAGTTAACTCAGAATTAATGCTATGGCCAGCTTTACAATGCTTTCAGTTCCATTGAAACGGAGGTAACCTAATGACAAACCCCTGCAATAAACAAGCTAATAATAAATCCTTTACCTTTAATAATATCAGTGCAAAAACAAGTTGTTTATGTAAGTATCTAAGATTAAATCGTGATTTGTTTAAAACGAAGATTCTATCCTTTAAAATTACATTTATTTACGCTCTGGTGGGTGGGCTTTGGATACTTCTATCCGACAAATTACTAGCTATAATAGCAAGTAATACATCTACCATTACATACCTACAAACCCTTAAAGGTTGGTTTTTCGTTATAGGCACATCCTGTATGCTTTATTTACTTATACGGAACAGCCTGAAAAGAATTGAGCAATCAGAGAAGGAGCTTAAAGCGAAGGAAGAATTGTATAGAATGGTCATCACCTCAACTACCGATGGTCTTTGGGATTGGGATATTAAAAACAACTCATGCTACTTGTCTCCACAATTTAAATCCCTGCTAGGCTATGAGGAAGATGAGCTCTCAAACAGCCTTGGATTATGGAATAAACTTGTATACCCCGATGATAGGCAAATGGTAATTGATATTGCCTATGACTGCTTTAAGAGGCACGTCCCCCAGTATAAAACCGAATATCGTATTGTAGCTAAAGATGGTAAAACTATTTGGGTTTTGAGCCAAGGCCAAATAATTTTTGATGATAACTTTAAGCCTATACGTATGGTAGGTACTTATACCAACATAACTGAACGTAAAAATACCGAAAAGTCACTGAATAAAACAATGGAAAAAAATAAGGAACTGCTGAACGAAGTCATTGAATATGACAAATTGAAGACAGAGTTTTTTGCAAATATATCCCACGAATTCAGAACACCGCTGAATGTCATACTTGGTACAATACAGCTTATGGAAGTTCATAAAAAAAATTGTCTTACAGATAACACCTGTTCCTATAAGATGCCCAAGTTTATAAACATGATGAAACAAAATTGCTATAGACTTTTAAGGCTGATAAATAATTTAATTGATATAACAAGAATAGACTCGGGATTCCTTCAAATAAACCTGAAAAACTATAATATTGTAGATGTCGTAGAAAGAGTAACCTTATCAGTTACTGAATTTGCCTCCAACAAATCGGTAGACCTTATTTTCGATACCGATGTTGAGGATAAAACAGTCGCTTGCGACGCTGATAAGATAGAAAGAGTTATCCTAAACCTCCTGTCCAATGCCTTGAAGTACACTAAACCTGGAGGAAGTATCTTTGTTAGTATTTTTGATAAAGATGATCGAATTGTTATATCGGTTAAGGATACGGGAACAGGAATTCCACAAGACAAGCTTGACTTGATTTTTGAGCGTTTCAGACAGGTTAACTCATCTTTAACAAGAGATAATGAAGGCAGTGGTATAGGGCTTTCCCTTGTTAAATCTCTCGTGGAAATGCATGGAGGAAAAATATGGGTAGAAAGTCAGTATGGCTCTGGCAGTGAATTTTTCATTGAGCTCCCCGTTACGGAACTTAGCGAAGAATCCAATAAACCTCTTACTGCAGAAATAAAAGATGAGCGTGTAGAAAGGGTTAAAATTGAATTTTCAGATATATATTTTGAAAACTAATATTACTTTGTTATTTACCTAAATTATGGTAATACCAAAGTTAATTTACCGATGAAGAAATAATCAACAACGTTTTTGGGTTGTTGTTTCTTCATCATAAATTCCAAAATAACAAAGTAGTACTAATCAAGGAGGCGGTTAATTTATCTTCACCGCCTCCTCGTCTGTAACCTTTGGGAGCACTTTTTTGTTTTACCCTATACCTTGAATCGATAACCGGCTCCCCATATTGTTTCTATATATTGAGGATTTGATGTATCCACTTCAATTTTCTCTCTAAGCTTCTTAATGTGTACCGTTACCGTTGCAATATCCCCCATGGAATCCATACCCCATATTTTTTCAAATAACTCGTCTTTACTAAAAACCCTGTTGGGGTTAAGTGCAAGAAATAGGAGAAGGTCAAACTCTCTTGTTGTGAATATTACTTCCCTGTCGTTTATATAAACCCTTCTTGAAGCTTTGTCAATGCGCAGCCCCCGGATACTTATCTCTTCATTTCTGGGCAAGTTATTGCCTCTAAGGCGGTCATATCTTGCTATATGGGCCTTCACTCTTGCTACTAGCTCGCTTGGGCTGAAAGGCTTGGTTATATAGTCGTCAGCCCCCAACCCAAGCCCTCTGATTTTGTCTATATCTTCTTTTTTTGCAGAAACCATAAGAATAGGTATATCACAATCACTACGGATTTGTCTGCATATTTCAAACCCGTCTACCTTAGGAAGCATCAGGTCGAGTATAATCAAATCAAACTCTTCGCTTTTCGCTTTTTTTAAACCTGTATCTCCACTATTCTCAATGATGACTGAAAAACCGTTTATTTCAAGGTAATCCCTTTCCAGTTCTGCTATACTTGGTTCGTCTTCAATGATCAGTATCTTCTTCATTTCAACCCACTCCGCTTCCAGTATTCTATACGGTTTCTAATTATCAGCCTAACACTCAATATACTTTTTTAAGGTAAAGAACATGCTTGTTCCCTCTCCATATTCGCTTTCAACCCATATTTCTCCGCCATGCCCCTCAATTATCTGCTTTGCAATAGCCAGACCGAGTCCGCTTCCTCCTTTGGCGGTATTTCTGGAAGGATCTGCCCTATAGAATCTATCAAATATATAAGGAAGTTCCTCATTTTTTATTCCCTGACCGTTGTCTTCTATTTGTACTAGTACTTCATTATCCCTATTATTCAGTCTGATACTTATTTTACCATTATCCTTTTGCATGTACTTCACTGAGTTTTCTACTATATTGATTATAACTCTTTTTAGCTTCTCTCTATCTATTAAAACTGTAATTTCCTCATTAAAATCAATGTCATAATTCATTTGGATTTGTTTTTCATCCAAGTCAATCCTAAGCTCCTCTATACAGTCATCGAAATAATCTTTGATACCTATTTTCTCAAAATTGAAAGGAAGCTTTTTCAAATCTAATTTTGAGAATAAAAAGAGGTCATCTATCATTTTATCCATATCTATCGCCTTAGCATAGATTGTTTTTATATACTTATTCATTTTTTCCGGAGAATCTGCCACGCCATCCATTATACCCTCAACATACCCCTTTATAGCGGTAATCGGTGTCTTAAGGTCATGGGATATGCTTGATATAAGCTCTTTTCTGTTTTCTTCGTACTGCAGCTGCGTATCTATGGATTCTTTCAGTTTTGAACGCATTTCTTCAAAGGCAAGGCATACCTGCCCGAATTCATCCCTTGACGTTACTTTTACCTTAAAATCTAGATTCCCTTCTTTTATCTGTTCCGCCCCATGTTTTAAAACTTTCAGCGGTTTAATAATTCCTCTCGAAACCAAATATGTCAGTGTTCCGTTTGTCAGTATGAGTATACCAATAATCGCTAGCACAAGGGTAGATATATATTTTTTTGCAAATTGGCCTAAGGGACCTACATCCGTCACTACAAATATATACGCCTCAGTATTGTCTATAAACTTAAACTCCCGGTTAAACGTCACAAACATATTTCTCTCAATAAAAGGATTTGCCCTAGCTATATTACTATCAAAACTTTCTATCTTTTTTATAACGTTATTCCTATTTAAACCCTCAGATGAATATATGAGTACTTTTGATTTATTAAATACTATCAGGGACGACTTGGTTTCACCAAGTTTATTATCTAATTCACGAAGGTATCCGATATCCTTAAATTTATCCGGCTCCTTCGCTATAGCTTGTTGTATATCCTTATGCCATATTTCCTCCAGTTTTGAAATAGAATATTCATTAATAGCAGTGCTTTCCAACTTGTCAGCATAGACAACAAATATCGCTATAGCTGCTGCTATTGTCAATACAACCGGTATTACAAGCATAACAATATATGATAATAACAATTTTATTCTTATCGACATAACCAATCCACCGCCCCGTCATTTACCTAAATACATTTGAGTTTATACTGTAAACCCATCTCACTACTGCTATAATTCTCTTCTGTCAAATAAGTAGAAGCCTGCTGTAAGGAATATTATACTATAGGATACTATAAACATAAATATATTAAGTATTTTACCTGTTACTGCCATGCTTCCAATCCACAACATATGCCAATCGGTATAGGTTGTCAGTAAAAATGCTGAAATTCCCGGAAATAATGTAGATACAATCTTAGCTGCAATAAATATCAAAATGGATATTGCCAGAGCCCCGCTGCTGCTTTTAAAAAACTGGGCAATCAATGCAGCGGTTATACCTATAAGCAGCATAGGAAGAAAGGATACACTGTACGCTGTGAGCCACCTTATTATTCCCGCTAATAAGCCGTCCTTTCCCTGAACAAACAACCCTGAAATTCCCGATACTATAAAAACTACAGCCAGATTGACTATTATATAAATTGCTATGGAAATAATCTTGGATATATACACTTTAAACCTTGTTATAGGACGAAATAATATTGTCTTTAAAGTCCTATCCCCCAGCTCCCCTGAAAACAAATCAACAGCAGCCATAGTTATAAATAGTGGTAAAAAGAGATTTGTAAACAATCCTAGAACAAGTATCGGGTATTCGGAACTATTCACCGGCATTATTCCCAGTCCACTCTGAAATATTGAAAGCAATACTGCAGCTGCTATAGGTATAACTGCTGTAATGCATAAAAAGGCTATAGTTTTCTTTTTAAAGAATAATTTTTGAACCTCATTTACTGTGTTTGCATATAAAACGTTCATAGTGCTATGCACTCCTTTCTTCCTTTACCTGGTGAATAAAGAAATCTTCAAGTGAGGAATAGGTTTTTAAAATATCTTCTACTACTCCTGTTGCAATTAGACTTCCGTTATCTACTATACCTACTCTGGTGCATGTTAGCTCCATTTCATGAATCAAATGGCTTGATATAAAAAATGTAATCTTTTCTGAAGCAGCCAGGCTGGTTATTATATTTCTGATATCAACCATACCCTCTATGTCAAGTCCGTTGGCGGGCTCATCCAGTATAACAAGCTCAGGCTTTGATAAAATTGCCGCTGCCAGACCAAGCCTTTGCTTCATCCCCAGAGAGTAATTTGCAACTCTCTCATTCTTGTATTTTTCAAGCCCTACCAGCTCCAGTACTTCGTGAATTCTTACTTCTTGGATATTGTCATAAAATCTTGCAGCCATCCAGAGGTTTTTATATGCACTCATATAGTCATAGGCCTCAGTTGTCTCAATGATACACCCTACCTTCTGCATTGCCTTTTCAAAGTCTGTCGCTATGTCATGCCCAAATATCCTGACTTCGCCTTTATCAGGTCTGCACAGGCCGGAAATAATTTTCATTGTGGTTGTCTTACCTGCTCCGTTAGGCCCTAGAAATCCGTATATATCACCTCTATATACTTCAAAGTTAATATCCTTTATACCCCTATTATTTTTGTATAACTTTGTTAGTCCATTTACTTCCAATACCTTCTCCATATAAATCCTCCCCAGCGGTAAAGTGTTTGGGTAAGGGCAGATATTGTATCCGCCCTTACTCTGAATGCTGCATTACTATTAGTACTATTTTGTTATTTTGGAATTTATAATTAAGGTGAATAACAAAGTAGTATTAGTCTCTGTGCTTAAAATCTTCCGGATTGATTGTTTTTACCTGTTTGCCTGTAAGGTCAACGCTGTCGGGAACAGTATTGTTAAAATCAGACAATGCCATTTTTATAGCTACATCTACATCATGATTTTTTCCATCAGCGTCCTTACCTGAGACCTTAATGTTTACTATCTGGGTTTCAATAAGATTTTCTTTATTTATTTCAGCCTTCATATCTACACTATCTATTCTGATATCATCCACCAGCTTAGGAGCATTGACTTTTATATCATGATTAAAAGGTGAGTTGTTTTTGTGTCTGCTGCTTATACGCTCTTCATCATGACCATACTTTATGCCCAATGAAGCAAGTGCATTTACAACTGCAGGGATTTGATTTCCGGAGAGCTGAACTGATACTTCTTTTTCATCATCGGCTTTATTGCTCGCTGTAACATAGTTCTGCAGATTTCCAACCAGTGCGTCTACAACCTTTTCTACCGCCTCAATTTCTTCGGGATTCATATTTTCTTTATTTGCTCTTCCGTGCTTAAACTTCTTGTCGTGTTCAGTGCTAATTATATTGTATACTTCGCTGTCATCGGTTTTTATAATTGCCTTTTTATCCTGTCCATACATTTCCATTCTTTTTTCTTCGGTATCTGACTTAACTATTGTGCTATTACTCATCAATTCCTTTTCACAGTCTGCCTTTAGCGCCGAATCAATATCAATAAGGGTCTTTCCATTATCCTTTACTGTCAATTCAAAGTCTCCTGTAAAGTTCTTTACTGCTGCTGTGCTCTTTAGCGCTGATTTGTAGGTTTCGTAGCCTGTTGCGGTTGTCATGCTTGCAAATGCTGTTGTAAATAGCATTACACTCCCCACCGCAATACTTACTCCCATTGTTACTAGTTTTTTGTTCATAATATATCTCCTCCGAATTTTATATTTTTTTAGAAAGGTCTTATCGCTTTCCACAATCTTATCTTACACTTCAACTATAAACCTCCAGTAAATCAGATATAAAAATTTTATAAACTTATATAAACAAAAAATGAAATAATAATTTGGACTTTATCAAACAACTTTCAATACAAAAAGGCTACAAACGTCTAGCGGCTATACTAAACGTCTGCAGCCTTTTTCTTGTATTAAACTTAAATTATTGTCACTTCTCTAATTCCTTTAATAGCTCCTTTGTCTGTTCATTCTTGGGATTAAGCTTATAGGCTTTTGTCAATTCTTCTTTTGCCTGCTCTCTGTTTCCTAACATATAGTGGCTGAAACCTAGAATAAAATGCCCGGTTTGAGGATCGAGGTCAACCAATGTTTTTCCATGCTCCATAGCCTGCTCAGGCTTATTTTGGTTTATTAACGACGCAGCCACATAAAATGTGCTATTGATTTTTATATTTGCATTGTTGCTTCCAATGGATAATGCTTTCCTAGCCAGTTCCTCGCTTTGTTGATACTGCTTGTTTTTAAAGCTTTCTTCAGCTTGCTTTAGGTATGACTCCGCTTGTAAATCAATCTGATAACTTTTTTTCAGTTGAACATTGGCTGGGTTGATAAATCCACCGAATAGACCACCAAATGTAAGAGCCAGAGTCACTGCTACCACTATAACTCTTTTACCCAGAGATTGAGTTCCACCTGCAACACCAACACACACTGCTGCAAGATATCCTCCGATAAGTCCTCCTATATGCCCGAAGTTATCAATACGCGGGTGTGTGAAACCATAGGATAGGTTAAGCAATATAGTGATAGCTATTCCGGTAATAAAAGAGCTCCCAAAAGCTCTTCCATATTTTTGCCCAATGTATATAAGTGCTCCCATTAATCCAAAGATAGCTCCTGAAGCCCCCAATGAAGGTGTTTGTGAGAATACAAAGCTTGCTATAGACCCTGTCAAACCTGCAAATAAATAAATAGCCAGGAACTTCTTTGTTCCCAGTATCCTTTCCACAAATGGTCCTACCGAAAAGAGCGAGTATGAGTTCATTAGCAGGTGGATAGGATCAACATGTAAGAACGCTGGTGTAATCAGCCTCCAATATTCTCCTTCCATTATTAAAGGGTTCACTTTAAGCCCCAAGTCAATTATGCTCTCGTCTACAAACTTTGCATAAAGCCATATAAGTATGTTTATGGCTAAGAAAGTGTATGCCGCAATGGGCTTATGGTCTTGTACAGGGATTTCATTTTCTTTTCGCTGCAGTTCAATTCTATTTAGCAGTTCATCCATTTCTATAGGTTCTGAATGCATTATTTGCCCATCTTTTATAGTATTATCAAAGAACTTATATAGGCCATCAATAAATAGTGGACCCTTGAAGTGTTTATTTACTTTACTATTTTTTAAATCTATTGTGAATGTAACAAGATATTTCTTACCAAGGAGATTCCTTCGTTGCAGTGCTTTTATTACTTCTAGTTTATCGAGAGGTATACCGTTCTTAAAAATAAATACCTCTACGTTTATACTGGAGAAATTCCCATCTATAGATTGTAAAAAGGAAAGGCTGTTTTCCATCTTGCTATTTATTTGGTCTTTAGTCAACTCATCCCCATCTATCAGTTCCAACAACGTATATGCCCCGGCATTACTTTTCTGCAGTATGGTCATATTGTCAAAAACAGGTATTTGACCATTTTCGTCCGTTATAGGCATATATCCTTTTCTAGTAATTAATTGTGCAGCAAGTATATTTCTAATAACACTAGTCATAAGTTTGATTCCCCAATCGTACATTTATTTAAACACTCTATACAAATAATCAAACTACTTTCTATACTTAAATAATAAAGTATTGCACACAATTCTACAATAAAGCACGCTGTTTTTTATGAGTATTTTCAATTATCTATTATAATACAACCTGTCAGGTTCATATAATTACTAAGAAATATTTCCCGCAATGTTTGTAAGCAATTACAGATATATATAACGGATGGAGGTATTACATTGACTAAAAAGGGATTTATTATATCACTATGCACCATAGCAGTTTTGCTGGGTGCAACCTATCTATGGTCAAATATCCTTATACTTGATGACTATCACCCAACCTTTGAGGAAATTCAGCCTACTCCCTGCGTAACACCTCAGCAGGATAATACTCAAAATAATAAAGCCACCAGCCCAACACCCCAGCCAAATACTGAGCCTCAAAGACCCAGTAATCCTACTCCTCCTAAAGGTTATCACATACATATCAACCTTGATGCATTTACCGCATATGTGTATAAGGACGGACAGCTTATTAAGACCTATCCTGTTTCGGGTGGAAAAGCAAGTACCCCTAGTCCTCTCGGTACTTGGAGGATAATAAGCAAGGATACCTGGGGAGAGGGTTTTGGAGGCGCATGGATGGGCTTTAACGTCCCCTGGGGGAAATATGGTATTCACGGCACCGTTTACCCTTGGTTTATCGGTAAGTCAAACTCCTCCAAAGGCTGTATCAGGATGAAAAATAAGGACGTAAAGGAACTTTATAAGATCGTACCCCACGGCACCACTGTTACTATAGTCCACAACAACCCGGTATTCCGCACGCTTAAAAGCGGAGACGTCGGCTCTGATGTGAAAGAAGTTCAGAAGGCCTTGAAAAATGCCGGCTATTACCGTGGAGGTGCGGACGGTAGGTTTGGAACGGGCCTGAAGTACAGCATACAGAAATTCCAAAAAGATAATAAACTAACAGCCAGCGGTATAGTAAACAGGCAGACTTATAATTTGCTTATGCAAAAGCAAAAGCCAGCTGAGGCAAAGCCTCAGCCAACGCCCGGTACTTAGTGTTTGCTAGAGAGTATTGTCGTGTAGGTTTTATTGATTGATTCAATAATTGTGCCCACTCAAGGGGCTGTCTCATTACTTAGTGCGACAGCCCCTTTTTGTACCGAAATCTATATTTTAGACTATATTTCACAAACAGTCCTTTTTATAAAACGGTTAACAGCTTCAAGAACCATTTCAGGTTGTACATATACCTGATAATCACCATCTGGGTTCATACATTTGCCTATACCATCCAGAAGTATATACTTAATTCCCGAATAAACGCGTTTATTATCTTTTTGGATTGCCTCAAATATTTTCTGTGCACTTAGTTCCTGCGGCAATTTCATATCAATTTCCATTATATCTTTGAAGAAGCGATAATGGGTTTCTAGAACTTGACAGCTGGTTGTGCCCAATAAGCAGCCTAACTCAGCAGCTATGCACATTCCTATGGCAACAGCTTCACCGTGAATTATTCTTCCATCTGTTAAAAATTCTATGGCATGTCCGAAAGTATGACCATATTCAAGGATAATTGCATAATACCGTTCTGAAGGATCTTTTTCAAGTATAGCATTTTTTGATTTTATAATTATTTCATATATCTCCAATAATTCATCTTGTGTAATCAGTTTCTTGGAAAGCAGCCTTTCAAACTCTATAAGCAAATCTGCATTTGAAATAAAAGCATTTTTTATTCCTTCTACAAGAGCGGCTTTTATATGTCTTGGGCTTTCCGATTCAAGATATTTAATATCTGCCCATACGAATTCTGGCGAATAATATGTACCAAACTGGTTTTTCCCGGTTCTTCCGTTTATAGCCTGCTTATTGCTGAGGGTGCTATCACTTTGGCCCATCAGAGTTGTTGACACCTCAATAAATCTTATACCCCTGTAAATCAACGCAGCAGCCATTCCTACAATATTACCGATGAGCCCTCCGCCAAATGCTATTATTATACTATCTTTTGAGATGTTTTTTTCAACAAGCAAGTTACATAAGAACTCTAAATTTTCAAAGGATTTGTTTTTCTCTTTTCCGGGAATTAAAATAACCTCACAGTTTATGTCGTCTTCTCTCAACAATTCAAATAAACGTCGCCCATGTAAATTATAAATAGTCTCCTCAGATATAAAAAACACTTTATCAAACGAAAGCATATTTAAGAAGTATGTAAATTTATCGACTATGTCTATCCCATAAAGGAGGTCGACTTTATGAGCAAGATTTAAAGGCAGGCATTTCACACCATCAGGAAGTTTTTCTGTCACATGCATAGACTTCCCTCCTTTCACGTATTAGTACTACTTTGTTATTTACCATAATAATAGCAAATTCCAAAATAACAAAGTAGTATTAGTTCAGTCTGAATTTTTAATGTCGTAATCGCTTTGTTAAATAGTTAACATTATTGAGTAAAATAATTCTTATCTATGTCTTAATTTACAACAAGATTGTTAAATTTCAATACATATAACTACTTATTTTGGCAAATTCCACAGTAAATTATATCAGTCCGTGGTTAATTATGTCAATAATATACTGCTCTCTCTTATTAAATACAATTTATTTATGTATCTTAATCACATAGTTTTGTACTCACAACAATTCCATGTCCGATTGGGAGCAGTGTACTGTAAAGGCGGTTGTCCTCGAATACCCTTTTATTATAGTCATGTACCGGTTCACTGTATTCTTCTGGAAAACCCATGGGTTTGAAAAGGGCATCATCTGCAATTATAATTCCATTTTTACGTACCAAATTTATGCATTTCTCAAGCATTACAGGGTACAAGTGTTTGCCTGAATCCTGTAGAATTATATCAAATGGCCCCTCTACTTGATCTATTACTTTACTCGCATCGCCCCAAATGACCTCCACCACATCCGATAATCCTGCCTCGTTGATATTCTGGCTTGTTACCTTATAAAGATTTACATTATGTTCAACCGATATTAACTTTCCGCCAGTCTGACGCAGTGCTTCAGCAATCCATATGGTTGAGTACCCCAGGCATGTACCCAGCTCCAGTACTCTTTGGGCGTTAGTCATCCGCACTAACAGGCTTAGAAATTTTCCAACCTCCAGTCCTACGCTTGGCTCAATATGAATATCCTTTATTGTTTGCTCCTGCTTTAAAATTTCGGGTAACTGGGGATTGTCAAATGTCATAAAACTGTTTATATATTCAGCCACTTTGTTCATAATATCCTCCTGTAAATGTTATTTCAAATATCTTCTCTATATAAATATTTGTAAATTTTTGGTGAGATAAATTATTATATCACAGTTTATCCTACTTTTGAACAGCATTCTCCATTATATATCAGATTAAATAAATCTAAGTAAAATTTTGTCATGGACTTGAAATAGCTATCATTAAAAGCTAAACTTGTATTAGATATAAATACCATTTGTTTGTGTTTATCGACTTTTATGCAGGCTGGTATTTCTAAAAACTTTTTAATCAGTACCTATAAGTTTTTATATGTACTAATTTCATAAAGCTCCTCCAGTCCAGGCAAATGAGGTGGATGGATAGGCTATGGTAAACTATCTATTTCTCAATGTAATGTATACTTTAAAATAAATAACAGTTATCGAGGTGGATAAAATGATTAAGTTTTCTTACAACGGCAATGGGTTACGTAATATAAGTATTGAAGATGCCATAAGAAATGTTGCACTTAACGGATATGACGGTATTGAGCTTTCACTTCTTAAAAATCAATTGTTTCCGTTTACTGTGAATGACAAGCAATTGAACAGCATAAAAAATGTTGCTGCCGATAGTGGTATAAAAATTGCATGTCTAGCTACCGGTGGATCTGATTTATTAAGTGATATTCCCTATGAACCATCTTTGATTACTCCAGACAAAGAAGGAAGAAAAAAAAGGATTGAACTCTTGAAAAGAAGTATTGAGATAGCCAAATATCTAGGCAGCCCGGTGATGAACTTTGCAAGCGGATTTAAGAATAAGGAAATGGCTGCTGATGACGCTAGAAAGTATTTTATTGAAGGCGTTCAAATCCTTCTTGACGATTGCAAAGAATTAATCCTGGCAGTAGAACCAGAACCGGATATGTTCATTGGTACAACCGAAGCTGCCATATCGGCTATAGAGGAAGTCAATTCCCCATATTTTAAGCTCAATCTTGATATTGGTCATGTATATTGCTCTGAGGATGAGTACCTCAACAAAATAGAAAAAGCTCTAGACTATACGGTTCACTGCCACATTGAAGATATAAAGAACCGCATACACCACCACCAGATACCGGGAACTGCTGATATTGACTTCTCTTCGGTATTTAAAATACTTAAAGCTAAAGGCTATAATAATTTTGTTTCTGTAGAGCTTTTCCACCATGCAGATGTCTGGCAGCAGGCATTGAGCGAGAGTATAAAATACCTTAAAGCTATAGATAAGGAAATTTACTAAATTTTGATAATATACAGATGTAATGGCAGTTGGATTTTTTTGCCACCCCCTCCCCTGCACGCCTAATTAAAGCTTTGCAGTAAACAATCTATTATAATCAGCTTTTATGAACAGGAGAATACATATGAAGATATTAACAATTGTCGGCAAAAATAATTTGGAAGTGATAAATTCCCCTCACGAACACCTACAAGTAGAGCCCGAAGAAGCTATTGTAAAGATAAGCCACGTAAGTCTCTGCGGCTCCGATTATAAGTTATATAACGGTAACTATTCGGGACCTTCCAATTATCCCCTGGTCTTTGGTCACGAATGGTCTGGGACAATCGTAGAAATAAACTCCCCCGACTCCAAGCTTAAAGTTGGGGATATTGTAACCGGGGATTGCTCAAAGTGGGGTACTGACTGCTCATTCTGCCTTGACTGTCAAAGGGATAAGAACATTTGTACAAGAATTGAAAAATTCGGTATAACTATTGACGGGTTTGCCCAGGAGTATGTCAAAGTACCTGTAAAGCATTTATACGCAGCTCCAGCTAATATGTCCCTTGATATCCTTGCATTGGCCGAGTTGTTTTCTGTTGCCTTAAATGGTATTAAAAAGTCATTGGCTGCCTTTGACAATACAAGCAAATGCCTGCATAAATCTTCGGATGACAGCATCCTTATAATTGGTGCCGGTCCATTGGGTATCGCTGTGTATATATTATTGAAGCATATGTTTAAGAAACAAAATGTTAAAGTCTATGAGCTTGCAAAAGAACGCATTGATTTTATAAAATCCGTTTATCCCGAACTTGAATTTGCTGAGCTTGAGGCTGCAGGAGACAGCAGTAATTATGCAGGTTTATTGAGCACTTCAATTTACGATATAATTTTTGAAGTAAGTGGGAGTCCTAAAGCTCTAAATACTTCTCTTAGTCTGGTTCAAGCTGGTGGTACGGTTGTACTCCTCGGAATGTACCCTAATGGAGAAATTGAGGCAAATAAGATTGTACTGAAAGCATTATCAGTTAGAGGAAGCATTGGAGGAACAGGCTCCTTTGAAGAAGTTATATCATTCCTCAACGATCACCAAGACCTTGTTTCCTGGATGATAACAAAGAAGGTAAATGTCTCGGAAATGGAGTCTGTTGACGTTTTTGAGAAAGATGCCTTTAAATCTATTAAGACTCAAATTTGCTTTGACTAATCAAAACAAACTTATCTCTGTATTTAATTTTTTTAATATAAAAATGGAGTGTTACTATGGCTAAATACACAACTACAGACCTTAGAAATAAGATTATATATTCAGTATATCTGCGAAACTATAGTGAAAATGCTACATTTAAAGGTATAGAAAAGGATCTCGACAGAATCAAAGACCTTGGAGTGGATATCCTATGGTTTTTGCCTATTCATCCAGTAGGCCAAACAAATAAAAAAGGAACACTTGGCTGCATTTACTCGGTACAGAACTACCGCGAAGTCAATCCAGAGTATGGCACTCTTGAAGAATTCAAGCACCTTATTGATAGTATACATAGTAAAGACTTAAAGATCATGATAGACGTAGTTTATAACTTTACTTCTTATGAGTCAGAATTGCATAAAAACCATCCCGATTGGTTTTACCGTAAAGCTGACGGTTGCATAGGAAGCAAAATTGAACATTGTGATGACGTAATTGACTTGGATTATTCAAATATGGACCTTTGGGAGTATCAGATAGAGTCACTAAAGTATTGGGCAAACCTTGGTGTGGACGGCTTCAGATGTGACTTGTCACAGCTTGTTCCCCTTGAGTTCTGGTTGAAAGCAAGAGAGGAGGTATCAAAGGTCAAGGATGACATTATCTGGCTTGCAGACAGTATCAGCCCGGAGTTTATAGCTTACTTGCGTGAAAAAGAGTTTAATGCAACTTCCGATTGCGAGATGTATCAGGCCTTTGATATGACCTATGATTATGAATATGATTTTGCCTTCCGCCCCTACCTGAAGGGCGATGCTAGCCTTGAAACATATATAGAAAGACTGCGTACACATGAGTTTGTTTACCCTGCCAACTATGTGAAGTTACGCTTTATAGAAAACCATGACACCGAAAGGGCTAGAGTACTATTCCCTGTAAAAGAAGATCTGGCTATGTGGACTGCATTCTTATACTTCCAAAAAGGAGCTGTCTTACTATATGCAGGGCAGGAGGCTATGGATGACAAAACCCCAAGTTTGTTTGATAAGGACATAGTTAACTGGAGCGGTATGGAGCACCGATTTGATTCGTACATGAAAGTACTTGGGCAGCTTAAAAAAGACCCTATTTTTGCAAAGGGTAAATATATTCTGCATAAAACTGATAAGCAAGGTGTCATTCTAGCGTCTTATGAAGACGGTGTTAAAAAGGTCTTTGGAGTGTTTAACGTTGAAAGAAAAGAAGGAGTACTTAAAGTAGATTGTAACGATGGTATTTACAAAAACCTCATTACCGGTGAGGATATTGTTGTAGCTGATGGCAATCTCAAATTGGGAACGAGACCGGTAATTTTTGAAATAAGATAGCGATTAAGCATATCTTAAAATTTACTATAGCAATGGATTTTTAACCGGGAGGAAAGGTATGCAAGAGGATTACAGAAAAGAGATTTTACTGGAAGAATACACCTCAAGGATTAACAGGGTTCAGGATTATATAGAAGCCAACCTTGGAGAAGAATTGAGGCTTGAAACTCTTTCCCAGGTGGCAAACTTCTCTCCCTATCATTTTCATAGGATTTTTAGCACCATGGTGGGTGAACCTTTATTTCAGTATATCCAGAGAATCCGTCTGGAAAAAGCCGCATTTCTCCTCCTTGCAAACCCTAAAAAATCGGTTACTGAAATTTCCCTGGAATGTGGATTTTCAAACCAAGCTTCCTTTGCCAAGGCATTTAAAAAGTATTTTAATATAAGCGCCAGTAAATGGAGGACTAAACTGGATAATATCCAAGAAAGCAAGAATTGCAAAGTGGATAGCAAAATAGGAAAAGCGGATAGCAGTCAAGGAAAAGTTTCTTTAGATATCTTCCTTTACAATAATAATGTAAGAAAAAATATTGTATGGAGGAATTATATTATGACAAATATCTCTTATAGTATTGAGGTAAAGGAAGTAAATGAAATGTGCGTAGCATATGTCCGGCATATCGGCCCGTACAAGGGTGATTCTACTCTATTCTCAAAGCTTTTTGACAAGCTTTTCAAATGGGCGGGAGCAAGAGACCTTATACATTTTCCTGAAACGCAAACGCTTACTTTGTACCATGACAGTCCGGAAATAACCGAGGAAGATAAGCTAAGAATCAGCGTGTGCCTCACTGTTCCTGAAGATACTGAAGTGGATGGGGAGATTGGTAAAATGACTATTCCGGGCGGAAAGTACGCCATAGGGCATTTCGAATTGAATGAAGACCAGTATCAGGACGCATGGGCTTCCATGTATGGCAAATGGCTTCCCGAAAGCGGCTATCAACCTGATGATGGTGCGTGCTTCGAGATGTATTTGAATGCCCCGGAAGAACATCCTGAAAAGAAACATATTGTTGATATATATGTTCCTATAAAGCCTCTATGATATAAGCCGAAGAAAGTTAAGTAGAAAGAGATAGCAGGTACACACCTGATATCTCTTTCTATCTTTTCACACTACCAACTAGGGTATAACTTAGCTATGTTGACCATTGTCTCTAAACCTTTTATTATGGATTCCTCACCAAATCTGCTCCCCGATTATCTTGCTCTCTAAAGCAGCGATAGCTTCCCTCATTGAACACTACAGCCTCACTGTAGAATAAAGGATTTGTGTCAAAGGAGTTCAGAAGGTTCAACAGTTCATGCTGTACTGCGTTACTATTGTAGACAACAAACAGTGCAAACTTTTCCCCACTAAAAGGATTTGGGCGTTTTATCAAGGCAAAATATTCACCCATAAACTCTATATTAGTATATTCTAACCCGCCAACCTTTGCTGTAATTCCTGCTAAGGCCATTACTTCTTCCTGAATACTGCTTATATCCCTAACATCAATCAAATACACGAAGTTGCTTTGTGCAAGCTTTGCAGAGTTTGTTTCACCCTCAAACACCTCTGCATATTTATATGCCCTAGCACTGGCTTTTAGAGGATTGCACAGTCTATAGACAATCTCGTTAGCAATAGATTCACTTGCAGCTTTATAATTATCGGGTTTAACTATAACACACTTCTTCAGGTACAATTGCTTGATTCCCAGCAGTTTTTCATCAAAGCCAATATAATCATATTCAGTGTGGAAATTGTCTTGTGACATAGCTGCTGTACTTACATCCAAGCTGCTTTCCTCTATTGTTACCCATACCTTTGAGTAGCTGTGCAGTGCTATCTTCCTGCTTAAGCCATTTACGCATATCTCAATGTCCTCATCAAGATCCATTGCTTCAGTGTCAACAAGGACGCTAAAGGATTTTACATTCTTTGAGTTAATACTTATATGATTTGAAGCTATTATTTCAGCTTCAATCACTGCCTTCTGTTTTAACTCCTCTGTCCTCTCCACTGTCAGCCAGTATGACCTGTTATAAGCAGGCTCATAGACTGTAAAATACAGCTTTTTAGGGTATTTTTCTCTCTTCTCCTCTGTCAGCGTCTTTAGCAGCACCCTTGAGTTATGTATGTCATTAAACTCATTGTGGCTAAAATCGCAGTAGGCATAGTTTTTAAGCTTCTTCAGTTCCTTCACTGTGCTTAAGGCCATCTGTCCCGGATAGAACCAATCGTCTATACTGCACAGGTTGTAGACTGTTGTGGACTCAATATTCTTTAAGTATTCCAGCTCAGGGCTGTTTATGTCAAACTCGGGAGCACCTACCACATTTACCATAGCTGCTGCCAATCCCGGCTGCCTTAGTGCAGTTGTAAAGCATTTTATACCCCCGGCACAGTAGCCCATTATATAGATTCTGTCCCTGTCTACACTTAGCTTCTCTAGCGTATCCCTTATTATATTGGTGGTATTTATTTCATCAATAAAATCGCTGCTGTTTGGCCTGCCCACCAGGTTTACAATGATTGCTTCGCTAAACCTTCCCTTTTTTACATAGTTCATGGTATCGGGCAGTCCTGCTCCGTTATTGAAGAATACCAGCAGAGGATATCTATTTTCAGGAGTGTAGCCCTCGGGCAGGTATACGCTGTATGGTGTAAAGGCTTCATCTATCTCACTGTTTTTAAATACAGCTGCACTACCTGTATACACATCAAACAGGGTTTTCTTTTCCCCGGTGTCAGGAGAACTCAAATAGTTTTCAAACTTCAAGTATTTATCAAACACTTTATCGTAAAGGTACTGGTTCATAATCTCCGGAGTTCCCTTTATCAGCCCTGTTCCCACATCGGGAATCTCCGACAGCCTCATTAAGGAAGTTATGATTTCACTGGTGCAGTCCTGCCTTTGCAGCGCTTGTTTAATCATTCTGTCCCTTACAGTTATGAAATCTCCTTTGAATACATATGCCTGGGAGCGTTTTGCAGGGTTTACCATGCTTTCTGCTTCAACTCTCACCACTCCGTTTATACCCGTATCCACATTTAGTACAAACCTTTTTGCTGTGGTGGTATTTGTTGTATCGAGTAGCCTGCCGCTTGAATCGGATATACTTACTTTTATGGATTCTTCTTCGCCGCTTCTGAAGCATTGAGGTAAAACTACCACCCCCATTTCTTCTTCCTGTTGGAAGAATGCCGTATCCGGGATAATGCTGTATGAATTCTCAATACTATCAAGAAAGCTTCTGTCAAAGAAGGTATATGCCATACCCTCGTCCAGCAGATGTTCACATGGCCTCAATATTATTATGAATTCCGTCTGAGCGGTAGTCTCGGAGGTCATCATTCTTTCTATGAGTATGGTGTTGTAGCCCTCATTAAGCCTGAATATGATAAAGTGGTCAAAGGAACAGAAGTATTTGCTGCTGCCCTTAAACACAAGCTGTCCGTTTATCCACACCCTCATAGGCACAGGCATGAAGGTATTTATATTTATAAGCACGTCCTGGGCTTTTGTACAGTACACATCGCTCAGGCAGTATATATACCTGTCTTCCCCTCTTGTGAAGGCCTTTTCTACGGTACACGACTGGTTAAACCTCTCCTTGAAGTTTGAAATATAGTATCTCCAGTTGTTTTCAGCCTCTTCTTTTGAAAGGGAGAAGCATTCATTTTCGCTTAGTACCCTCGCACCGGTATCAAAGTAAGGCATTACACTGTCGAGGTCATAGGCTTTGAAGGGCTCACTCTTAATCAGCCATCTGTTTAATACAACCCATCTGCTTGCAGAGAAAATTACCGGGTGACCGCATGTAATGCTCATACCCTTCAAGTACTCATGCAGCGCGTTTGCAGAGCTTATATCCTTTGCAACAGAGGTAGCGGCACTCACAGGCGTTACAGCTATACTCTCAGCCTTTTTAATGCTTTCAGCCTTTGCACTTTGGGGTTTACTGCCTTCAACCTTGGTACCCTTACTTTCGATATATGCTGCCAGTTCTCTTATGGTCTTATAGAGATACATATCCGAGGCCTTTACTTCCAGCCCTCTTTTTTGCATTTCCACAACCATTTTTATTATCAGGAAGGAATTGCCCCCAATATCAAAGAAGTTGTGGTTTACTCCTATGTTTTTGATATCCAGCATTTCCTGCCATATAGCAGTTAATTTTTCTTCTATAGGGGTAGAAGCACTTTCATATTCTACCTCTACGCTTATATTTTTGCACAGTGCAGGAAGAGCCTTCCTATCTATTTTGCCGTTTGGAGTTAGCGGCATTTTTTCAACTCTGACAAACTGGGAAGGAATCATATAGTCGGGAAGCCTTGACTTTAAATGACCCCTCAATTCTGCTGCAGCTATCTCATCGTCTGATACATAGAAGCACACAAGCTTGCTTGTATCACCATCTTTCATTGCTATTACCGCAGCCTGACTGATTCTTTCGCTGGTGAGCATTATGTTTTCTATTTCCCCTACTTCTATCCTGTAGCCCCTTACCTTTACCATTCCGTCTTTTCTGCCGAGGAATTCTACATTCCCATTGGACAGATATCTTCCGGTATCTCCCGTCTTATAAATTATTTCACCTGTTGTCTCATCCTTTATGAATACCTCTTTCGTCTTTGCCTCGTCCTTGTAGTAGCCCTTTGTGATGTTTGAACCGCTAACATAGATATCTCCGGGTATTCCTATACTGCACAGCTTCCTGTCGGAATCAAGGATGATAATGCTGTTGTTTGCTATTGGTTTCCCTATAGGTATTGAGGTAATCGTATCCAACTCATCACCTATCACATAGCTGCTTACCCAAATGGTTGCTTCGGTAGGGCCGTACATGTTGACGATTTCAGCTTTGGGGAAGTTCTCCCTTATTCCTTTTGCAAGCTCTATACTCCATGCCTCTCCCCCAATCATAATTCTTCTTACTGATGGAAGATTTCCACTTTCTAACGTTAAAAGCATTTGAGACATCAATGTAGGTACCGAGTGCCATATGGTTATTGAGTTGTCCTTGATATACTCCTCCAAAAGCTGTGAGTCCTTAAGCCTGTCTGCTGATACTATATACAGGGTGGCACCGCTTAAAAGTGCTCCAAATATCTCAAATACCGATATATCAAAGCTTATGGATGTAACCAGCATCATCCTGTCGTTATTGCAAAGCCTGGAATCACTTATGCTCCATTTTGTATAGTTAACTGCATTTGAATGGGTTACCATTACGCCTTTAGGCAGTCCTGTAGAGCCTGAGGTATAGATTATATACATCAGGTCGTCCATAGCGTTTACATTTTCTGGGTTGGACGTATCCTGGCTCCTTATATCATTTAGGTTAAAGCTGCGGCTTATGCCTTTTACCGGAATGATAGTTTCTCCTGCAAGGTCTATCAGAGCATTTAAGCTGTTTTCACCTTCTGCCAGCTTGGTGACCTTTTCAAACAAAGTGCTTTCCGTCACGAGTACCTTTGTTTCACTGTGCTTGAGCATGTAGCCAACCCTTGCGTCGGGGTATCCTGGGTCTATAGGCACATAGGTTCCCCCGGCTTTTAATATTCCGAGTATTCCTATCAGTGTGTTTATGCCTCTGTTTACCATGATTCCCACAGGGTCGTTGTTTACTATACCCTGCTTCCTTATCAAATGGGCCAGCTGGTTAGCCTTTTTATTCAGCTCGCCATATGTAATGCTTTCGTTCTCATAGACCGCCGCTATGTGCATTGGATTATTTTCAACCTGCTGCTCAAATAACTGGTGAGTAGGCATATTGCCTATATCCAGTTCCCCAAAATTGCTGAAGCGGGCTATCAGCTGCTTTTGCTGCTCCTTTGACAGAAGAGCCATATCATCTATGTTTTTACTGCTGTCTTCTTTAACCTGCTCAAGTATGTTGAGGAAATACCGTGCAAAAAGCTCGGCAGTTTCCCTTTTAAACAGGTCACTGTTGTATTCCAGCCTGACTTCTATTTCATCTCCCGCTTCCCTGCATAATACACTCAGTTCATACTGGCTTACTCCCTCATTTTCCTGGGGTATAGCCTCAAAGAACTGGAACATAGTAGAAAATATCGGGCTTCTGCTAAGGTCACGCTCAGGGTTTACTTTTGTTACAAGCAGGTCAAAGGGGTATTTACCGTTTTTATAGGCAGTAAGGCATTTTTCCTTTACATAGGTTACAAGCTGCTTAAATTCATTTATACCGTCAAAATTAACCCTTATACATGCAGTATTCATAAACATACCGATGACGTTTTCCAGCTCGCGACTGTCCCTGCCTGCTATAGGGAACCCTACTATTATATCGTTGTCTAGAGTAACCTTTTTAAGCAGCAGGAAATAGGCTGAGAGGAACAGCATATATGGCGTTGAATTCAACTGCCTGGATACTTCCTTCAGTCTGCGGGCATTTTCCGCCGGAATACTGAATTTTATAAAGCTTCCGTTGTAGGTCTGCATTTGAGGCCTGTTGAAATCCAGGGGCAAATTTAATACCGGCAGCGGCTTGTCCAACTCCTTGAGCCAGTATTCTTCCGCCCTTTGGGCCTCTTCGCTTTTCAGCCAGCTTATCTGCCGTTCAACCAAATCTGCATACCTTAGTTTTAATGGCTCCAGTCCGTGTTCTTTGCCCTGTGAATAGGCAAAGTAGACCTTTGATAGCTCATCAAAGAATATTTTTGAGCTCCATCCATCGGTAATAATATGGTGCATGTTTACATGTATGCAGTACCTTTTAGCCTCCAGCTTATAAACACTTACTCTAATAAGCGGCTTTGAAAGGTCAAATACATATTTGTTTTCTTCGTGGAGCAGGTTTTTCAGCACTATTTCCCTGTCCTTTTCCGATGATATATCCTGAAATTCCACCTTAAGGTCCAGCTTATTTAAAATAACCTGTTTAGGGTCTCCGGCATTTTCCGTTATTACAGTTCTGAGGGCGCTGTGGCGCTCTAATACTGTGCTTAATGCGGAGTTGAACTTTTCGATATTAAGCTCCAAATCTACAAATAGCGTCCCCTGAAGGTTGTAAGCGGTTATGGAAGGATCGTACTTCTGTAAAAACCACATGCGCTTTTGTGCGCTGGACAGCTCATAGCTCTTATCTTCAAGCAATTCATCAACTTCGGTCTTAGCTCCCTGTGCCTTTTCCTCGCCCTTCTGTTCTCCAAGATAACTAGCAAGGTCTGACACACTGGAGTGTTCAAGAAGCTCAACTATATCAACCTTTGTATTCATTCTTTGCGTAATGCTGTTGGATATCTTTATTGCTAGTATTGAGTCTCCACCCAGCTGATAAAAGTCATCATATATATTAATCGCTTGTAAGCCAAAGGCTTCAGCCCATATTTGAGCTACTTGCTTTTCTGCTTCAGTATACTCTCCGTTTTCCCTGCCGCTGATTTCAACGCTGTAACCCTTTTTATGAGCTTCCCCGCTGGCTTTTGCAGCGGATTTTCTTTTCCATCCCTGCACAGCGGCTTTTATCTCATCGGATAAGTATATAATGGACTGGTCTCCTGCAAGAATCTTGTTGCTGTAGTTTAATTCTCCTATTATGATTCCGTTGTATGAGCTGTTTAATGCTTTGTCAAAGCCGTAAACTGCTTCCTGTGTACCTAGCGCCTTAAATATGGTGTCATGGTTCACTCCATAGTCATAGGCCATTCCTGTTTCCTTCCAGGCTGGCCAATTGATTGTCACGGTTCTTTTGCCCGATTTGCTCCTATAGGCAGCGAAGGCATCCATAAAAGCATTTGCCGCAGTATAGTCACCCTGTCCGTTTCCACCCATTAGTGAGGCAAGGGAGGAAAACATGACAAAGAAGTCCAGATTATCACCCTTAGTAACATCGTTAAGTATCCATGTTCCGTATATTTTAGGAGCCAGGACTTTATTAAACACCTCTTCATCTTTTCTTACGATAAAGCCATCCCCAGCTACTCCGGCACCGTGGATTATACCATTGATTTTTCCATACTTTTGCCTTAGCTGGCTTACCAAATTGCTCATTTCACTGTAGTTTGAAACGTCTGCGCTGTATAAATCAACTTTTGAGCCTGTATCTTCTATTTGCTTTATTTTGCTTAGCTTGCTGGCTAACTTTTTATCTTCATTTTTCTCTACAATCGCGGCCCATTCTGAACGCTCCGGAAGTTTGGAACGGTTTATTAGAGCAAGGTTCACCTTGTTTTTTGAGGCAAGGAAGCTGCATATCTCAATCCCTATTCCCCCGGTTCCCCCTGTGATTATATAAACGCCGCTGTCCTTTATTTCCGGTTCTTTTGTTTCTTCATTAACGAGTTCCACCTTTTGCAGAACCTCGGCATAACGCTTACCTTCACGGTATGCGTTTACATACCTGCTGTTCTCCGCCTTAAGCTCGTCCATTATGCTTTCGGAAGAGGTGTTTTCATCTATGTCAATACACCTGACCTTTATGTCGGGGTATTCCTGCCCTATAACCTTTCCAAGGCCGAATAATGCGGCGCCATGGGGATTAATTGTGCTTTCTCTTGCTGTTACCTCATTTGCATTTTCCGCTGCAAGGACTATATCAATTCCATTTTTAAACTTGCTTTTTAACACTGCTTTTGCAAGGTAGAATAAGCTTGATACGCTTGTTTGGTGCTGCCTTTCCAACTGCTCAACAGTATCAATTACTGTTTCTCCTGTTATTGATTGCATATGAATTATGAGCGATATATTAGTGTCATTAATTTGCTCCAGCAGCCTGTCATAGTCAGCTTGAGTTCCGCCGATGGCATATTTGTTTTCGTCAAGCCTCTTGAATTCTTTGCCTAGCTCAACGGCTATGACTTTCTTTCCGCTGTTTTGCAGTTTTTGTGCTATTGTTTCACCTATTTGTTTTCCGTCTTTAAATATCAGAATACCCTCAGGAAGCGTATTGCTTAAGGTCAATTCTTCCGTTTTCCATACGGTGTTATAGAATGAGCTTTCCTTTTGGGATAGAGTACGTATCCTGTTGTGTATATCTCCAGCCCTTTTTAAGGAGAAGTCCTTTATATCTACGGCAATTTCACCGTTTTCGTCTAGTATCTCTACATTGTATTTGATTATTTCATATTCCTTACCCAGCTCCAGCATTGGGCTTATGCGACTGTAGCATTTTGCCGGTATGGGCCTGTAAACATTAATCTCCCCGTATGAGAACGGCAGGTACAGCCCTTTATCCGCAACCTGACTGTAGCCTATTGAGGTGGCAATATCAAGGATCGCTGGATGGAGTGTGTATTCCTTTACATCTTCCGCCAACTCAGGTAGAAGCTCAAGGTATGCCAACGCTTCGTTTTGGCCTACCCTAACATTTCTTGCACATTTCCACCTTGGGCCAAAGGACATTACTCCCCCTTCTATGAGGTTTATCTCCTTGGATTCACCCAACTGCTCCTTAAGGGCTTTTATATCGTATCTCTCTGGAGTGCCAAACTCATCTTTTACTAACTCTCCAGTAGCATGCAATGTCCACTGGGTCTGTCCTATTGAGTTATTTCCATCAGCACAGCTTGCCACTGTGAAAAGAACCTTACCATCCTGTTCTCTTAGTATCGTATGTACGGTTTTTACATCTGCCCGGTTAAACACCAGAGGAGTATAGAATTGTATGTTTCTCAAGCCTAAAAAGCTGCTCTTGAAGTACTCCTTCCCAGCCTGCATGACCATTTCAATATATGTAGTGCCGGGAATTACACTATGCCCTGAGATTAAGTGCTCATTTAAAATCCAGTGTTTGTCCACGCTGAACTCAGTGGTGAATATACATTCTCCCATAGTGCTTACAAGGCACTTGTCAATTAAGGAGCTGCAAGGCTCTTCATCAGAAGCGTTTGACACTTTGTTTGAAGCCTGCGGCTTTTGCAATTCAGCCCAGTACCTTTTGCGGTCAAACTGGTATGCAGGGAGGTTTAAGGTGCTGTATAACCCCTCTTTGTAAATCCTGCTCCACTCTATATCCGCGCCTTCAACATACAGCTTGCAAACATTTTCTATTAGATCGCCAAACTCCTTGCCGCTTTCAATGTGCTGTGTTATTGCTTCATTTACTCTGGAGGAAAGGGCAATTTTTTCTTCTTCCGACAGCTCACCTGCTGCCTTTTGTTCTTTATTCAGGACAATATTATGCTTTCCGAAATAAATACCATCCAATTCAAGTCCGTTTTTTCCCAGACCAGCCTCATAGGCCTTTTTAATCTTACGTTTTAATTCATCAGTACTTGCTGCTGTAACTGCAAGTCTATAGCTGTAATGGTTTCTTCCTGCATTCCGGGTATAGCATATATTTCCTATATCATTACTTTGGTTTCTATCAAGGAATTCTATGTATTTTTTTATCAGTCCATGTATTGATTCCTCTGTTTTAGCCGAAAGGGTAAATACATGCCTGTTCAATTCTCCTGCGGGTGCCTTTGAAGCTTCGGGAGCTTCTTCAAGAATTACGTGGCAGTTGGTCCCGCTGAAACCGAAAGAACTGACTCCGCACCTTCTTGGGAAGCCTTCTGTTTTCCATTCCGACAATGAATTATTTAAATACACAGGAGAATCAACAAAGTTGATTAAGGGGTTTGGCTCCTTGACATTCAAGGTTGCAGGTATCTTTTTATTTTTAAGAGACAATACTGCTTTTATAAATGAAGATATCCCCGCTGCCCCAACAAGGTGACCTATGTTTGTCTTTACCGACCCTATGGCACAAAACTGCTTTTCGGCTGTAAAACGCTTGAAAGCCATGGTAATTCCCTTTATTTCAATAGGATCTCCCAGCTTCGTCCCTGTGCCGTGGGCTTCTATATAGGATATGGTTTTGGGCTCCACCCCTGCACTCTTCCACGCCTGCTGTATTACCTCAGCCTGGGCTTCAGCGCTTGGCGCAGTTATACCATTGGACGAACCGTCGTTGTTTAACGCACTTCCCTTTATTACTGCGTAAACATTATCCCTGTCTCTTAGTGCTTTCTTCAAAGGCTTCAATATTACAGCACCGGCACCTTCTCCCCATACTGTCCCGTTTGCATCCTTATCAAAGGCACGTATCATTTCATCAGGGGAGTCAACCATACCGCCCCTTACAGGTAAAAGCGATACCGAAACTCCACCGACTACAGCGATATCTATTTCACCGTTTTTCATAGCATTGACTGCCATGTGCATTGCCGCAAGGCTGGAGGAACATGCAGTATCCAGTACAATCCCCGGCCCTTTCAAATCAAGTATATAGGACAGCCTGCTGGCAAGAATGCTTGTTGTTGCTCCTGTCTGCTTTAAGGGATCGTCTTCGTCTATCAGGGTTGTATAACCTACACCGTTGGTAGTGTCCTTACCTACATACACTCCTGTTTTGGTTCCGTAAATTCTCCTACCCCCAAGGCCTGCGTCTTCAATCGCCTCCCATGCTGTTTCAAGAAACAGCCTCTGAGTTGGGTCCATGAGCTCAGCTTCCTTCGGTGATATCCTGAAAAATCCGGCATCAAACTTATCAACCTCATCCAGATAACCGCCACGGCTGTATACATCGCCGGAAGTGTCCAAATTCTCAGGGAGCAGCTTATCGGTATCCTTCCTTCTATTCTCGGGAAATGTGCTGATACAGTTAATACCGTCCTTTAGTACATTCCAGTATTCTTCGGCATTTTGAGCGCCCGGAAACCTGCACGCCAAACCAATGACTGCTATATCGTCAGCTTTCTTGTTTTGCTGTTCGGAGAATTCCTGTATTTTCTTTAACATTGCCTTTGCAGCGTCTTTTTCAAGCTGTTTTGAGGCAACCTGCGAATAAATATAATTTTTTATTAACTCCATTGTTTTCCTCCCAAAAACGTGAGTGTATGACGCATTATGTCAAGTAGTCGAGTATCTTGCTAATAGCTCTATCCTTCCTATACAATATGTCCAGATAAATAGAGTCGCTCTTTTGTGAACGGTCAACCCCTACTTCTTTCCTGATTTCATCCTGATTGGGTCTGATTTTAATCAATAGGGCTTTTTTTTCTTTTTGATTTTGAATTTCAAAGATAGTACCTTCATATCTTTTTCCCTGCTGGGCAGTAAACCACAACACACGGCTGCTTTTGCCTATACTATTGTAAAACTCGTCGCTTACATACGCCTGGATATATGTCTCTTGAGCAGTTATATCGTATACCATCTCACCTTTTGCCTGTACATAAACACCTACAAATGAGTTATAGGTTATCAGCACCAGACTTACTGTTATCAGTAGGGTAATAATAATTGCAGCTAATGGTGTCCTGACCATAGAAACAAACAACTTATTCTTCTTTTTGCTTATATTCATAAATCATCCTCATCGCCCATAAGCTTCGCCACTTCACTTACCGACAAACTACCGTCTGCAAGCCTGTCCAGTATGTCATCAAGTTCTGAGTCATCATCTTCAATGGCCTCTTCTTTAGGCGTTAGTTCTTTCTCAATATAAGCAGACATTTCAGCTATAGTTGGGTATGAAAACACGTCGGATATGCTCAGCAAACCTGGGTATTCCTTTTCCATCTCTCTTAGCAGGCGCGTAGCCAGTATGGAATCCCCTCCGGATTCGTAGAAATTATCATAAATACTGACCGCTTTTACCCCCAGAACCTCTGCCCATATTTGAGCAAGCTTTTGCTGTATTGGGGTATAACCGCCTTTTTGCCCGCCTGTTATTTCAACCTCTAAAGGTTTCTTATGCCCTTTTTCTATAGTGTTTAACTGTGGCTTTTTCACTTCGCTTTTTATTTGTGCAGATAATCTTAATTGTGTATTATCGGTTAATCCAGCCAACATATCGTAGTTAAACTCTCCTATGATTACCCTCTCTACGCCACTATTTAGAGCTTTTTCAAATACTCTTACCGCTTTATCGGTATCTATAGGCTTTACAAACCCATTGTCGGTTTTTACTCCATGGTCAACTGCCATTCCAGTTTCTTTCCATGCAGGCCAGTTTATTGTCAACGTCCGCTTACCCTGTTTGCTTCTATAATGGGCAAAGGCATCCATGTAGCAATTTGCTGCCGTATAATCCCCCTGCCCTGCTGCTCCTGCCACCGATGTTAACGAGGAGAACATAACAAAAAAATCAAGATTATCCCGATGTGTCAGGCTATCGAGTATCCATGTACCATAAACCTTGGGCGATAATACCTCTCCAAAGGTTTTTTCATCTTTATTTATAATAAATCCATCTCCGGCAATACCAGCTGCGTGGATAATGCCGTCTATAGAGCCAAACTTCAACCTTATTTCTTCCAATAACTTTTCCATACTACTGTGGTCTGAGACGTCAGCTTTATAGCAGTAAATTCTTGAACCTTGGGCTTCCATATCCCTGATTGCTTGTATCTTGCTGCAAAGCTTACTGCCTTTATCCGATTCAATAATTGAATCCCAGCTTTCACGCTCCGGTAATCCCGTACGGCTAATTAGTACCAAGTTAATTTTGTCTTTTGAAGCAAGGAACCTACCTATCTCAAGCCCTATACCTCCTGTACCGCCTGTTATTATATATGTACCTTTATGTTTTATCTGTATTTCTTTTTCGCTTTCTTTGGCAAGCTCCAGCTTATCCAACTCTTCCACGTACCTCCTGGAGTTCCTATAGGCAGCAAAATACGAGCCTTTTGCTGCTTCTTCAGCCAGGATACAATCCACTGCCGTCGTTTCATCTATGTCTATGCACTTGCAGTTTAGATTGTGGTATTCCTGCCCTATCACCTTTCCCAGACCAAATAAAGTAGCATTGTAAGGATTTATTACCGGTTCCTCTCCTGTTAGTTTATGTACAAGCTTAGACACCAGTAAAATGTCAATCTTTTGTGTAAGCTTGCTCGAAGTCAATGCCTTTACCAGGTTAAACAGGCTGTGTACTCCTCTTTTCTGGGTAGTATCCAGCTCCTCAACATTATTAATACCGCTTTCGCTGCCTATTGACATCATATGGTATATAGTGGATACACTATATTTCCTTATCTCATCCAACAGCCGTGTGTAATCTACCTTAGCCGAACCTACTGTATACTTGTTTTCACCATCCCAACCAAACTCTGTACCCCAGTCAACTTCAATGACATTTCTGCCTTTTGCCCTCAACCTTTTGGCTAACTCTTCACCTATGCCCCTATCATCCTTGAACACCAGCACTCCGCCGTTATTGCAGACTTCATCCGTCCTTTTTTCAAGCTGCTCAGGTCTCCACGTGATAGTGTGGTAGGTATTTTCATCCCCTGAATTTGCATCAGGAAGGTCGAGCCAACACCTTTCACGCTCAAAGGCATATGTAGGAAGGCTGACTCGCCTGTGTTTCCGGTCTTCATACAGCTTTTGCCACTGTACATCTGCTCCTTGCACATAAAGGCGGCACAACTCTTGAAGGGCTTCCCTATATTCCTCTTCTTTTGCTTGGAGAAGTTGGGCCAGTTTTTCTTCAGCAACTTTGCTCAAAAGCCTTCTTTCGTCTTCTGTGATTTCCCACTCTTCTCTATCGGCTTTATTTACCGGCACTACCGTATACCTGCCTAGATATAAACCCTCTCGGGTAGAATCCTTAATGTTTGTATAATCAAGTGCTTCAATCTTCCTTTTAAAACTGCTCCAATCACTTACTATCATTGCTACTCTGTAGTTATAATGCCCTCTGCCGGTATTGGCTGTGAAGCACATATCGGAAATATCCAATGCCCTATCACTGTTTGCCAAGCTCTTATAAGCTGATACAAGCTCTTTTAAAGAACTTTCACTCTTAGCTGATAGTGTGAGTACCTGCAGCTTATCTGACCCTTGTACTTTAACGTCTGACTTTGGAGCTTCCTCCAAGATAACATGACAGTTTGTTCCACTCAGTCCAAACGCACTTACACCGCACCGTCTAGCTGCTCCGTCTGTTTCCCAATCTCTAAGCCTATCATTTACGTATACGGGAGACTCCTCGAAGTTTATCTTTCTATTCGGCTGCTTGAAGTGAAGGCTTGGAAACAGCTTTTTATATTTTAAAGACAGCACTGCCTTTATAAGACTGGCTATACCAGCCGCACTATCCAGATGTCCTATATTGGTCTTTACAGACCCTATCCCGCAAAACTGCCTGCGCTTGGTATACTTCTTAAAAGCTCTCTCAATGCCGTCAATCTCTATAGGGTCACCAAGCTTTGTCCCGGTGCCATGAGCCTCAATATACGATATTGAAGTAGGATCAATCCCTGCGTCCTTCCATGCAGTTAAAACCACATCCTCCTGTGCAGCCGAGTTGGGAGCCGTAATACCAATAGAGCTTCCGTCCTGGTTGGAGGCACTGCCTTTAATTACAGCGTAAATGTTATCACCATCGTCAATAGCCCTGCTCAAAGGCTTAAGAAGAATTGCAGCAACACCTTCGCCTCCTCCCGTACCGTCAGAACTGTCATCAAAGGTCTTTGCCCTGCCATCAGCCGATTCAATACCAACATCGCCCTGAAACTCCCTTTTATAAGGAAGCAGGTTTATATTTATTCCACCTGCCACAGCCAGCTCGCACTCACCACTCCTTATAGACTGGCACGCCAAATGTACTGCAACCAATGACGACGAACAAGCAGTATCCACAATCATAGCCGGACCGCGCAAGTCCAGTATATAGGATATTCTGCTGGCTATTATCGACCTGATATTACCGGGAATTGAAAGCCCCAGCAAAGAACTGTCAATCTCGCTGATAAGGTTTCTATAATCCTCCTGAATATCACCGCTATGGCCTATATAAACCCCCGTCTTGCTTCCTGCCAGTTTCCCTCCGCCGTAGCCCCCGTCCTCTATACTCTTCCAGATAGTTTCCAGCAATATCCTCTGGCTAGGGTCCATCAAACTAGCCTCCCGTGGAGAAATGGAGAAGAACTTACAGTCAAACTTATCTATCTCATCCATATATCCAAGCTTGCTGTACTCCAGTTTTTCAATATCCATACCGCGGATATGCAAAAAATTATCCGAATCCCTTTTTCTTCCCTTCGGAATATCCCTAATACAGTCTTGCCCATTCATAAGTATATCTAAGAATCCACCTATATCAGCCGTCCCCGCAAACCTCCCCGACATACCTATAATAGCAATATCCTTATTAGAAATATTCTCAATCCTTATACCATCTTCACCTGAAAACTCAGTAAGCTTTATTCCCTTTAAATCCAGAAGTTTTTTCACCATCTATATAAACACCCTCCCCGGGCTTAATAAAATTCAAAGTGCGCAGAGGGCAAAGCCCTCTGCCACTTAATCTTTAACCAACAATCCGCACCACCAGCGGAAAACAAATTCCTGTAAAAGAATTTCATTGACCCGTAAGGAATACCTCTGAGGAAAAATATCGTATGCTAAACCCTAAAGACGTTTCCCCGCAAGATATTTTCCCGATGCTATCTGAAATTCTTTGGAAGGAATTTATTTTCCGCGTCCACAGCACACAAAAAACCTAATCATTCTCCAACATAATCCTAATCAGCTTAACATAAGCGTACAGCAGCTCCTCAACCTTCCTTCTCCTAACCCTGGCACCATCATACTCACAAGCAAACGTAACTCCGCCATCCTCACTAAACCTAAGAATAACATCAAACACCGTACGCATAGAACTAGACACCCCAATATCACCACACACCAGAACAGCAGCTTCACTATCCCTCTTGCCCGCAATCACAGTATCTAGAACCTGTACCTCGTGAGAATCCACCCCAGTCATACGCCTATCTCTAACCAACCTGTACAACTGCCCCAAATCCTCAACACCCTCAAAATCCACCTCAACAGGTACAACTCTCCCATACCCGGTTGTGGTCTGTAAAGCAACACCCTGCTTCTCGGTAATCTCAGACATCAGGTACATAAACGCCCCAACAAGCACATCATGCAGTTCAACATCATTTGCACCGCACATTGACATAAGCCCCTGATACGCAGCGTCATCCAGCTTGAGCTTAAGCACACTGCCTTCGCTGCTTTCACCTACCTGCGTGAAGTATTCCGAAGGAAACTCCTGCGTCTTAATTACTACTTCAACCTGCTCACCACCCTGACCCTTCTCAATAAACTGAGCCAGCTTTGAAACCGTAGAGTATGCAAACAGGTCTGTCACCTTCACCCTTCCCGGATAATGCTTCTCAAGCTGCATATGCATAGTAACCAGCTTCAGAGAGTTTCCTCCAAGCTCAAAGAAATTGTCATTCACCCCTATCAGCTCGAGTTTCAATACATCCTGCCATATACCCGCCAACACCTTTTCAATATCAGTAGAAGGTGCCGCATACTCCAGCTCCATACCTGAGCGGTTAAACTCCGGCTCCGGCAAAGCCTTTCTGTCAACCTTTCCATTAGGAGACAGAGGTAATTGTGACATATGCACATAAACCCCCGGAACCATGTAGTCAGGCAAGCTTTGGGACAGGTACATCATAAGTTCCGGCACCTTAATCTCCTCATCCGCCACATAATATGCAGCAAGATACTTGTCATCGGAGCCCCGTTCCTTCACAACAACCACACAATCCCTAATACCTTCATAAGCCGCAAGCTGCCTCTCAATCTCACCCAACTCAATCCTGAAGCCTCTTATCTTAACCTGATGGTCTATCCTGCCCAGGAACTCAATGTTTCCATCGGGGAGCCACCTTGTAAGATCACCGGTCCGATACATCAGTTGACAATTGACAGTTGACAATTGACAGTTATCTAATCCTCCATTTTCCAGTTGCAATTTTCCAGTTGCAAACGGGTTTGGTACAAACTTTTCTGCGGTCAGCTCCGGCCTGTTCAGGTAGCCGCGGCCTACGCCATCGCCGGAGATACATAGTTCACCGGGGACTCCTATTGGTTGGAGTTTGTTGTTCTTGTCCACTATGTAGAGCTTTATATTGTCAATAGGCTTTCCTATAGGTACACACCTTAAATCCTCCCCTGTTGAGCAATCGAAATAGGATACGTCCACAGTAGCTTCGGTAGGTCCGTACAGGTTGTGCAGCTTGGTACCGCAGTTTTTGTTAAGCAGCCTGTTGAACTTGTAAACCTGCTGGAGGCTTAGCGCCTCACCGCTGGCAAATACCTGCCGCAGGCTTGCCAGTTTATCATAATCATCCAATCCTTCTACGTATTCTAAAAATACACTTAACATAGACGGTACAAAATGCATTGTAGTAACTTTATGTTTATATATGGCTTCAACAATTTTAGCCGGTTCCTTTTCCCCTCCCGGTTCAAGGAAGCATACCTTTGCCCCGATAAACGACCACCAGAATAACTCCCACACCGATACGTCAAAGGTAAACGGAGTCTTCTGCAGAATTACATCCTCATACCCTATAGGATAGCTTTTGTGCATCCAGTTAATCCTGTTTATTACCGAATAGTGCTCTATCATCGCACCCTTAGGCTTTCCTGTCGAGCCGGAGGTGTATATCACATAAGCCAGATTGTTAGGTCCAGCTATTGGACCAAGGTTTGAGCCTTCACCCCTGTACAGACTAGTATCGTTCAAGTCTATTACATGACCAGCAAACTCCACCTTGTCCTGCAAGCGGTTTTGTACCAGCAGCACTGCTGTGCCGCTGTCTTCCAGCATGTATTGTATCCTATCAGCAGGGTATGAAGGACTTATGGGCAGGTAAGCGCCACCGGCTTTCAATATAGCCATTATGCCAATCATCATTTCGGCAGAACGTTCCAACATTATGCCTACTATGCTTTCTGCCCCTACACCCTTTTCCCTCAGAACCCTTGCAAGCTGGTTGGACTTCTCATTCAATTCACTGTATGTAAGACTGCTCTCACCAAAAATAACCGCCGTGTTGTCAGGAACCTTGCAGACCTGTTCCTCAAACATCCCATGAATCGTCTTATGCTTCGGATAAACAGCCTCTGTATTATTGAAGTCAACAAGAATATGCCTTTTCTCCTGCTTCGAAAGCATGTCTATTTCATACAGCCTTATTGCAGGATTATCAACCACTGCTCTTACTATGTTCACCAGATGTCCTGCCAGCCTTTCCATTGTTTCAGCAGCAAAGAGCTTTGTACAGAATTCCAGTTCACATTCTACAGTACCATCTTTTTCCACTGCACTTAGCTTCAGGTCAAACTGAGCTGTAGGGTTTTCAAACTCATAAGGAAGCAGTTTGAGCCCTTCAACCTCTATAGGCTGAGCATAGGCGTTTTGAAGCACAAACATAGTATCAAACAATGGATTTCTGCTCAAATCTCTGGCTAAATCCAGCTTGTCCACCAGCTCTTCAAACTGGTAATCCTGGTTTTCATATGCCTTTAGTGAATTCTCTTTTACATTTTCTAAGAACTCATAAAATGCTTTGGTACCCTGAGGGCAATTCCGCATGGCAAGAGTATTTACAAACATTCCAACTAAATTGTCGAGCTCGGTATTATTCCTTCCTGCTATAGGTGAACCTACTACTATATCCTCTTGTCCGGTATATTTATACAGTAAAACGTTATATGCCGCCAGCAGCACCATATACATTGTTGCCCCGGTCTTAGAGCATATATTGTGTAGCCCTTCCGTCAGGTCTTTGTTTATCTCAAACCTAATCCTGTCTCCATCGAAGTTCTGAACCGACGGCCTTGGGTAATCGGTAGGCATATTGAGTACAGGCACTTCTTCTTTAAACACATCAAGCCAGTACTGCTCCTGCTGCTCAATAGCATTTGATTTGAGAATATTATTCTGCCACACAGCAAAATCCCTGTATTGTATCCGCAAAGCAGGAAGCTCTCTATCGTTGTACAGCTCGGTAAATTCCTTTACCAGAATCCCCGCCGACATACCGTCAGAAACAATATGATGTATATCAAACAACATCAAATGCCTGTCCTGTGCCAGCTTTACAAGCTTAATCCTCATCGAAGGAGCTTTGCTCAAATCAAATGGGCGTATGAATTCCTTTATAGCTTCCCTTTCACCACTGCACAGTTCATCATACTCCACTTCAAAATCCACACATTTGTGTATCCTCTGTACAGGCTCCCCTTCTACAATCTCAAAGGAGGTTCTTAGGGCCTCATGCCTGGATATAAGTGCTTTAAACACCTTCTCAAAACGTTCCTTGCTTAACATTCCCTCAACCGTCATTACATTAGGCAGATTGTAGCTGGTGCCGGTGCTGTCTATCCTGTTTAACAGGAACATCCTCTTCTGAGCTGACGATACAGGGTAATAGTCTCTTTCCGCTACCCGCTCCATCAATGAGTAGATATTCTTGTTAGCTTCGTCTATATATTCCGCAAGCTCTCTTATAGTGGTAAGCCTGAACACCTCTCTCAAAGGAATCTCAACATCAAGTTCTCTGTGTATCCTTGAAGCCATGGAAGTGGCCTTCAAGGAGTGCCCTCCAAGCTCGAAGAAGTTATCAGTCACACCGATTCTTTCTATTTCAAGTATCTCCTGCCATACCTTCTGGAGCTTTTCCTCGGTAGAGTTGGCAGGCATTACGTATTCCGTCCCGGTATTGACGCTTTCCGACGGCTCAGGCAGAGCTTTTCTGTCCATCTTTCCGTTAGGGGTCAGCGGCAGTTTATCCAGCCTGATAAAATATGAAGGTATCATATAGTCGGGCAGCTCTTTCGAGAGGTGGTCCCTTAGCTCGGTTGGAGTCAATTCCCTGTCGGACACCATATAGGCACACAGATATTTATTGCCGCTTGAATCTGCCCTGTCGATGACAACCGTTTCCTTTATGGAAGGGTGCTTGAGAAGCTGGTTCTCAATCTCTCCAAGCTCCACCCTGTAGCCTCTTATCTTTACCTGATGGTCCTTTCTTCCCAAAAACTCAATATTACCGTCAGGGAGCATCCTTCCAAGGTCTCCCGTCTTATACATCATTGCATTATTACGTCTTGCAAACCTATCCTTTACAAATGAAGCCTCAGTCTTCTGAGGGTCATTGGCGTATCCCCTGGCAACACCCACGCCGCCTATGTAAAGCTCCCCAGCCACTCCATAAGGCGCAATGCTTTTATTGTCATCCAGTATGTAAAAATAGTTGTTATCCATAGGCCTGCCGTAAGGTATGCTGGTCTGATATTCTGTCACCTTTTCAATAGGATAATAAATAGACCACACAGTTCCCTCAGTCGCACCGCCGAGACTTATAACCCTGCAGTTGGGGAAGTATTTCTTTATCCTGTCGGGCAGTTTAACAGGAATCCAGTCACCGCTCATGAAAGCTAATCTCAAATCCTCTTGGATATACGCCTCGCGGCTATCTTCCAGTGTATTTACTATATAGTTCATGGTTGAAGGCACTGAATCCCAGAAGGTAATCCTTTCGTCTTTCAACAGCTTCTTCAGTTCATCAGGGTCCTGTACCTGCTCTTTCCTTGCTATTACAATCCTGCCGCCGCTCGCAAGCATACCAAAGATGTCGTACACCGATAAGTCAAAGCACATGGAAGTAATAAACAGCAGAGTGTCCTTTTCACCCACATTAAACTCTTTGTTTACCCAGCTAATAAGGTTTACAGCCGAATGGTGCTCAATCATTACACCCTTGGGCAGCCCTGTGGAACCTGAAGTATAAATTATGTACGCCAGGTCGGTGGAATCCTTGTGGAGTCCTGTGTTCTCAACAGAGTACCCATCCATCACCGAGTAATCTATCTTAACTACATTCTCAAAATCTATGTCATATTCCTTATCAACCACAACAGCCGATACATTTGAGTTGTTTGCTATATACTCCCGCCTTGCTGCAGGGTATGCAGGGTCTACCGGAACATACGCCCCTCCGGCCTTCAGAATTCCCAGCATTCCTATTATCATCTCAAAGCTTCTGTCCGCAATCAATGCCACATTGTCGCCGCATTTGACCCCCTTATCAATTAAGAGCCTTGCCAGCTGGTTTGCCCTCTCGTTCAATTCCCTGTATAAAAGCTTCTTGCCTTCAAATACCAGCGCTACGTTATCGGGAGTCCGTTCTGCCTGCTCTTCAAACAACTGGTGCATTGTCTTGTGGTAAGCATACTCAACATCGGTATTGTTAAAATCATATAAAATACTTTGTTTCTCTTCGTCAGTTATCAGAGTTTCAACTTCAAACACCTCACACCTGTCATCGGCGAATTTTTCAAGAATCCTGCCGTACAGGTTGAAGGCTGTTTCAATATCATTATCATAAAAGTAGTTGGGCGAATACTTAATCTGCAAACCGAAATTGTCCAAAGTCCTTGAAACCTCAAGGTCAAACAGTGTATTGGTCATCTCATTTGAATCCATTTGCAGGCTTTCATCCGCTGAACTTATTGCATTCTTTATTTGAGCATTCTTCAAGACATGGAAGTCAATGAAGTTAAACAACGTATCAAAAATCGGATTGCCGGTGCCGGTATTAACTTCTCCTACAATTGCAGCTATATCAGCCAAGAACAGCTCATTGCTTTTAGATTTGACGAGGAAGTCCTTTACGCCTTTTAGCAGTTCCAGCTTATGTATAGTTTCACCTAGACGAACTCTCATAGGCACAGTATTTAAGAAGCAGCCTAAAATCCTCTCTCCATCCTCAATAACCGGCCTGTCATGGGTTACCACCCCTGTTACAATATCATTTTCGATAGTAATAATACCTAGCAGGTATATGTAAGCACTCAGGCAAAGCTCCTTAAGAGTACACCCGTACTTCTTCCCCTGCTGTTCCAACGAATGCAGCAGCTCTTTGCTTAAGTTTCTTCTAAATATCTTACTTCCTCTTACATCGTCAATTTTTTTGCTGGAAATATTAAAGGGCAGCTTGTTGCGTGTAAATCCCTTTAAAGTATCCTTCCAGAACTCCTGACTTTTCGGTGCTATTCTCCTGCTTAGGTTTATAGCCACATAATCCTTATAACTGCTTTTTAGCTTCGTGACCTCATACTTTCCGCCTTCTATCAATGTATTATAAATCTCAAGAAGCTCACTGATAAAGGTAGCCACACTCCACCCGTCAAGAATAGCATGCTGACAGCACAGCACTATACTGTAGCTTTCGGTATCGTGCTTGAATACTCTCATTCTCCACATCAGATCATTGTCAAACTTGAATTTGTTTTTCAAATCCTTCTGAAGGTAGTTCTTAATGTACATTCCCCTATCTTCATAGGACATACACGATATATCTTCCAAAACCACCTCAGGAAGCAGCCTTTTGTGAACTATCTGGATATCCCTGCTAAAGCATTCACTATTAAAAACCGTCCTCATTATAGGGTGCCTTTGAGTAAGTAAATCCAGTGTCTCAAGATAAACCTTCAAGTCAAACTTTTTGAATTTTATATTATATACAAACTGGTCATGGTATATCGGCTCTTCAGGCTTTAGCTTTGAATAGAAAATCATACCCTGCTGTATCTGGCTTAAAGGGTAAAAATCCTCATAACCTTCCGGCAATAACACAGCTTGTTTTTCATCTTTAAGAATACCCTGCTTTACATCTTCAATAAGCTTCAAGCCCTGCTTTAAGTCGTACTCAACCTCCGGCTGAGCCGCCGTGTCCATTAATGCTGCAATTTGTTCTATAGTTGGGCTGGTATAGATATGCTTCATCTGGATATTGGAGTTAAGAGCCTTGTTCATCCTGCTTATAAGGCTTATAGCCTTTATAGAATCTCCGCCCAAATCAAAGAAGTTTTCATTAACCCCAAGCTTTTCAACACCCAAAACCTCAGCCCATATTTTAGCGAACTTTTCTTCCAATTCGTTTCCCGGTGCCTTGTATTCGGTTCCGGTATTTATGCTTCCATCGGGAATAGGCAGGGCTTTCCTGTCCACCTTACCGTTTGAGGTCATAGGGATTTTATCCAACTGTATGAAGTAGGACGGTATCATGTACTCAGGCAAATCCTTCGATAGATACTCTCTGAGCTGGGAAACCGTCATGCTTACTTCAGACACAATGTATGCACAGAGGTATTTGTTTCCATCCTTATCTTCTCTGGCTATTACAACAGCTTCTTTTATTGAGACGTGCTTTAAAATACGAGTCTCAATCTCCCCTAACTCTATTCTGTGGCCTCTTATCTTTACCTGATGATCTATCCTCCCAAGGTACTCCATTTCACCATTAGGCAGCATACGTGCAAGGTCACCGGAGCGATAAAGCAGTTGACAGGTGACAGAGGACAATTGACAGTTGCTTTCTTCCAATTCTCCATTATCAATTTTCCATTTTCCATTAATAAATGGGTTTTGGACGAATTTTTCAGCTGTTAGTTCGGGTCTGTTCAAGTAGCCGCGGGCTACGCCGTCGCCGCCTACGCACATTTCACCAGCAGCACCGATTGGGAGCAGGTTCATATCGCTGTCTACTATGTAAGTAGTTAATGTTGGTATGGGCTTACCTATGTTTGAAATATTAAAGGTTATTTCGTGTTCTGTTATTTCCTTGTATGTGACGTGTACTGTTGTCTCAGTAATGCCGTACATGTTTATGAGCTTCACCGCAGGATATTTTTGTCTCCATGCTTTGAGCTTTACAGGCTTTAATGCCTCGCCCCCGAATACTACGTATCTTACGCTAAGCTCTTTATCACTACATTTCAGTTCTTCATCTATCAGGTTATAAAATGCTGTAGGGGTCTGGTTTAATACCGTTACTTTTTCCTTTTTCAAGAGCTTCAGGTATTCCCCAGTGTCCCTTGCGGTCAGTTTGGAAACTACCACAAGCTTTCCGCCGTACAGCAGTGCGCCGTACATTTCCCATACCGAAAAATCAAAGCACATTGAATGGAACAATGTCCAAACGTCATTGTCATTAAAATCAAACTGTATCCTGTCATTAAACATCAGTCTGACTACGTTTCCATGTTCTATCATTACTCCTTTGGGTTTGCCTGTTGTACCGGAGGTATAGATTATATAGGCCATGTCGGAGGGCTTATTTATATGTTCAATTTTTGAACACACGCCACTGTACAGGCTTTCATCCTTCAGGTCTATCATTATTTCGTTAAACTCTACTCTACCTTTCAACTCGGTTTGAGTCAGCAGTATCCCGGTGCCGCTGTCCTCGATCATGTATTTTATTCTATCAGTCGGATAGGTAGGGTCTACCGGCAGGTATGCGCCTCCCGCCTTCAATATGGCTATGATACCCAATATCATCTCAACCGAACGCTCAACCATAATAGCTACGATACTGTCTGCCTTTACTCCCTTTTCCCTCAGAATAAGGGCAAGGCTGTTGGCCTTATCGTTCAGCTCCATGTATGTCAAATAAGTGTCCTCAAACACCACTGCAATGTTGTCCGGCGTTTTCCTCACCTGCTGCTCAAAAATGCCGTGGATAGTCATATCCCTCGGATAGTCCGCAGCTGTGTCGTTAAACTCCACCAATAATTTTCTTTTGTCTTCTTCCTGTAAAATCTCTATATCTTTAATAGCTGCAGCAGGATTCGCAATAATAGTCCGGGCTATTTTCCTGAAATGACCTTCTACAGCTTCTATGGTCTCTCTTTCATAGACAGAGGAGTTGAACTTGATTTTTACCATCAACTCGCTGCCTGGAATAACCTGAACATTCAAGTCGTAGGTAGTCTGTTCAAACATCTGGACATTGCTTAAATCAAGCCCAGAAGCCTTTCCTCCCGTCAAAGATATAACCTCTTTATCCAGAGGATAGTTTTCAAAAGCAACAATGTTTTCAATCAAATCCTGTTTCAATTCCGTTTTTGCCTGTATTTCATTAAGGGGAAAATAACTGTATTCCTCCGAAGCTAAAGTCTGCTGCTGCACACTTTTTATCAATTGAGCAAAGCTTTCTCCGCCATCACAGCTTATACGTACAGGAATTGTATTTATAAACAGCCCCACCATTTTTTCAAAGCCGCTTATGTCAGTAGGTCTTCCCGACACAACCGCACCAAATACTACATCACGGGTATTGTTGTATCTCTGGAGTATCAAACCCCATATTGCTTGAAATACGGTATTTAAGGTTACAAAGCTATCTTTTGCAATACCCTCCAGCCCTTTTGTCAAGCCTTCCTCAAGCATAAAGCTAATCTCGTCCTGGACATATTCTCCACTCTCTCCCGACTTCTTAAACCTTGGCAGCGCAGCCTTTTGCGCATATCCCTCAAGGTACTTTTCCCAGTAAAGGGCAGCGGACTTCTTATCCGTTGCCTCCAGCCAGTTTATGAACTGCTTGTAGGAAGGTACCGCTCCAAATTCCACAGGCCTGTTGTCCCTATAGCTCCTATACGCTTCAAAAAGCTCCCTCACAACAATTCCAATACACCAGCCATCCAGAACTATATGGTGAAAGCTTAATACAACACTGTAGGCCTGCGGGGATGTTTTCAATACCGCAAGCCTTATAAGCATATCCTTGGACAGGTTAAAGCCCTTTTCCCTGTCCTTTCTCTTAAACTCCTCAATAAACTCCGCTTTACTACAAGTGTCTAAATGTGATATATCCTCAAAGCATATACTTGAACGACGTGTTTTCAAAACAGCCTGAACGCTTCTCTTAACCTTTTCATACACAAACACCGTCCTGAGAATGTCATATCTTTGAACAATATAGTTAAAACTCTTTTCAAAGAGTTCAATATCCAAATCTCCAGTCAAATCAAACGAAAGCTGCTGGAAATAAGCCTCAGAATCAGTGTTAAGCAGCGAATGGAACAACATCCCTTCCTGCATAGGTGATAAAAAATAAATATCCTGTACGTCTTCCTTTTTAAAAGTTTGCATGTGTGACCCCCATAAAATGTATGGATTTAAATTAAGGCGAAGTTAAATTATTTGCCCCCACCCCTGCCCCTCCCCGAGGGAAGGTAATTGTTATTTGGCCGCGTTGCGGCCAGCAGGCGGGCTATCGCCCCCTGCACCCCTATTTATGAATAACCTCTATTTAGGCAAAAGGCAGCCAACTCTAGAGGCATTTGCACCACATCCCCAGTCCTATCTACAACCAGCAGCAGGCTGTGAAATAGTTTGTCGGAAGAAAGCTTCACCGACCCACGAAGCCCAGCTCCCAGGGGAAAAATCCGGCTTTCGGAAATACCTTAGCCAATTGAAGGATTTTTCCCCTGGCTTTGAAGCTTTCTGTAGGCAAACTCTTTCACAGCCGGAACAAGCACCTCAATCCCCAAAACAATCTTCCAGCGCACTAAAAATATCATCTATATCCTCAGAATCCAACCCCTTCAAACCGCTCCCAATAGTATTCTCCATCCCAACACTACACGAGCCGGACTCCTTAGTACTCTCCTTCACATCCCCACATACTTCCACGCAACCACTCAAGCCCGCAATGGTAGCACACCGGAAAATATCCCTGGTTCTCACCTTCAAATTGTACCTCTGAAGATAAGATATCAACTGCACAGCCTTTATAGAATCTCCCCCAAGTGCAAAGAAGCTTTCATTTATCCCTACTCTGCTCCTGCCAAGTACTTCCTGCCAAGCCTCTACAAGTCTTTCCTCCACATCATTCCTCGGCGGTACATACTCAATTCCTGTAACCACATCAGCCACAGGCTCGGGAAGCGCATTCCGGTCAATCTTTCCGTTAGGCGTCGCCGGAAGCCGTTCAAGCTGTACAAAATATGACGGTATCATATAGTCCGGCAACTCCAAAGACAAAAACTCCCTCAATTCATCCACAGCTAAACTTGTTTCCCCAACAAAATATGCACAGATATACTTGTTGCCACTTCCGTCATCCCTGGCAGTTACAGCTGCCTCACGAACCAACTCATGCTTCAGAAGCTGACTTTCAATCTCCCCTAGCTCTATCCTGAAGCCCCTTACCTTAACCTGATAATCCATCCTCCCAAGGCATTGAATACTGCCATCAGGGAGCCACCTTGCAAGATCACCAGTTTTGTAGAGCAGTTGACAATTGACAGATGACAATTTACAGTTATCACCTTCCAATTCTCCATTATCAATTATCAGTTGTTCGTTAGTAAACGGTATCGGTATGAATTTTTCTGCTGTTAGTTCGGGTCTATTTAAGTAGCCTCGGGCTAAGCCGTCTCCGCCTATGCAGAGTTCTCCGGGTATGCCTGGGGGCTGTAAGTTGTTGTGTTTATCCAGTATGTAAATCTGGGTGTTTGCTATGGGCTTGCCTATGTTTACCTCATCGGCGTGTGTGAGTTCCTTTATTGTCGACCATACTGTAGTCTCGGTAGGTCCGTACATGTTATAAATGCGTGCACTACACAGTTTTTTTATGCTCTCAAGCAGTGCTTGCGGGAAGGCTTCACCGCCTATCATAATATCCTTCAGGTTTGCAAAGCAGCCCAGGCTGTCCGGGTAATTCACCAGCATTTGCATCCTTGAAGGAGTAGTTTGCAGCATATCAATATTGTTTTTTATAATCAGCTCATTTAGCAGCTCTGGATCTCTATATTGACTTTCGTCAGCTATTACAATTCTAAGACCTTTTGTAAGTGGAAGTAGCGTTTCCAAAACAAATATATCAAAGGAAATAGTAGTTAAAGCCAGTATTGTCTTATGAGGCAGGAATTCTATCCTGTCAGTTATCCCCTTGATAAAATTAACAACCGCCCTATGCTCAAGCATAACCCCTTTGGGCTTGCCTGTTGAACCTGATGTATATATCACATAGGCAAGGTCTCCGGAATCATTGATTATATTCAGATTTGACGAGTCCCCGGTAAAAATCTCTTCGTCATCAAGATAGACAAACTCTCCGTTAAAATCAACCCCACCAGCGAACTTTCGGTCTGTCAGCAAAACACCTGCTTCGCTGTCCTCCAGCATGTAATTTATCCTGTCGGCCGGGTACTCATGGTCTATGGGCAGGTATGCTCCTCCAGCCTTCAAAACACCCATTATGGCAATCATCATCTCAGTTGAGCGGTTAACCATAATACCTGTAATACTATCCCGTCTGACACCCTTTTTCCTCAAAGCCCTTGCAAGCTGATTGGAACGCTGATTCAATTGTTCGTATGTCATCAGTGTATCGTGGAAAACTAAAGCCGTATTATGCGGTGTTCTTTCCACCTGTTCTTCAAACAACTTCTGTATAGTCTTAGTGCTGTCGTACTGCACTTTCGTATCGTTAAATTCAAATAAAACCTGTTTTCTTTCCTCTTCAGTCAGCAGCTCCAACTTTGATATAGGTTTTACCGGATTCTTTATCGAACATCGAGTAAGGTTCAACAAGTGCTTCAATATCTGGCCTATTTCTTCATCGGAAAACAATTCAGCCCGGTAATCAACCTCCAGCTTCAGCTGCCCCTTATCACCTCTATCGCTTATATGCATAGCAAGAGGAGTGACCTCATACCCATTAAAATGCCACTCTTCCTCAACATCAAATACTATATTCTGATAGGACACTATAACATCAAAAAGCCTGTCCAGCTTATTGTTTTTCTCCCTTAACTTTTGCAGCAGCAAATCGTAAGGATATCTCTGGTGTTTAAGTACTCCTCTAAGGTCTTTAGCAACAGCCTGTAATAAGGAACTAAAACCCCAATCACTTCCCCCAGTTATTCTAAAAGGTACAGTACTGATAAACATGCCGGCAGTGTCCTTTTCTCTCACACCAGACCTGTTATAAATAATCGTCCCTATAGTCATATCTTCCTTGGAAGTCATCCTAGCTATGTATACATACATAATAGAGAGAAACAATCCATACACCGAAACACCTGTCTGTTTGCAAAACGCTTTAATCTCCGATGTCAGTTCATCGGACAGCAGGAAAACCTTCCTATTGGCATCTATACTGCCGTAATTAGTGCCTATCGTCTTTAAACCTGCAACTTCAGGTACAGTGGCGAATCTCTCACTCCAAAATCCCTCATCCTTCCACAAACCATGGGATTTCTTGTACTCCTGCTCCTTTAAAGCATACTCAATATAGGATGGATTTTGTGTATATAAAACATCAGCACCACTTTTTAACTTTACATACAAATCATTTATCCGGTTAACTATAAGTCCCATTCCCCATGCGTCGGTTATCATATGGTGCAGCTTTATATACAAGCCGCCTTCGTTATTCTCAAACCTGACAATAGCAAAATAGAATAAATCCGAATCAATAAACTCAAAAGGTGCCCTTGTCTGATTGTCAACCCAAATCTTATAATTTTCCTGTGCCTGAAATCCTGAAAATTCTATAGTTTCCAACCCTGCTTGCCTGTACTCCGCAACATACTGCATGGGCTCACCGTCAATCTCTACTACTCTGAGCCGCATACCTTCATTAAGGCGTACCACTTCATTTACTGCCTTGTTTAGCAGCAGACAGTCCAACTGTCCCTCAAACTTTAATGTCAATGCAATGTTTGCCACCCCAGTATTGGGGTATACCTTTTCTGTATACCAAATATTCTTCTGTGGGTGGGTCAAAGGGTAGTATTGTTTTGTATTCATAAGTCGTCACCTGTCAGTAGTTATGGAAGTATGTATAACTCCATACTTATATTTACTAATTCACTTTCTTACCTTTAAATTCGTAATTATGACGATACAGTATGCCCTCTTCTATATTGCCTGCTCTATTCTTTTTGAAGGTTACCTTCAAGTCAATTACCTGTGCGAAAAAGCTTGCAAACTCCTTTTCGTCAGCCTCAGGATAAATTTCTATCCTCTGATACCTTGCTATATCCACGTACTCAATAAACATACGGTTATCTTCAGCAAAAATACTGAAAGCAATATGGTCCACATCCGCATACCTGTACTGTCCGGCATAATCTCCGTACCTGTTGAAATCCATATCAATAGCTGTCCTAGCCCTTGGAAGTTCGTACTCTTTCCCAAGCACAATTGCCTCAAGCCCTTGAACCATATCCACAGTCGACGCCATGTCGTTATTGCCAAGCATAATAATTACAGCGTCCTGGTCTATGTACCTGCCAATGTGTGAGCTAAAGCCGTTAATCCATCCCCCGTGATAAGCAAGCTTATCGTCTACATACCAGCCATATCCGTAGCTTCCCCCAGTTTTACCCTTTGCAAAGGGTGTAAAAACCTTCTCAATGGTAGCCCTGCTAACCAATTGCTCGGTGTATAAAGCCCTGTCCCACAAATACAGGTCTTCTACCGTAGAATAAAGCGCTCCGGCACTGTGAAGAATGGAGACATCGATAAAGTCGGTATTCACAAGCCCATTGCCGGAAATAGAATACCCACATGCCCTGTTTTTAAGTATGGAAGCTTGATAATCGTACCCGGTGTCCTTCATGTTAAGCTTCTTGAATATATTCTCATCCAGAAATACATCATAGGGCTTTCCCGAAACCTTCTCTATAATGTACCCCAGCAGGATATATCCTGAATTGGTATACTCAAATCTTTCCCCCGGGCTAAATAACAGCGGCTTATCTTTAAAAATCTCCACTACCCTATCAACAGAGGCATAAGTTCTTGCCACCTGCAAAGTCTCTGGCATTGTTTTCAAATCCGGTATCCCCGAAGTGTTGGTTAATAAGTGGTGTATGGTTATAGCCTCTCCGCCGGGGTAATCAGGCAAGTATTTGGATATGCTGTCGTTTACGTCCAGCATATCCCTCTCATAAAGCAGCATTACAGCCATTGCAGTAAAAGGCTTTGTGACAGACGCTATGCGAAACTTCGTACGTGGTGTGTTGGGGATATCATGCTCATAGTTTGCCATCCCATAGCCCTTACTAAGCACAATATTCCCATAGTTGGCAACTAACACAGTTCCGCTGAAATACCCCCTCTGCGTGTATGAGTCAACATATTCATCCAATTTTATTCCAATATCTTCACAGTTCATCTTATTCTTTATACTCATTACTCACCTCAATTAACCGCTTAGCGATACTCTCTTCATGGTCGGCCATTGCACGGATCTCATCCATGACCTTTATTACCATACCCCTATCGCCCTTATGGTAAGCTCCCATAAGTGTATTCCTCATCTCAATCCAGTTTGCTCCTGCCTTCTCCATTTCCCGGGACAGTAAAAGGAGCTGTTCTACTTCAAACTTCTCCGAAAGGTAAACTAAAACCCTCGCGAAATTCCCCCGGCTAGAGCCTATCTGAGTCATATGCATAAATAACGGGGCAAGGAACATTTTTTCTTCATATCCTTTAATTTCTGCTGCCAAGTCCAGCGACTCCTCTGCATCATCTGCAAATTTGCACATAGCACTAAATATATTACCCTTCTCACCATCTCCAAGAACCTGTTGAGCAGCAATTGTCACAACCTCATGCCAGTCTAAATCCGTCTCACCCCTATCCGAGAGATTAACAGACAAGCATTTTCCATTTCCATCCTCAAAACTCTTAAACGGAATACTCTCTTGGTGCTTATTCCAGAATGGATCATCACATTTTATTACGCCCTCGGCCTCATCTATCCCTATACCGATACAATAGTGGGGACGATGATACTTATTAAACACAGGAGTCCATGGTACAAAGAACGCATCCATCCATAGAATTACTGCCTTTCCCTGTTGAAACTCTTTTTTCATAACCTCAAGCTGGTTGTTAATATCCCCTTTGTAATTGCATTCGGTACCTATACCGTGATATCTGTCGATACACCCAAAGACCTTATACTCTCCATAATCCACACTGTTGCCAAATGTACCCAAAGCTCTGCGTGCTCTGGGGTTATATGAAAAATTCCACGCCTCCGCAAACATCAGTATGTATTCCCGTTCCAACGTCAAAGCGAGTGACGCCAGTGTATCCTCAATACAGTTATGCAATTCATGATGAATAGATTTTATATCTTCAAGCATTCGGCTTCTGCCCCCTCATGTACATTGTATTATACTATGAAACCCTGTCATACTGCTCCTTAAAGAGCTGATCGTATACCCTTCCGGCGCCGTACAATTCTTTATGGTGACCTTCCTCTACTATTTTTCCGCCATCCACCACCAGCACCCTATCACTGGACAATATGGAAGACAGCCTGTGAGCTATAGTGATAACAGTCCTTCCTTTCGCTATATTCTCTATAGCCTTGTGAATCATCTTTTCCGATTCGTAGTCAAGGGATGAAGTAGCCTCATCAAAAATTATAATACTCGGCTTGGATAATAAAGCCCTTGCTATAGCAATACGCTGCTTCTGTCCACCGGACAATCTGACTCCCTTTTCTCCCACCATGGTCATATATCCGTCAGGCAAGGTCTCAATAAATTCATCTATATACGCCATCCTACAGGCTTCCCTGATTTCTTCATCAGTAGCTGTAGGCTTTGCCATAAGCAGGTTTTCCCTGATAGTCATATTAAAAAGTATACTGTCCTGCATAACCACCCCTATGTTGCGGTGCAGACACCGGGAATTCATACCTTGAATATCCTTTCCATCTATCAAAACTGCTCCATTCTGCGGTGCATACAGGCCTAAAATCAATTTAATCAGAGTGGATTTACCGCTGCCGCTCCTACCCACAACAGCTATACGCTCCTGCGGCCTTATCCTCAGGTTTATCCCCTTTAGCGTCTCGCTCTCACTTCTGCTATATTTAAAGTCAACATTGCAAAACTCAATCTCGCCTTTAAATTCTACGCCTTTAGGCACCGGATTGCAGATGTTCTCCGGCTGCTTCAGTATCTCCTGTACTCTCATCAAAGCCGGGATGTCACTGCTTAGCTGTATATCAAGATTGTTTATATTTCCAATGGTATTTGTAAACTTCTCATAGTACTGCATAAATACCAATAGTGCGCCTATAGTCAGCTCCCCATTAATAATCAAAAAACCGCCTATAAAATATAGATTCATCTTAGTAACAAAAATATCTTTTATTGCAATAAAGTTCCTGTTTCCGCAAATGCACATCTGCATTGTAAAAAAGTGCTTGCTGAAGCTATGCCAGTAAGCTGTAAACGTCCTGATAACTCTTTTCTCAATTGTCAGAGCTTTAACTTCCTTCCAGCCCTGTATACTGTTTTGCAAATAACTTTCATACCTTCCCCAGGTATTCCTCACCGCCTCCGATGATTTCCTGATGCCACTACCAAAACGCTTTGTCATCCAGAAGGAAACCGGAACCATAACGAATCCGACTAAAGCCAGCTTCCAGTTAATCATGGCAACCACAATTCCTATAGAAACTGTCATAATCCAACTCGATATGTATTCTATAATCTGCTGACCTAAAAAATTCTCGTAAGCGTTGATATCGGAATCAATCCTGTTTTTCAGGTCTCCAACGTTGTAATCAGAGTATATATTAGCGGGCATTTTCAAGTAATTTGTCCACACCTTAAATCTGATATCAAAGGTAAGCTTATTGAACAGGCGATTACCTATAACTTTCTGGAGTGATAAAAGAGCAGCCTCAAGGAAGTATAGGGTAATATAGCCTACACATATCCACTTTAATATAGAAAGATCTTTTTCTATCATTACATCATCAATAAGAAGCTTAAACAAATATGGAGTTGCCATTCCGGTAACAACCACAAGGATTTTTATTGCCCCGAGCGCAAGTATCTGCTTAGTAAACTTACTTATGTATGGCTCAATTACTTTATATATATCCCTGCGATCGGTTATCCATTTCTTTATCATTGGGCAGTTCCTCGTGCCTCACAAATTATTATAAAAAGACTGTGAAAACTATCTTTATCCAATAAGTCATCAGATTTTGACAAAAATCAATTTTATGTATATCATGGTTAAAAAAATAACACATTTGTGTCTAATTAAGATTAATTTTCACTTTTTATAAAACATATTTATAAATTATACTACACCACCCACCATTTAAAGTCAATAAATTCCATAGTCTTGTTTATATAACATGTGCACAAACAATTTTTTTAAATTTTACACACCAAATTGACGTTGATTCTATAAACTGTTATATTGGTATTGATAGCCATTTCTATATAGATTAGTGACTGCAAAGACAGGCTTACCAATAAATACTGGCCGGACAGCCTGACGGATAAGGCTTAGCTATCCTGAAAAGTCGCATATCCACATTGATTAATTCATCATTGTAATTTTTCAATTTATGCTTCTTCAATCTTTACAGCCGTATTTCTGTATAAAATTTTTAATTTGCATTTAATCATTTTCTGGGAGGGATATGCATGTCGATTTCCTGGTTGATCGAAAGGTTTAATGACTTTTCCGATCTTGAGGCTATAGTATATAATAATCAGTCTTTTACATACAGGCACATACTTGAGTATTACCATAAATGGACGCAAATAGTAGCAGCAGACAATGTAAAGTTTGGAGAGGTAGTAGCTGTTGAAGGTGATTACTCCCCTGAGATGTGTGCGGTCATCCTTGCACTTATAGAAAACAAAAATATTGTTGTGCCTCTATCTTCAGCTACCAGCGGTCAAAAAGAAGAGTTTCTAAAAATAGCCGAGGCCGATAGGCTGTATATCTTAGGTGATGATGGACATCAATCATCACAATTTAGCTCGTCTAAGGAAAACGAGTTGATAAGGAAGCTAAACACAATGGACGAGCCTGGTCTTATCCTGTTTACCTCCGGTTCCACCGGAAAAGCGAAGGGAGTCATACACAACTTCACAAAACTTCTTGAAAAGTACAAGATTAATAGGGATCCTCTCAGAACACTGACTTTTCTGCTGCTTGACCATATAGGCGGAATCAACACTCTATTTCACACCCTGTCCAATGGCGGTACCGTAATAACATCCGGGAGCCGGAAGCCGGAAGACATCTGTGAGGTAATAGAAAAGCATAAAGTAGAGCTTCTGCCAGCTTCCCCCACATTTTTAAACCTGCTGCTGTTGTCAGAGCAGTACAAAAATTATGACCTTACATCATTGAAGATAATTTCCTATGGCACCGAAGTTATGCCCGAAAGCGTATTAAAGAAATTAAACGAAGTTTTTCCCAACGTGCATTTGAGACAAACTTACGGCCTGTCCGAGCTAGGAATAATGCGGGCAAAATCCAAAAGCTCCGATTCCTTATGGGTCAAAATAGGCGGTGAAGGGTTTGAAACAAAAATTGTTGACGATATTTTGTACATTAAAGCCGACTCAGCAATGCTTGGGTACCTCAATGCCCCCAGCCCTTTTGATGAGGAGGGTTGGTTCAATACACAGGACCAGGTTGTAGTTGATGGAGATTATGTCAAAATTCTCGGAAGAAAATCCGAGATAATTAATGTAGGAGGACAAAAGGTCTACCCTGCCGAGGTTGAGGAGATACTGCTCCAAATGCCGGGAATCAAAGATGTTGCTGTAAAAGGAGAACCCAACATCATACTGGGCAACATCGTAACCGCCAAAGTGAACCTTATTGAAAAAGAGGATTTATCGTCACTAAGGGACAGGATACAGGAATTTTGCAAGGATAAGCTAGAGCCTCATAAAATTCCTATAAAAGTCCAGATTGTAGACGATGAACTATTTAATGCAAGATTCAAAAGAGTTAGAATTTAATTTTATACGAGGTGGAAAACATGCCAGCAAATATTGATGAAAAGCTAAAAAAAATTATTATTAAAAATCTGAAAATGAGTGTGCCACAAGAGGATATTACTGATGATGTAAACATCATCAAGCTCTTCGCTCTCGACTCTCTACAAGTTGTTAAGATAATGGTAGATATAGAAATAGAATTCGATATCAAGTTTGAAAATGAAGGCGAAATCCTGGATGTATTGGTAAATTACAAAAAGCTTAAGGATTATATTGTTGACAAAATAGCCTAGTGTTTTTTAACATTACAAATTACTATTGATTCCAATGTTAAAAATGCACTTCCTTGATTGTTGTGCCTTGCCGCTAGAAACAAATTCTGTTACAAGGTGCTAGGCTTTATCTATATTAATCTTTACTCAGCCTTAAAAGGAACTTGGTGATTATGAGTGCAAACAACCTGACTACAAATAGATTAAAACTTATATGGCAGTTTGCAAAGCCATATAAGTTTAGCTTTTTTAATTCTTTTTTCTGTCATACCGTTGCGGATTTTATAAACATTTTATATCCGTTTATTTTTGGCTTGCTTATAGATGAGGTCTTCTACCACAAAAACATGGACTTTTTTAAAACCATTGTCATCAGTTATGGGATATTATTTGTGGGACAGGCTTTGCTGTCCTTTGTACAAACCTCAGTAGGAACCTATATCTATGCAAGGTTTATGTTTGATGTCAAAAGGAAGATATTCGAAAAGATATTCACCTTAAAAGCAAGCTACTTAAGCAGCTCACAGACCGGTGACCTCATTACCCGTACAAACAAGGATGCCGATGAGGTAATGAACCTCATACTATGGAGCGTCCTTTTTATGCTGAGCAATTTTATGAAAATACTTGCTGCAGTAGTGTTTGTAATAACAGTCAGTGTAAAAATTGCTTTATTGATGTTTGTTGCTGTTCCCCTATCGGTATTTATAGCATTATACTTCGGGAAGAAGGTCAGGACCAAGTTTGAGGCATACAGGGAAAACTACGGAAGATATATCGGGTGGGTATACGAGATGATAAGCGGAGTGAGAGAAATCCAACTACTTGCGGGCGAAAGAAATGTTACCCGTCATTTTGTACGCTATTGTTCCAAACTGATTAATTTGAAAATCAAGTCCAGTCTTATAGAGTTATATTCCGAACGGACAAACGCTTTTGTATCGCTGCTGTCCGATGTAAGTCTTTACGCTGTCTCTGCCCTGCTTATCATCAAGGGTGAAATGACTGTCGGGGGCTTTATAGCTGCTGCGGGATATTTCGGGATAGCCAGAGAATCGCTGAAGTTCCTCAGTGAGACAAATATAAGGCTGCAGAATAATATGGTATCAATCAATAAGGTCTTTGAAATACTTGAACAGGATATGGAACCTCAAGAAAGCTCAGCTCCCGATATCGTGGTATCCACCGGAAATATTGAATTTAAGGGTGTTGCATTCCGCTACAATGAGCAAAGCAATGTACTGGAGGATATAGACCTTAGTATAAAGAACGGCGAGAAAATCGCCATAGTAGGAAAAAGCGGTGCGGGTAAAAGCACGATACTGAACCTGCTGCTCAGATTCTATGAGCCTCAAAAAGGCAGTATTGAAATAGACGGGCAGGATATACAAAAGTATTCTTTAAAGTCCCTCAGAAGAAGCATAGGCATAGTCCAACAGGAGGCCCTGATGTTTGACGGTACAATCAGCTACAACCTCAAGCTAGGTAATCCCCATTGCAACGAAGCAGATATGTGGGAAGCGTGTAGCAAAGCAAGTATTGCCGATTTTATCAGGACTCTCCCCCAAGGCTTTGATACGGTCATCGGTGAAGGTGGGGTAAATCTGTCCGGCGGACAAAGACAAAGGCTTGCCATAGCCAGAATAATTCTCAAAAACCCTAGGATTCTAATATTTGACGAAGCTACCTCAGCCCTGGACTATGAGTCGGAAAAGACAGTCCAGCAAGCCTGTGACGAACTCAGACAAGGCAGGACTTCCATAAGTATAGCTCACCGCCTGTCCACAATAGTTAGCTCCGACAGGGTAGCAGTCCTTCACGAGGGTAAAATAGTATCCTTCGACCACCACCTCAAGCTGTTGGAAAGCTGTGAGTATTACAGGCAGCTGTTTAGGGAGCAGTATATGGAAGAGGAAGCTGTGTAGGGAGGAAAAGATTGTTGGCCTTTTTCGCCCCTCCCCAGGGATAACCGAAAATATACGCAAAATTCCTCATATTACCAACAAACTTTATATAGACACCATCTATAGGTTATTGCTGAACCTAAACTGCCCAGTACTATCTTTGAAAGTAAACAATAAATCTCTTGTCTGTTTTTTTTCAACATGTTCGTTTTCCAAGAATTCCAATATAGATAAGCAGAAGTGAAAACTTTCTACTTCCGAAAATGCTAGTTCTAAAATCTTATAAAATATCTCAGACTTAAATTTTACTGTGGCAAAGTTTATACTTGGGATAGGTTTGTGTTCATCAGAAATCCCATGTTTTCTAATGAATTCTTTATCGTTAGATTTAGAAGAGAACGGCAAGCAAACATCCGAGGATGGATATCCAACATATTTCCTATTTACGAAATTCACCAATTCATAATACTTTATTCCTGCAAGTCGAACTGAATATACAATTTGTTCTTCATCATAGTACTTGCCATTAATATCATCAGGAACATAATCAAGTTCAATTGAATTATAGATTAATTTCAAGTATTTGAAGTACTGCCCCTCAATACAGGTGGATGACGTTATCGTTTTTAATTCATCTAATAAGGGTATTATAAAGTTTTTTTCTAGCGCTTCTTTTTTTATGTCAAATAAGATATCAAAAACAATATCTATATTTATACTTGCTGGTTTTTTATAAAAAAGCTTTTTTAGTAAATCCTGTTGCTCTTCTGAAGATAAATTAGATATAAATCTGGCGGTAAAATATTCTTGAAAGGATCTATGTGTAAAGGCGTATCCTAAACCATCTTGAATTAAAATACATACGGATTCAATCAAGTCTCTTTTAAAATTTTCCACATTAAACTTAATACCTTCAAGTTTTTTAGCATTACTTAAATATTCTATAACAGTGCCATTATCAAAAGTTGTGTTTGAATCAATATAACTTAAAGTACAAAAACTAGAAAGAATTTTAGTAAAATCATCAATAGCTAAATCAGTTCCCATTTGTCTGCTAAACACACCTTTTGTTGCATCATGTTTCGAGTACAATGTTTCAAAAGCTTGCTGATAAAACAAATGCACCTTTTCAGGAATTTTAGCATACTGATCAAATGTCATTAACATTATAGTCAAAAGTAGTGGGTTAGAGGCAAATGAAGAATGCTTATCATATAAATTCTGGTCAAGCTCAATTAAAAACTTTTCTTTAGACATGTCATCATATTTCAATTTTTTTATTAATTCAACCGACTGCTCTTTACTCAAAGGAATTACATTCATTTCTTTAAATCTATTCCATCCAACAAACCTGTCACTAAGTCTTGATGAAACAATGTAGTAATTATTATCATACTTATCACTAATATCAATTATCTCCTTGGCTACTAAATTCTTTTTATTTTCTTGTATTTCATCGAAAGCATCAAAATAAAACACAAAACATCCACTTTCAAGTGCTTCATAAAAATATTTTTCTTCAAGATCAAATTTTAAGTTCGAAATCGTATTATAAATGCATTCCTTTAATGTATACTCGTTATTGTTTAAATCTTTTAGCTCAACAAAGATTGGTATCTTTGTAGTTTTTTCTATAGTATTTAAAAATAAATGCTTAAATAGTGTTGATTTTCCTGCTCCACCAGACGCAGTTATAATTACATATCTATCTCTCTCCAATATATCTAGAACATTCTCCGTACTTATCACATTACCATCGCTAATTAAATCAACATTTATATAAAAATCATAAAGATATACTGGTGTGTGTTTGTATAATATAGTTTTTACTTTACTATATTTTTCAATAGCAGATTGCAAGTATCTACTAAAAGCTTCTCCATTACCAATTCTTGAGTTATTAATAGCGTCTTTACCTAAATTAACAATACACTTGCAAATTTTCTCAAGATTTTGAGCAACTATTTTTGTTGAAGCATCTATTAATAGCTTAGTTTGTTCATCCATTGTTTATTACCTCCATAAAAGTGATATTAAGCCAGTTATTCCTATCCCCAAGTAGTATTTTATTTATATCCGTTTTCTACAAACAAATATAATAGTCTCCATCGATTATGCATGGAATTCTTTCTAAATAAAGTTACTAAATTACATTTAATTGATAGCGTTTGCACTGAAGTTATTGGTAAAGTATTGATACCCGTATCCATTCATCTCATTTTTATCTAGCTAAGTCCGTAATAAATATTAGCGATATTGTGTTGATAGACCAATAGATTTATAACATTATACCAAAATTCAATTTAATTGTATATAAACTCCAAATTTATTCAGCAAAAGATTTATTCTACAAACTAAAAACTTCAAAATCACTAAGATGCATTATTGAAAAGTTGTATTAAACAGGAAAAAGCCCTTGGGTACCCCCCATAAGGCTTTGGCCCTATTCTGACATCTGATAGCTTTGCTTTTAAATATATACATTCAAAAAGATATACATTTCTACTTCAAAACATAATGAAGTTCAACAAATTGATTGAACCGCCTTATGTTTTTAAGCTCTAACTCTAACTCAAAATTGTTCTCTTTAAACAAAGGAATTCCGCTGCCAATTAAAGTTGGTGCTATAGTGATTATAAATTCATCAACCAACCTTTCCTTTATAAAAAAGTGCAGCAATTCTCCACCGCCTACAATCCATATGTTTTTGCCTTCAGTTTCTTTAATCTTCTTCGCAAAACCAGCTATATCTTCATTTACAAACTCAACATTTTCATTTTTTCCGCTTAGCGTTTTAGAAAAAACATAACACTTCTTATTCTTATAAGGGAAATTCCCCTTTTCATAATCCATAACCCAATCGTAAGTTCTTCTCCCGATTAAAATAGTATCTACAGTTTCTAAAAACTCAGAATACCCATTATCCCCATCCCCTTCTACTTTAAACAACCACTCTAAAGAGTCATCCTTTGTCGCTATGTATCCATCTAAACTTGTTGCAATATAAAGAACTATTTTTCTTTGTCCAGACATGTATACTCCTCCATTGTATATCTAAATAAAATTTAATCCTTTATCATATTATACACTTTTATAAGTCCGATAAAACGACACCAGCCAGCCCAGGTTTTTAAACCCGAGCCGGCTGGCCATTTGATTAGACAGATTTATTTTTTTAATTAATCCTATACCAATTTCTGTTATATCTAATTAGGATAAACGTGAGCTGTAATCTTCGAACATAAACTCTCTGACTACCTTTATGCCCTCTTCTTCACTGTAAAGTGCAATTGCAGGAAGGTTTACCCCATTAAACATATTATTCTTAACCATCGTATAATGTGCCATATCACAGAAAATTAATTTATCGCCGGGCTTTAAAGGCTGCTTGAATGAATAATCGCCTATGATATCCCCCGCAAGACAGGTGTTTCCGCCCAGTCTGTAGGTATAAGCGTATTCATCAGGCATTCCCGCGTCAATAATATTCGGTCTGTAAGGCATTTCAAGCACATCAGGCATGTGACATGCTGCTGAAGCATCCAGAATTGCTACCTTCATACCATTGTCAACAATATCAAGAACAGTGGAAACAAGGTATCCGGTGTTCAAAGCGATTGCCTCACCTGGCTCCAGGTATACATCTACTCCGTACTTATCCTTAAAGAATAAGATTGAACGGATAAGAGTCTCAATATCATAGTCCGGTCTGGTGATATGATGACCTCCGCCCATATTGAGCCATTTCATTTTCTTAATATATTCGCCGAACTTTTCGTCAACCACTTTAATGGTACGTTCAAGGGTGTCGGAGTTCTGCTCGCACATTGTATGGAAATGAAGCCCGTCAATGCCCTCAAGCTCATCAGGTCTGAAATTGGATAAGGTTACTCCCAGCCTTGAATTCTTATAGCAGGGGTTGTAAATAGGAGTCTTAATTTCAGAGTACTCAGGGTTTACACGAATACCACACTCAATTTTCTTTGAAGTGTCACTCTTAACCTTATCCTTAAACTTGTTCCATTGATCAAAGGAATTGAAAACAATGTGGTCACAATACTTCATGATTTCATCAAAATCCCTGTCAACGTAAGCCGGTGCATAAATATGAACTTCTTTTCCCATCTTTTCATAGCCAAGCCTAGCCTCAAACAACGAGCTTGAAGTTATGCCTTTTAAATATTTGCCCACTAAAGGAAATACCGAATGCATTGAAAATCCCTTTAGAGCAAGAAGAATACTACATCCTGTACGTTCCTGTACAGAATGTAGTATTTCAAGATTCTTTTTAAGCAGTCTTTCATCAACTATATAGCATGGTGATGGCAATGCATTAAAATCTATGTTCTTCATTTAATTATACCTCAATCTAAAAGAGTCGGTGAAAAATCCTCTTTCCACGGTAATCCGTATTTATTCAAAGCTTCCATAAACGGATCGGGATCAAATTCTTCAACATTGTAAACTCCAGGCTTTTTCCATATGCCCTTCATTATCATCATTGCACCTATCATCGCAGGAACCCCTGTTGTGTAGGAAATTGCCTGTGAACCAACTTCTGCGTAACACTCTTCATGAACGCATACGTTGTAAACATAATAGGTCCTTGGTTTTCCGTCTTTAACACCCTGTATGATACAGCCGATATTGGTCTTTCCTTTTGTTCTTGGTCCAAGAGACGCTGGGTCTGGAAGAACAGCCTTTAAGAACTGTAAAGGTATTATCTTCTGTCCTTCAAAGTCAATTGGCTCAATTGAAGTCATACCAACATTTTCGAGTACACGTAAGTGATTAAGATAATTATCTGAGAAAGTCATCCAGAATCTTATCTTCGTCACACCTTTTATATTAACTGCTAAAGATTCCAATTCTTCATGGTACAAAAGATAGATGTTTTTAGGTCCTATCTCAGGAAGATCATATACTCTTTTCTCAGAGAGAGGAGCTGTTTCTATCCATTCACCGTTTTCGAAGTATCTGCCGTTGGCAGTTATCTCACGGATATTAATTTCAGGGTTAAAGTTTGTTGCAAAAGGATATCCATGGTCTCCTGCATTAGCGTCAACTATATCAATTGTATGAATCTCATCAAAATAATGCTTTTGAGCGTATGCGCAGAAAACTCCCGTTACACCCGGGTCAAATCCGCTTCCCAACAACGCTGTTATGCCTGCTTTTTCAAACTTTTCTCTATATGCCCACTGCCATTTGTATTCAAATTTAGGCGTATCGGGTGGTTCATAATTAGCGGTATCAACATAATGAACACCCGTTGCGAGACAAGCGTCCATAATTGTCAAGTCCTGATAAGGCAGAGCAACGTTAATAACAATATCCGGTTTAAAACTATTTATCAGGTCAATTATTTCGTCGGTATTATCAGCATCAAGCTGAGCAGTTTGGATTTTCGTGCGGCCACCGGCCAATTTACTTTTTAGAGCTTCACATTTTGAAACAGTTCTACTTGCTATACAAATTTCTTCAAACACATCTGGATTCTGGCAACATTTATGCACAACAACACTAGCAACTCCGCCAGCGCCGATAATCAAAGCCTTTCCCATATCACTACCCCCAATTCCTTTTACTAAATCATCAGAAATGATTATACAAAAAAAACTTTAAATAATCAAGAAAAATGACAAAAATTCAGGCTTTTTTTGAAAAAAAGCATAGTATTATGATGATTTCTCATAAATCCATCAAATTGCTTCGTATTTCACCGCTTTACCTCTGTTAGAAATTAACACGTATTGGTGTTTAAATATATTAATTGAGGAAATAATCATATTTTTTTTGCATTGCTCATTCATTAGGTTTTCCTGTGTGGATAATAGTAATTCAATATTTCTTAGGTTTCCGTTTTAATTTTTACCATCAGATTATTGAATTTGTTCACTTCTTCAAATTGCGGGAAGTGGGCAGACTCTTCAAACTATATAAACCCTTTCTTTGGAACTATAATACTGTGATAATATTTTTCAATCAACTCAGAAGGTGTATTGTAATCGTATCTACCGGCACAAAAATATATTGGTACTTTAACTTGTAGGATTTGATTTATAAATCCCAAACTATTATTCTGCCCCTACATTGCATCGGAAGTAAACTTACTTCCTAATGCAAATTTGATTTTGTCACCCCTATAGTAAAATTATAGCCGGGATTGCTCCCGGCTAGGTTGACTTGCTGTTATGCTTATTGCTTTTTAGTAAAATACGTTGTATAAATCGTCAAATGTTGATTACGTTAAGACTTCCCACCTTTAATTACTTTGACTTCTACTTCCTGCTTTTCTACCTTTGATGAAAGTTCATTAATCTTGTTATCAAGGATATTAAGTTTCTCATAAAACTGTTTGTATCCATCAAATAAAGCCTTGGTATTAGTATCCGATTTATTTTCTATATGTACAATGTCACTTTTATCCGCTTTTTTATCCAGCTTTTTGTCCATTGCTTCCAACTTGCTTGTGATATCTGAATACATCTTAGTCATTAATTCAAATAACTTTTCTTCCACGCAAACACTTCCTTAGAATTTTGTATTCCCATTATATCATTCTTGCCTATATTTAGAGAATACCATACTTCAAAGTTTTTATTTTTTATCCGGCTTTTCTGGATGTACATACTTTTTGCTGCTTGGCTATATACGTCGGGGTTATATTGAAGCACTTGCCCCTTTAATTTATTCCCTGTTGGGTCATCAAATATTATAGCTTTGTCCTCATTACGTCATGAATTTATGTTCCTTGCGGCTATTGATCGGATGATATAATGCAACTGTTGTATCTAGTCATGCACGTCCTTCACCCCACTAAAACCTCCACACTAAGATCATGTGGTAAGTTTACAGTAATTTTTGTTTAAAGGTCAATTTTAATCGACAATCTACAATTTGTAAACTTTAATCATAATATACTAACTAAATACATAAGGTGAGTAGTAGTAATTCATTGTGTGTTAACTAATCTAAAAATTTTTAGGAGAGTGTTCAATATGAAAGCTGAATTGGAAAAAGCAACAGGGTTGTTTATTGTTGGTTATGAAATTGGCGGCGATATTCCAGGAGCACCTTTGTTCAAAATACACTTTAGCGTCTATCCACCTGAAGAAAAAGTAGACGGCATGGGACTTATTACACAAGCAACTAATCCACCATTAGATGTAGCAACAAATATCCATGGGCACTACACATATATGTGTATAATGCCGAATGTGTGCCATATTTTGGTTACAGCTACCGGATACCCAATAGTCAAATGGCCGGTTGGTGGTGGCGTTGGTCCAATTATTCAGCCGAATACCGAATTGAGGATGGTTCTTTCTGAAGATTGGAAGTCTGGAACAGCTAACTATAAGTATTTGGATGCTCAAGGTCAATGGCATGAAATTACAAATGCTCCAGTAAAACTTATAAAACCTGAAATGCCTAATTTCATACAAATATGAAAAACAATGTGACATTATTGATAGGGAAAAGAGAATAACTGAATGTCAAGTTATTATGTCGCCTCTACTGTATAAACCAAGCTGGGATTGATCCCGGCTTGGTTTATTTTTACCATATTGGTGGCCTTTTTGAGTGAAATGCTATACAAGAACGTTTACTTCTTGAAGTTTTGCTAGAGAAGGGTTACTCGGCTGTCAATAGAACCGTCACCTCGACATAGGGCCAATTTTCTGTTCAAATTAGGGGTCAGTTTTAATTGTAAATCAACACATTTGTAGATTAATTTTACATATTTTGAGTTATAGGTTTGGACTAATAATAAGCCTTAATAAGTTAATGATAAAATCTTTTCTTATTAAGGCTTACTTCTGCATCAGGTCTTACCTTGAGAGCTTCGGTTCAAACTCTCTTAACCGACCATCTTTAAAATGTACTATTCCTACACTACATTGGGGACAACTTAAAGGTTCTATACTTTCATCATCTACCAAACTCTTTTCAACAAACCTCTTTCTTGCATTTAAATCAAATGATTTCGTTAACAAAAATTCTGCCAGAGCTTTATCCCCTTGCGTCCACTTCACAATTTCTTCGTCAGTTGGCACTAGTTCACTCCCAAGTTTCCACAAAGGAACCATTTTACTTTTCGATTCTGGATATTGAAGATACATTTCTTCAACTTTGTGTAATATATTCAGTTCTTCCTTTAGCTCTTGCATTGAACAAAAATCAATAATTTGTTCAAGTTTTTCGCCAAAAGGTTCTACTGGAAACTCTTCGCCACAATTAGAGCAATAAAGAGGTTTATTGTTCTTTACTTTGTCCATATCCCTTACCTACCTATTTACCTATTTTGATTTTGTTGACTATTTGTTATTATAATACTTCAATGAATCAATAAAGCTGTTTACCGTTAGGTTGGGTCTAATCCATTGGCTTGAATAATCTCCTATCATTCCTTTAAGATAATTAGTATATTCTTTGCTGAACCCATACTTGTTTGCCAATGATACCTCATAACGATAAGCGTCTATTTCTGCAATTGCAGCAAAATCTCGCTTTAATGACCCTTTCTGGTTTAGAACCGTCCTTCCAGTTTTACTTTCTGCAACAAGGTTATGGAAGATATGTCGTTTTTCATGGAGCATATCAACATATCTAAACTGGTTAGGGTCAATTTCTACAACTCCACGATTAGTGATATTTGCAGGATTACCACTTGGTAGTTCTTTTAAATCTACTGTATAGCCTCGTCTCTCTAAATTCGATTTCCAAATATCAAACTTCTTTGTTCCTACAACCAGATTATCAAATCGCTCTACACCAGTTTGAGGCATAACATTGGATTTAGCAAGACCACTAGTACCATTATTATAAACACCATACCTACTTACAGTGCTAGAGTATGATGGTGTAGCAAATGCACTCACGAAGTTACCTGTCATTACCTCAAAACCAATTTGTGTTGCTAGCCTAGACCCAAATTCGTTTGGCCTATTCACCATAGCTCCATTTTTAAATTCAGTTATAAAGTCTGATTCATTTACCAAAAACGGCGCGTTTCTTTTAACCCATCCTACGTACGAACTTGAGGATTCTTCAATATACACTCGTCTAAGTGTATCAATGGATTTTAAGGTTCCCATTAATATGGCTTTTAGTTCATCCAGCTGACCATAATGTCTACCCTTATCAATGCTAATTGGTGTATTTGCAGTACTAATGACAGGAGTACTTGTAGTCCTTGTCGTAACTCCCTGTACTAAAGTCATATGGCCAAGGTCTGATTTATCAGCTGTCATAATATATTTGTCATCAAGGACTAAACCTAGGCTTTCCCAAGTAGTATCCCCGACTTTACCATAGGTATCTCTTACTACATCACCTATCAAGTCCCGTCTTACAACACGATTCTCTATACCCACAGCATTTTTATAATTATTTACAGCATATAGTGTGTTGTCTCCGAAGTATCCATCAGCTTTTAAGCTATTTCCATCTTTACCCTTATAGCCTAATTCCCTAAGACTTTTTTGTAATACTTCTACATCTAGACTATATTCATTAGGGTTGTAGCTAATTACAACACCCTTACGCTTATGTCCTGTCGGGTCATCATACATTATTGGCTCGTTGTGGCAGTAGGTGTAGAGGTTGAGGCTTAGAGGGTCATTAATATCTCCATAGTAGGTGTCCTCCTGCAAGAACCTAGCTACCTTCGGGTCGTACATACGAGCATTTAGGTAGTATAACCCAGTCTCTTTATCATACTGGTATCCAGCGTATGTGATGTTATTATTTACACTTCCAGTCTGCTCAACTATATTACCAAATGCGTCATAATAGTACGTAGCCGCTACCTCTCCAATAGTAGTAATTAAAGCCGTTACATCTGCATGACCGTTATACATGTAGAAGTAAGTCTCATTACCTACTGTCCTTGCTAACAGGTTAGTACCATACACATTCTTTGCTATCTGGTTGCCCTGTTCATCAACCTCCAGCACTACCTTGTCATACTCATATAAATACTTCGTCAAAGAACCGTCAACAAATTTGGCAACCCTGTAGCCCTCACCATTATAGGTATTTACTACAGTTGTACCAGCCGATACCGTCGTAATCAACTGGTTGAGTTTATCGTATGTATTTGTTACAACCACAACCGGGGTTTGATATGCACCGCTTATATACTGAGCCCTTGCTGTTGTCAACTGGTTACCATTGTTGTCATAGCTGTAAATTGTCTTTTCCTTGATAACACTATTTACACTTGTAACTATCTCTGTCAACCTGTTTTGCTCATTATACGTATAGGTATTGACAGTCTTATTTGTTCCTTCCGTTATGGTCTCGGTCAACCTGTTACCTGCTGCATCATAGGTATAATCCGTTACCCTTCCGTTAGGCTCGGTTACTTTCAACAGCCTGTTCAGTACATCATAGCTATAGGAGGTAGCACCCTTTGCGTCTGTCTTTGATACCTGGTTGTGAGCTGCGTCGTAGGTGTAGCTGTAGGTGTCAATAACAGTTCCATCTGCCTTTGTATTTGTCAAAGTCTTGACGAGGTTATCTTTATAGTAGGTATACTCCTCTTTCAACCCATCATGATACACCACACTCTGCCTATTGCCATTATCATAATAGTTATAGGTAGTAATTTTATTATCAGCAATTACCTTATAAAGTCTTCCTACCCTATCATATACTTTTATTGTAAGGTTGTCTCTAGGGTCTTTGGAAGTCTCTGCTACATAGCCTTCCTCTACTCCGCTAATTATATCATAGGAGAATGTTGTTTTCCCTATTCCCGGCACCACTTTTGTAATTACCCTGTTGAGGTCATCGTAAGTACGTGTAGTAGTCCCTGTGCTGTCGGTCACTGTGAGCTGGTTGCCGTTGTTGTCATAGGTGTATGAGATTGTCACATCTCCGGTAGTTTTACACAGTACTCTGCCATGTATATCATAGGTATAGTTTGTAGTGTTTCCGTTTCTATCCGTCTGAGTTTTAAGGCTGCCGTCAGCATAATAGGTATAGCTTACTGTTTTTGCAGGCATGTAGGTAAAGCTGCCCGCCGTTCCGGTTCTTCCATTATGATCTATACGCCTTATTACTTTATTTGCTGCGTTGTACTCAAGGGTTGTAGTATTTTTCTTACCATCGGTCTGCGTAAGCATATTGCCGTTTTTATCATAGGTGTAGCTTGTTACTTCGGCCTTGGCATTTGTTACCTTTACCAGCCTGTTAAATTCATCGTAGGCATAGGTTGTTGTATTATTGTTTCCGTCAATCTTTTTCTCTATCTTGCCTACATTGTCATAGGTCTGGCTTGTAGTATGATTTTCCGGATCAATTGTCTTTAGCAGTCTATTGTTTTTATCATACTCATACCTGGTCTGGTTTCCTTGAGCGTCATACGAAGCTATCTGGGCATTATTCTTGTTGTATTCAAACTTCTGTATCACCTTCTGGTATGGGTCTTTCTTTTCTATAAGCCTGTTCAGAGCGTCATATATGTTTGTATATGTATTTCCTCTCCAGTCAGTAACAGTAGTCTGATTGCCGTTTCTGTCATATCCGTATATTGTCTTTTGCTCCACGCCGTTTACAACTACTTTTGTTTCAACAAGGTTATCCAGACTGTCATAGACGTTTTCTGTTACTACGCCATTTCCATCAACTTCAAACCTGCTGTTGCCGTTTTTATCGTACCTTACTGAGGTAGTAATACTTTCTGTTCCATCCTGCTTCCCCCTCGTATGAGATAACATTCTTCCCTGGTTATCGTAGGTATAGGTATCTACACCTCCCATGCTGTCCTGCTGTTTTCTAAGGTTACCCATGACATCATACTGATACTTTATAATATTTTCAGGTATAGTGCTATCTTGAGGGTATGTTGCCTTTCTCAGTTTATATAGAGCATTGTATTCATATATTGTTACATTACCGTTTCCGTCAGTCTGACTCAATAAGTTGCCTGCTAGGTCATATATATTTGTTTGTATTACCTGCCCTGGGTCGCTTGTTGACTTCTTAACGGTGACAGACTTTACTTTTCCTGCATCATCATAACTATATACGGTGACAGCACCTACTGCATTGGTTTCGGACACCTTTCTTCCCAGAGCATCATAATCGTACTTTGTAGTATGGGCAAGCAGCCTTTCTTTGCTTACGGGGTCTAACACAGTCACTACTTTGTTAGCAAGGTTATATGTATATTCGGTACCATATCCGAGTTCATACCCTAAAGCGTCCTGTTCTTTTGTAACATTGCTATTTTTGTCATAAGTATAGGCATTTGTTGTTACAGCTACCCAGAGCTTCGAAATAGGGTCTATATATCTTTCTACCTTTGTTTTCACCCTGTCCATTCTATCGTAGGTGTATTCTGTCCTGTTCATCTGCTCCAAGGTCTTGGTAGGATCATAATATTTAGGTGATACCTCAGCTGTTTTTCTTCCTGCTTTATCATAGTAGTAAGCTGTTATACCGCCTTGAGCGTCTTGTACTTTTACAAGCAATCCCCTGTTGTTATAGTGGTATCTTGTCACATTCCCGTTTGCGTCGGTGGAGGTTTCAACCTTACCGTCCCATGTGTATGTAGTAGAAGTGGTTATTGTCACCGGATTGCCGTATTCGTCCTGCCCCTCTTGGCTTGTACCCGTTTGTCTGTCCATGTTGTCATAAGTATAGGTAGTAGTAATACCGTCGGCAGTAGTTACTGCTTCCAAGTTACCATTATCATCATAGAAATAAGTAGTAACTAATTGTGCCGGCAAATTACTGTTGAAGTCATTAACATAGATGTCACCCGCCATAATATGTACTTTCTTTACGGTAGGCTTGCCAAGGTAGTTGTTAATGTATTCGGTAGTATTCTTCTTTAATGTGTCAAGGTATACATCTTCCCTTATCACGTTATCACCGGCATCATACTGGTACTCGGTTTTTCTACCCTCGTTGTCTACAACTGATTTCAAATTCCCATTTTTATAATATGTATAAGTTTTTGTTATAAACTGAGTAGGGATATAGTTGTAGGATACTTTATCCTTACCATACTTTTCTTTTACCTTTTTACCTGCCTTATCGTATTCAAAAGCTGTGTAAGAGTATTTTACAGTACCGCTTACATTTTCAAAAGGCATCCACTGCTCGGTAAGTCTGTTGAGCCCATCATATTTATAGTATGTTATGCTGCCCCTTGCGTCGGTATATGTGTTTAATGTACCGTTAGCATTGTATACCATGACCACTTTTGAACTATCCTCCGGGTTTTGCTGCTCTAGAAGTCTACCGGCATAATCGTAGATATAAACCGTTACCACTGTTTCGGTATTATTCAGATACTTTGTATGTACTTTTTGAGACTTAGCTCCTGCTAATGCAGCATAAGCATACTCTTCTAGAAGTTCCTCTGTCGCACTTGCACTTTCTTTGAAGTAAACTTTGCTAAGCCTGTTCACATCATCATACACATACCGGTATACCGCACCACTAGGCTTTGTCTCAGTCTGTATATTTCCGTACAAATCATATGTATAGCTTGTCACCTTACCGTTTGGATCTATAGCTTCCTTCAGTTTTCCACTGTCATGGTAGGTATACCTGTATCCAAGAGCTCCGATGTATGTCTTGGTTAGAGCATCTTCCAAACTGGAATCATATAGCTTCGGAGATACCTCTAGCGTTTTCCGTCCTACTGCATCATAGGTTATACGAGTAGTCTCCCCACCTTGAAGGACCTGCTTTTCCAACCTGCCATTGTTGTCATAATAGTACTGGGTCTTATAGCCTTCAGGGGATATTTCTTCTTTTTTACGCCCGATAACATCATACACATGTGTTGTTGTATGATTCTCCGAGTCTGTTACCTTACTTAAGTAACCATTAGTATCATACTCGTATTTTGTAACATTGTTCTCAGGGTCTTTGACCTCTTTCAAAAGACCTTTTGCCTTATAACCAATCTGTAGACGCTCCGCTTCGGTGTAATAGGTGTATGTTGTTATTGCAAACTTTGTTTGGTCTGCAGTTGCACTATATACGTCCGTTCCGTTTAACGGCTGAACCCTCTTTGCAAGGTTTTTCATTTCCGTGTCATAAATGTAGTAGGTATACTTTCCGTTTTCGTCTTTCTCACTTACTAAGTTGTTTTTACTGTCGTATTTAAATTCTTTTTTGTTCGTACTTGTATCAGGGTTTATTACGGTAATAATATTCCCGTTATTAGCGTCTCTGACGTACTGAGTCTTAGCACCATTACGATCTGTTACCGATTTTTCCTCGCCGAACATATTTTTACTATCACCGTAAAGCTCGTAATCAATAACTGTGGATTTGCCATCAGGATATATTGTATTAGTAATCCTGTAGGAATCATCATGCCATTTGATGGTTTGCTTTCCGTTAACGTCAGTAATCGTAGTCTTACCGAAATTATTATCATATGTATAGCTAAATGTATTACCATTCGCATCAGTTGTGTTCAGTACCTTGTGCTGATTTTCACCTTCACGGTGATCATATACTACCGATTCTAATCGTTTACTGTAGTGATTTTTTACTTCAGTTAGATAGCCCGCAGCATCATAAACATAGGTAGTAACACTTCCCGTAGGATCTACTACTTTAACCAAATTACCATTTACATACTCGTAGGTTACTGCCCTGTTTGCATAGTCTCTAATACTCTTAATAAATCCATTTTCGTAAGTAATTGAATATACCCTTCCTGCCTGGTCTGTAACACTTAGAACTTTACCACTGGAGTCTACATTTATTGTTACTGAGTTTCCATTCCTGTCAGTAATTGATTCCAGGTAACCACCTGGGTTGAATTTATAGACAACCTGGTCTTTAGTTGTAAGTATATGATAGCTACCTTGCTCAATCAGTGTATTACGAGAGTTAACAGCTTTATACGTTTTGTTACCACTTGCATCAACTGTAAAATCAAACAATAACTCGCTTCCATTCGGCAGCTTAACTACTTTCTTGGGTTTTTGATCTGGACCTGTAAAGTCAGCATTAGTGATTTCTTTTATAGAGCCATCAGGTAATTTTATTTTTTCACTATAGTCTTTAATGCTACCCTGGTATCCAAATGTCCATCCTTTCCCGAATAATCCATTCTGCATTTCATCACTAGAATTGTACGTTCTGGTAAATGTAATATCAAAACCTGGAGCTGGTACATTCAAATCGGTATAGTTTCGTGAAAAGTTACCTGTTGCAGTGTTTATACCCGGTGCACCAAAGTGAAACTTCTTTAAAATTTCGCTTCCAACCCAAGGACCATAAATCACACCTGAACTTACCTTGTCACCTGTACCACTCCATTTACCTGTTAAACTATTATAGGTTGAAGGGCCTTCAACAGTCCCCCAATAGCAGTATTGAGCAAATATATTTTTAGTAGAATACTTGGCATTGTATAGCCCATAGTTGTTTTTATTAAAGGTGAGACCTGCCAGTATAGGATCAATAGTACTATTATAATAAATGCCATAGGTTCCCGAAAAGCTTATCTCTGAATTCACAAGGTTAAGCTTACCTGATACGTTCACAGCGCTTCCATTAGTACTTTTGCCATATTTTATCTTTATGACATCTCCATAAAATTCTCCTGTGGATGATACAGTTATTCCACCCCAATAATCACTGGTAGTTGGTATCCCACTGCCTCCATAATCAGGGTCCTTTATTGTAGTAAATACTACAGATTGTTTAGTAGTGGCATTACCTACTGCTATTAACTTACCGCTTACTGATATCCCCGTATTAACTATACTTTTTATTACTACTCCTTCAAGTATAGTTAATATCCTTCCACCAGGAACTGTAATACCACCATTAATATACTTATTGTTGTTTTTAATTGTAGTATCTAATGCTAGGCTACCATACAATGCTATTCCATCGTAGGTTATACCGGAATTTATATTTCTAGCAAATATATTATTTGATATATAATCAAGTACAGGGAACTTAATTCCACCCATATTTATACATATAGGGTAGCCTACATTGTCAGTGATAGTATTGTCTTGCATAGTAAGCATACCTGTACCATATCTATTAATGTATATACCATGGGATGAATTGTTTGTAATAGTGTTATTCTCTATTGATGTTATGCTTGAGCCTATACCATCCAGGAATATTCCACCTTGAGTATTTCCAGTTATTG
>JAOAEJ010000041.1 GCA_026416815.1 Clostridia bacterium | reverse complement strand
GGGATGCCTCCTTTAGCTGATTTTAGGCTTTTGACATAGAGTCGAAAAACTCTAAAAAGTCTAAATACTTATATGGATGCATTATCCCATGCAGGGGTTCAAAACATAAGGTACCTTTTTATTGAGCGCTTACCTTTAACTAGTGTTAAAAAGCTGCTGTCTGATAATCAGACAGCAGTTAACTTGTTGTCCTGTCCCAGCACAATTTCACACCATTTGCTAGAATACACCACATGTTTTGGTTCAACGAGATTGATTATATGAATCTTGTTAAGGAGGTAGTATTTCAATACATCTTATGTTTTGGTTTAACTACAATAAGGGTGGCTATTTCGTGCCGGTGAACTAAATTCAATACATCTCATGTTTTGGTTTAACCAAGATAAAATGCGGGTTTCAGGGTTTGGCGTTTTCCGACAATGCCTTACACCACAAGGCTTACACAGATTTTTTCCCAACCGTCTGATATGCTTTCTAAATTCTATCTAAAATCAACCTATAATCCAATTATACCAAGCCTTTCAGCATTTTCACCCTATCATACCACTTGGAAAATTTCTATTGGCTCTAATCAGACGCACACGTCAAATCGCAACGGCTTATAGGCCCTATTGTACACTTCTGTTGGACTTTTCGATACATCCTATGTTTTGGTTCAACCATAACTACATATTTGGAACAACTTAAAGAAAACAGATTTCAATACATCCTATGTTTTGGTTCAACATTCGCCTCAAGCACTTAAAAAGCCTAAAAATGTTAAATTTCAATACATCCTATGTTTCGGTTCAACTATAGAAGGAAAGTACTTCAATTCTATGGATAGCGGATTTCAATACATCCTATGTTTCGATTCAACGAGAACCAAGCTTAACAATCGAGCAAAAAGCGATAAAATTTCAATACATACTATGTTTTAGTTCAACTCCACAAAAATTATAAGAAAGTAGAGGTATAGACTAATTTCAATACATCCTATGTTTTAGTTCAACGACCTAAATAAAAACAATACCGGAGCTGGAACACTAAATTTCAATACATCCTATGTTTTAGTTCAACCAAGATAAGACGCGGCTTTCAGGATTTGGCGATTTCCAGCAATCCCTTACACCATAAGGCTTACACAGATTTTTTTCCAACCGCCGTGCATACTTTTTTATTTAGCCTTTAAATCTCATCGCAGCCCAGTAATTCCAAGCCTTTCAACAGCTTCATTATACTATGTCGGTTGGAAAATCTCATCGCTAACTACAAAAACCCGCCCCAACACTGGTGTTTTTTTCTCCAAGTCCACATGCCATGGCAACAAAGGCAAGCTTTTGTGAATCACTGTCTTTATTAAACCATAGTTTCAGCTTACTTCCCAGAAACTTTGAGCCCTTGAAGTTTATAGCTATCGGTTTTCGGTTTAATACCTCTATCCCAGTGAAAATATCTTTTAATGGACACACTTCCTCATTGTAAAACGCCTTGTACTTCTTCTCCAGATTTGCCTGCAAACGTTGTTTGAGAAACCCGACACCATCATCACTTACCCAGTTCTTCCCGTCTTCTCTTGTGACAACTACCGGAGTCAGAGTGTATATATTTGATATTTGCGGCCTGTTTATAGTTTTGCGCTGTACTGCAACCACTTTATAAATATCTGCCTTGGTGTTTGGCAGCAGCTCCTTCATTTTTTTAATGAAATCCTGATTCAGGCTTCTTATTTTATATATGTAGATTCTGCCTTCCCTATATACACCATCTTTTTCAACCGGATAGAAGGAGTTAAATACATAATGCTTAAAGTCACTTTTTGAATGCAGCTCTATCAATTCAGAATCTTGGAGCATAGTCTTATTTATAGTCTGCCCTATCACTTCTCCTGCGTCAGTATAGTGTATGTCTCTGGTTAGGATAACTGTTGCTGTTAATTCATAGTATTGCATTATGCCATACTCCTCCTTAGTTTAATTTCATTAGCAGCACTACATACTATCTGCGTAGCGTTCCTAAGTTAACATATCCGTCAGGCGTTGTATTATCGTTTTGATATAGAAATACTTTCTGATAGCCGTTTGAAAATTCTGCTCCGATAATTGCAGATATAGCTACAGGCCCCCTATAAAACAAATGAATGTTCTTTACACCTTTAGAAAGTATTTTGTCTCTTGTATCTCTAAGCCTATCAAGAAATTTATTTATGTCAGATTCCTCTATCCTTTTCTTCAAATCAATGTAATAAACATCCTCGGATGAAAAACCTTCAAACTTTGGCTGGCTATATACCCATCTTTCTACCGTTTCTCTGATGTAAAATCCCTCACCTATGTCGACTATGAGTATAGCAGAGTCCGATATTATATCTCCCTCTCTTATCTTTTTCTGATTGCTATACCTCTTTCTTTTTATACCAAAGAGTATTATTAAGCTCCAAAGTATTGGAATGAAAGACAGTATAGTTACTATTGATGCAATATTGCTTATAGCAGCCCAATTCATATTTTACCCCCCCTCTCACTATTAGTTATTTCGCTTCATTCTTTTCTTTCCATGCATTCATCTGCTCGTATAGGGATACACCAAAGCCGCTGTTTTGCTCCTTATTAAACCGATCGGCACTATCCTTTCTACTCTTATGCTCATAGTTCTTCTGTGTATTTGGTGTTTGTCTAGTATTGATATTATCTTTTGAAGCCTTCTTTTCTTTTGTTATCCTAGCTGCCCATCCAAGCACGTATATAAAACTTTCCATGCTCAATTCAGATAGTGAGGCATTCATCCACATTGGCTCTGTACCTGCACGGCATTTTATCTTCAGCCAATTTTCTATGAAGTCGTTAAATGACTCTTTTGAAGCTTTACCACCGGATAAAATATAGCCTTGGCCTTTGTAAAGACCCACTCTGGCAACAAATTCTTTCATGGCTTTTTCTGATTCAAGCTCATTACTATATATACCCTTTGCTATTTGCTGCACTTTTTCTATAGTGCTTTTATTCCCGAATTCAGACAACTGTACTGCCAGTTTAAGCAATTCCTTTTTGTCGTCCATAGCTCATCCTCCCTTATGCAGCAATTATTGTTTGCTAATGCTCAATATCTCTGAAAGCTTCTGTTTATTCTTTTTTACTATATCGTCATTATTTCGATAATTTCTTGCATATTCACATGCGTCAAATGCCTGCCTGGTCAAATCCTTTTGAATAAAGAATGCATTTTTTACTTCTATTTTGCAGCTTCCAAAGAATCCTGATTTGTTTGCACCTACTTTTAGTTGAAAACTTCCATCTAAGCCTAAGGAATAGCACAGTAGTTCCAACTGCTCCCTATGTATCTCCTGGAATACTATCTCTCCCCCAAATACAGCTCCGGGCATTACGGCTTGTACGGGAACCTCTGCATTTGGTATTTGCCTATAGTCGCCATGCCTGTAAAATTTGATTCCCCTGAGCTTGCCGTTTTTATAGTAAACATCTTTCTTTTTTATGTTTGGACTCATTTGCATTGGAATTCTTATTATTTGACTCTGGCCATGCCTTAAATTGAAATCCCTGTAGCTAACACTACCCTTATAATCCATTTTTCCGTAAGTCCTGCACACTATACAGCCGTTATCTTTAGTGCAGCGTTGGAAGGGTAGGTCGTTTATTATTTCCTTTTCTACATCTACACAGCTGTATGAAACCGCTTGGCTAATTGTACGCAGCACACCCTTTAGTGAGCTCCCCGGTATGACAAATTGACCCTGGTATTTTTGAAAGGCTTTATATAAAAGCCCATTCTCCTCTTCCTCATAACCTGAGCCAACAAACACAGGAGCTAAGGTTTTTATTTCAAGGGAAAGCTTTCCCGACAGTTCCCCTTTTTTATCTGTGTAGGACTCAGGTTTAAGGAACTCTACAAAATCATAGTATATACTCATTATCCCACCCGTCCTTTTCCAGCTCGCTGTCCTTTAGCTCTATAGGCCGCACTTTTGCTGCTAACTCGTCTAAAGAAATCACTTTTTCCTTATAAAACTCACCAGGCTCTCCCTTGCCATACTCCCTGATTTTTATACTGGATATAGCTGCAGACATTTTACCGAAGCCCCTTGATGTAACTCCTCCAAACGTCACAAAACCCTCATTTATATCATTAAATACCTGCATGATTACTTTCAACTGCCATAGAAAGAAGTTCTTTATTACAATCTCTACTTCAAAAGTCCCCTCTTCAAGCACTTCTGGCTCAAATAAAGCTCCATTTTTTGCTGAACCTTTAGCTCTATCTATCCCTACATTATGCCTTGTAGCCATTTTTACAGTATCTTTTACGGGGAATGCATCTCTGAAGTCTATGCGGCTTCTTAAAGACATATTTCCGAAAAGCTTGCAGGCAGGGCAGCTCTCATTGTACTTTTCCTTTGCAGCAGCCAATCTCTTTCGATTAATCTCTCTAAAGCACTTATTACTGAAAACATCGCAGGAATCCTTCATGTATTTCTCTGCTCTACTCCTAAATACACCCTTTATACTGCTTCCAGGTATGACAACGCTTTGTTCTCCATTGTGCCAGCTTCTTATAAACTGGTTATCAGGAAGTGACGGATCAAGCTCAAGCTTATCGCCGGAACGGATGGAGATAGGACTTTCAGCCTTTAAATCAAACCTGATTATACATTCGTTTATCATATTTTTAAACATGATATTCCTCCTTATTCCAGCCCGTAATATTTTGCAATATTATGCCTATTAATTTCAATAGCCTCCTCATTAGTAAGCTGTATCTGCCCTAACCCCCTGGAGACTTTTCCACCAACTGATATTTCGCTATCCTTTAGAAGTTTCACAACCAGATTTAAAAGTTTAGCTTGTTTTTCCTCAAGATTTTCAGCCACTAAGTAGAAGTCAAACTCCGCTCCTGCGGGTACTATCTGAAAACCATATTTTGCTCCGTTTTTTGCAGCACCAGTATCCCTATCAATACCCACGCCATCACGCCGCTCATACTTGATTTTCTCACCAGTATAGTTCATATCTTTTATCTGCAATTTTGAAGCTAGTCCACCATTTCCAAACAATCTGCAAACATCACAGCTTTTATCATATATCTGTTTTGCTATCGCTTCACTGATCTTCTCTAAGGAATCTCTAGCTTTAGCATTTTCGTTTTTTATATCTTTTAAATCTATATTACAACTTGTGCCTCTGCCTTTATCATCAAGTATATTACAGCTTGTCCACTTACCAGCAAAAGCAGGATTACTCAAAATTGCTTCTACCCTGCTTCGTAAAACTCCTTTGAGGGATGATCCGGGAATAACCGGCATTCCCCTCCAGTCTTTGAGTACTGGAGAATCTACCTGAACAGGGTCTATTCCTCCTTCACTTGCTCCTATATGTAAGGGCTTTAAAGCAATAATCTTCCCTTTTATTATCGTACGTGATTCAAACCTGTCAAAAAGCATTATCTTCGCCCCCTATTCAGATTTTCATAGTTGCTCCTATCAGCAACAGCTTTAATTAAGACAGCAGCCTTCCAGTATAGATAGCCAAAGAATAATGCAAGATTCCTTAGAGTCTCACTATCATCACCATTGCAATGCTCCTTTATCTTTTCCATATATCTTAAGATAACATCCCCGCACTTTTGATTTGTCGCTATTACCTCATCCCACCCGTTTCCTTTGGATACTTTATATTGAATAAGCAACTTAATTTCTTCATAGCAGTCTGCCTTTTCACAAAGCTCCGCTACAGATCTAAACTGTGTTTTCCCCAGATTACCTCTAGCTTCTTTATCCGATAGTATTTCACCTAGTCTTGTATTATTAGCTATTTGCTCAACATACTCTAAAAGCTGTTTCTTTTGCATTTATATCTCCCCCTTTACATGCAATTCATTGCAAACCTCTATCTGACCAAAACCATTATTTTTATCCTCTCCTACTCCCTGAAGCTCCATATCTACAAGCTCGGGTAGTACACTTTCAATAGGCCTGTCCGTTGACAACAGTACGCTCGTCCCCTTCAGTGTAATTATTTGCGGTTTCTTTTCCCATTTGCCCCACTCCTGGGATGTATCATATCCCCTATACATGTCGTTTTCGCTTAAAACTTTTTCTATTTTTATATCCTGGAGTTTTTCACCGAAAATGAGCTCTTTCCACTTTTCCTTATACTCTTCATTACTCATAGGGCGGTCAAAACTTTCCCTTTCTATCCCCAGCTTAGCATCGCTTTTAAACAGAATTGGTATGTATGTCACTTTCGTTTCTGTGGGTTGTTTCACATTATGCTTATGGAGTTTCAGGTTGAATTCACTTATAAGCTCCGGCAAATTCTTTTTCCTATCTTCGTCAGATATGCTTTGTACACTCATTCTGCCGAACCCGACAGTATTGTAGCTGCCTACGTAAATAGAATTTCCCTCTTTTATACCCAGCTTTTCTATACCCTGTATCTCACCCTCAAATTCTATTCCCTGTTTAACAGCATAGATTAAATAAAGGCTTCCGTCCTGGGCAGTTTTTGTTGATGGCTCAATAGCCGTACGGGTAAAAACAGTCCTTTCAATTGATATTTTCTCATGTCTTTTCCTATAGCCGCTTACTGATTCCACCCTTCCTGCTTTGCCCATATCTACCATGCTCTCTCCGTACTTTTCAATACACTTGCTGCACCTGACCCCTTCATTATATGTAAGTATGTCTTTAAACCCGTGGTCATCATGGTATTTGCACCCTTTGGCCGTATAGGGCAGTATATCAGTTCCTTTAGGATAAAAGAAGGAAAATTTCATATCGGAAAAGTCCCTGCAGGCCTCATATAATCTACACTTCCGACATTCCCCTTTATCCCTTATATATACGAAGTGGTATCTCCCTTTTGAATCAGGCTGATTAGGCTTGTATAAAGGACAGTTTAATAAAATATGCCTGGCAAAAGCAGCTCTCAACACATGCCCTGCAATATAATCCAACGATTCAAGCACATTGTCCTTCAGCCTTTTCCCGCCTGTCATCAGAGGACTTTCAAGCTTCAACACTACTTTACTCACAGTCTTCCACCTCCACCTTGACAAACCCTAATCCACGGCTTTTTCCTCCGCCTATGGCTTCTATCATTTTTAGCCCTATTCTAATGAACTTTTCATGTTCATAGGTTTCGTGTGTGAAATAAACCTCTATACTGCCTTTAAACACACCCTTTTCAAGTATCTGCGTTCCAGCTAAAGCTCCATCCTTTGCCACCCTGCGATACCTGTCTATAGCTACTGTTGGGCGTATGGAAAATTTGTGTTTATCCTTGGTATCCCCGTCTTCTTGAAGAAAAAAGTCTTGTATATAAATTCTCGCAGGTTTATAGCCTGCTCCACCAAATATCTCACATGCAGCACATGAACATTCTTGACCTGCCTCTTTACGTCCAGTGCATTGCAGCCCTAAAAGCTTTGTAAAGTTGCTCCGTAATTCACCTTTAATAGTGGAGGCCGGAATAATTGGCCTATTTTCAAGCAATAGCATTGTCCGGTACTTTTCTCCGCCTACACCGGAGCTGATATGTAATGGGGTTTTAAGTTGTATTGATACTTTATACTTCTTTTTGATTACCTCAGCCAATTTCATCACCTCCACAGTAGTCCCACAAGTCAAGTATATCTCCCCACGGAGAATATAGCTCATTACTATCATGGGATTGAACACATTTTAGTGCCTTAAAGTATCCCAAATCCCACTCAAGCCCGGAAATTTTATGTGTACTGAAAATGCTTTGCAGCCTGTTTTTATTTCTTACCTGATCATAGGCGTAAAACAGCTTACCCTCCATATCCGACTCTACAGCAGCAAAACCATCTTTCAAATTGTGCAAGTTGCTGGTTTTTACATCATGGCTGCTCTTAAGAATCTGCACCAGTTTTATCATATCCCTTCCCCTACTCAAAGAGTACGGTCTTAAAGTAAAGTTGATAGGCTCATCATCCTGTTCTTTACGCTTCGTCAAGTTTTGGCTCGTCCCGTCCAGTATGAGAAAATCAAGGCTGCCATTATCGCAGTTACTAATTCGGTTTTCTTTTGCTACCTTTTTTGAACTTTTTAGAACCTCTTCGGCATAATTGAGCATTAGCCTGATTGGAGAGCTGCTTTTTCCTATACATACTCCAACAGAAAGCGTAGCTGTATATTTATTAACCTTTTCGTCAGCAGACAGATTCTCAAATTCCTGATTAAATAGCTCAATCAGTCTCGCAGCAAAACTTATACATGTGTCACTGGGCACAATAATGAATATATCGTCACCACCAACAGCCACAATTTCAAATTTATTATTCTTACATGACTCGTTTAACGCTTTAAAGGTTGCCCTCTCAGCAGCCTGGGAGGTCTTTCTGCTGAAATACATCATCCCGCTTATGCTGTCTATTGCCTGGACGATAGCTCCCATGTTATTTCCATCTCCGTACACAACTGCGATATAGTCGCCTATATCATCTACACTTCTAGGAGCGATTTCAATTTTTTGATTGGCAAACCTTTCGTATTTTGACAGGTTCCTTACCTTCTCTTTTGCCCCCGTCATATGTTTATGCAGGCAACTCCCACATACAATCAGCCCTTCCGGTGTTTTAAGTTTGTATTTTCCCTCTCGGATTTTACATAGCATGCATGTTTCTGATCCTGTTGCCTCTTCAGCTTGTAGCGGTATACACTCCCCGTTTACCTCAAAGTCTTGATTCTTTAAAAATGGAGTAATTGGATTAATGCTATTGTATATTCTCAGTTTTTTTCTTTCCCCAATAGCTTCTTCCACTCTTGCCATCACCGATTTATAGCTTGTCAGGAAGTGGGTTAACGATATCTCCTCATGTAAATAAAATGCACACTGTACGCTCAGCGTATAGTCCATAAAGAGCTGTTCAAGTTGATAGGCAATGTTGTTATCGGCTGAAGCAGGCAAGACACAGAAAACATTACCACCACCTGCATATATCATACATTCCGTTATGTATTCCCTGCTTATTTTCTCAGGTATCTTATTTTCACCTACATAAGTAAGAAGTGTACTGGCTCCACGCATATCCTTCAAATCATTGTTCTCCAGGTAATATTTTTTTATTTTATATGCGGAGCCTTTGAGGATTTTGATATTTGTATCCTTCTTTAACGTACCACTCTTGTTAAAAAGGAGTTTTAATGCCTCCCAGGCTTCGGGATACTCATTTTGATTTCCTGAAAAGAAAGCCCTGTAGGCTCCTTCTCTAAGGTTTTCTTTGTTGACATCTTTCTGACAATTATATATGTAGCTAAAAAGCACAAAGAGTTGGGCGGCATCCCTCAACGTACAAGATAAAACCTTATCACCAAGTCTATAAGGAAATGCTTCCTTCAACTGTCTATCAAGATAGTTCACTATTTCATCGGCCTTTTTTCCCGATATATCCTTTACAACTTGTTTAAAATAACCCTCATAATCATGCTTTGATATGTAAAACTGCGTTCCGGTAACTTCATCTTTCCAGCCTAAAGTACCTTCTGGAATATTTTTAATAGGTTTTACGTCTTGGTTTTCCGCAAATCTTACCCAATTAATGTATGACATTATACCCCTCCCCCCATTATTCTTTTAGGAGCTTATTCCCCCATGTATTTAGATTGAATTCAGGAAACTCAATTAAGTCATCTTCTTTTAGTCCTGCAAAAGCCATTGTAATATCAAACATCTGTTTATATGTATTTTCTGATACAGGAGCTGTGCCATGGGCAAGAATAGAGCTATTGCGAATATTCATCAGCTTTTCCAGTTCAATTTTCTTACTTTCATACTTTACTTTAAAGTCAGTGTTCAACTCTGCCAATAATATCATAGAATCGTTAAAACCATATTTATAGCACTCACTTTGGCTGCTTTCATCAACAAAATTATGCTTCTCGAAAACCTCAAGAAGGTTATCTGGTATTTGGTCTTTCTCAGTTCTACTATTATCTATACCTAAGTCCAGTAATCGTGATTTGGCAAGTTTCTCTAATGAACTATAAAGTCTTGCTACTGCATCATCATATTTCTGCTCTTTTTCTCCCCGTCTGGCTGCATTTGAAATAAGATCAACACAAAGCAGCTTATATCCGTTTTGATTTGTTTTGTCACTGCTGCTTTTACTGTTTAATTCATTCACAAGGCTATTTAGCCAATTAAAGTTGCTTTCTATTTGGTTTATGAGTATTTCAAGATTTCTATCAATAATCCTATATGCTTTTAATTTAGGTAGTGCCTGCTGTAAGATGTTTTTTGCTTCTTTATGCTTGAAACTATCCCATTCATGATATGCCTGACAAATCTTGCAAAGATTTTCGTATATGTCTTTCAAACGGCTATCTACATATTTTTTTACTTTTTCAAGCAATTCAAAGGCCGCTAAATACCTTGCTTTGTTAAAGAGCGAATCTATGACTTTCAGTTCACCTACAGCAAGTTCATTCCAGGGATTAGCCTGGTATATAACCCGTTCTTTATCATCAATTACTATACCTACACCATCTTTAGTCCTATCGCTACCGCCTATATAGCTATAATTATTACAATTTTCTATAGTAGCTAGGACAAGAGCTGCAGACATTGACTTAGTGCCACCGGTATAATCTACCGATACGTCACTGAATGTACATTTCCATGAGTTAAGTTTTTTGGGTATTTCCTGCATTAATACCCTATAGCACGGACCTATATCTTCAGAACTTTCAGTTACTATTTTCTCATAATCTTTTATAGGGACACTCTTTTGAACTGTTTCTACGATATTTTTGGCATTTAATAGAGTCTCCGGAGAACAGAAAAAGAGAATGAATTCAGGTTTGTTAAACTCAATTGATTTAATTGTTTGATTAGGAGATCCACCTAACGATATTATAAGTACCTTCTTTGGTTCCGACACATTTCCAGCCCCTTCCGCATTGTAGTATATATTTCTATCTCAACTTATTAATTTTACTAAGGACATTATTATGTGCTTTGGTTGATAGTTAACTTTTGCTAAAATTCAAAATATACCCTTTGTATATTCTCCATAATTTTACTAATTCCTGCAAACTTAGACATTATATTTAAAGTGGCGCAATTGTTTTGATAACTAACAAGAGTTTGAATATAGAGGACAATAATGATAATTTTTAGATTTGTGAAAGGGTGTTATATTGGATACTTTGAGAAGAGAAATAAGCCTATAACCGATAATTAATATAGTACCTTAGGCTGAAAATGGCTATATACCTTTAAAATGCTAGGTTGCTATCGTATATGTTTAGCTAATAGCACCTTTATATTTTAATGTTTTTATGATGTTGTTGTAATAAAGATTTTTAAATGCACTCAGCGCTTTAAACTTCCTTGAGTTTCTTAGCATTCGCACCCCAACGCAACTTTCCCCGATAACATGGTCAACAAATCCATTTGATACTGCTTCAGCTGGAGATAGAATATGTCCTGTAAGACAAGCAAGTTTCATTACTTCAAAAGTATTTCCTGTAATATCAGCATAAACCTGGATAGTCTTATCAATAACCCTATTCAGTATTTCGGCGTTTTCGGTATAGATTTTGGGACTTTCACTATTAATATACTGTGTCGGAGTAAATAGGGAATCATTAAACATATACCTCTTCCCTTTTGTTCCTGCTGATAACAACAATGAAGCAAATCCAGCAGTCATACTTAAACATATAGTACTAATATTACACTCGCACCATCTCATAGTATCATAAATTGCAAAACCTGCAGCTACCGAACCGCCCGGACAATCAATCAACAAGCTAATATCCTTATGCTTTGATGTATCATTTAAATATATCAATTGTTCTACTATGACACTTGCATTTTCATCATCTATTGGTGAATCTAATATTATTATCCTATCGCTTAAATATCTATGTTGTAACATTTTAGCCTCCATTTAGTTTTCACCCACCTGTCTCATATAGGAAGTTATTAATAGCATGAAAATATTTCAACACTCCAGTAAATAAATAATAACATATTATTGGTTTACCTTATCTGCAGTAATTGTTTTTTCATGCAGTGGTAATGATCAACCTTTCATATGGATCCATTAGGGGTTTTAATATTGATAAATTAGTACTACTACAATCAAGCCATGTTTTAATTCCTGATTCATCAGTGAGTATTACAGGCATTCTTTCATGGATATCTGCCATACTGGCACTAGCTGGTGTGGTAATGATCACAAATGCTGTAAAAGGAGTGTTTTGCTTATCAACAAACTTACCATATAGACCGGCCATGTAAAAAACTCGTTGTTCTGAAGAACGAATGAGGTGTTTTTGCTTTTCCTTCCCTATCTTCTTCCATTCAAAAAAGCCATTTGCCGGTATTAAGCATCGCCTTGCAAACAACGCATTCCTAAACATGGGCTTTTCATGGAGGGTCTCACTCCTGGCATTTATTATTACGCCACTGTTTTTAAAGCCTGGAAAGCCCCATTTGTGCAAACTCAAGGTTCTCACACCTTTTTCAGCGGTTATAACAGGGACAGTGTCGGTAGGGAAGATCTCTCCTGTTTTTACTGCTGCTCCGCCTGTGTACTTTCTATTAATTTCCTCTACAATGCTCTTTATTTCTATTTCCTCGGCTTCGGAGAAAATAATAAATCTACCGCACATATTATCACGTCACCTCATACTAATTATTGTATCGGTTGTATACATATTATACCATTATGTATACAACAAAAAAACAGGCAAATCCATTCTCTGCCTGCTTATAAGACTACTATATCTTATATAAAAACCATTTACATGTACTTACCTCATACTTCAATTCATAAACTTTTTCAATTCCCTCAATGTTGCTCTGACAGCGGTATATATACATACGATTCCCTGCAAGCTTTTCTTCTTCTCTCAGGATAATTTTATCAATGTTAACAGTAGTATTTTCTTTTGCCTCATTCGTCATCTGGTAACGAACAGGTGTCAACTTGCCGGTTTCCTCAAACCATGCAATCATTTTTATAGGTTTCATCAAGACTTTCATATACTTCACCCCTATAATAGACTCGACATCATTTGATAGTCCTCATCCATCACTCCTCCAGATACCGGCTGTAGTCCCGAGTGTAGGAACACCGAGCGGAATATAGCTCTGGAGCCGTATTTCATTCGTATATTATCTATGGTTTCATCAAGCTTTTTCTTTTTCTCGTTGTTTTCTTCAAAGAGTGAAAGCTGTATAAAGTCATTGGCACAAAGCTCTGACACCCTAACTCCTATATGCCTTATGAGCTGCCCCTTCCACAATTCATCGAAAAGCTTGCAGGCCATTTCGTAGATGTCCGTTGTGCAATCAGTAGGGGTATAAAATTTCCGTTGATGGGTGTAGTGAAAAAAATCATTTGCCCTTATTGAAACGGCAACCAACCTTGCACAATATCCGGCTTGCCGAAGCCTCATGCATACTGTTTCGGTAAGTGATAGCAGTACCTTGCAGGCATCGCTCCGATTGTCTACATCAAAGCTTATAGTGGTGGAATTCCCTATTCCCTTTATTGGAGGTCTTCCGCTATTAACTACCGGTGACTCTTCGATACCATTGGCGTAGCTCCATATTAACTGACCGAAGCTCTTGAGCTTGTATTTTAATAGCTCCGGATCTGCGTTTGCCAGCTGGCCTATAGTGTAGATTCCCAACTGGTGTAGTTTTGGAGCCGTTGCCCTGCCTACCATATATAGGTCTTCCACAGGTAATGGCCACATCTTCCAAGGTATCTCCTCGGGATAAAGGGTATGCACCATGTCGGGTTTCTTTAAATCTCCACCTATTTTGGCAAGGAGTTTATTCGTTGATATTCCAATATTTACAGTAAATCCAAGCTCTTTCTTAACTCTTTCCCTAATAGCATGAGCTACCTCTAATGGTGGCCCCCATATTCCTTCCATATTGGTATAATCCAAAAAGCATTCATCTATCGAGAAAACCTGAACACTTGGTGAATACTGGCTGAAAATATCTAGCATTGCCTTATGGCACTGCATATAAAGCGCGTAATGCGGAGGTACTACAATAAGCCCCGGACATTTTTGCCTTGCAGCAAACAAAGATTCCCCTGTTTGAATTTTATATTTCTTTGCTGGCAGGGATTTGGCCAACACAATCCCGTGTCTGGAGGCCTCATCCCCGCCTACTACAGAAGGAATATCCCGCAAGTCAACCTCCGCACCGTGCTGAAGCCTGTAGACTGCCTCCCAGCTCAGGTATGCGCTATTTACATCTATGTGAAAAATAGTTCTTTTCTTCATTTAACTCACCTGGTAGATTATATTATACAACGAACACATGTTCTATGTAAAGTAATATTTCCCATTAAGCGTGTCCTATAACCATAGCAGATACTTTCCTTTTAATTATTCCTCTACTAGGTGGGATACCGAGATAAAAAATAATAAGCGGTTAAATTCCTATCACGCTGATAGATATTAACCGCTTACATTTGCCAAATCTCTAAAGGGGATTACTTAACGCTCTTAGCAGAAAGGCTGTAAATTTTTACTGTGCTTCTACACGTAACCTCCTATAGCCTCTGATATACAACAAGGTAGCCTCAAAACTTATTCCTTTGTTTGTTCTTTAATAATGCCTCTCAATACCTTTATATCACCCTGATTTTTATCAAACCATACTTTCCAGAATTGATTATCCTTTTTTTCCAGTTCATCTTTACCTACTTTTGTATAGCTGTCTACTACTTCTGGCAGATATTCTACAAGGCTATAGTCGCCTTTATCTATTTCATCCTGTACATAGGGCAGTGCAAAAAGCCCGAATTCCTTTACACTATTCTTAATTTTATCTTTTTCCTCCTTGCTCTTAGCAACTTTCGCATTTTCAGAGGCTTCTTTAAGTTTGTGGTCAATACTGCTGAGTTTTTCTTTTAATGATTTCATCCAGTTCGTTCTTCCATTATCAGACTCGTCTATATCAGCAACCCCTGTTCCTATGGTTCTATGTACAATAATCATCATTTTTCCGGCCCATGCCTACTCCTTTTCTATATGGGTTATCATCCGTGGAAGATGTGTTACCCCCAAGTCAAGCAATATCTTTAACGATGGATCAAAATTAGGATCATAGGCAGCTCTTCCTATCATTTCATCTCGGTGCTCAATTGAATATTTTCTAAAAGAAGTCTCATAGTTTATCAAAGCAATGTCAAATTGTTCCTTTGAGTCTTTATGTTGTTCCATCCATACATCTATTGGATCCCTCAATGTCTCCACTTGCCCACTGGATACTTTTTGCTGTAAGTCCTTTTCTGCAGCTTTTAACTTTTTGTCTACATATCCACCTGATTGGGGGTCCCACTCATATTCATTGGCATTATAGTATTCTCCTTCTTCAGGATTCCACTTATAACTTTTTGGCATATCGGTTCTTCTCTCTTTGGGTTCAGGATATAAAAGTTTTTGCGCAAATAATCCCGAAGCCGTAATACAAGCTACTATTATTACAATCGTTCCGGATATAAGTAATTTCCTTTTTAACATTCAAAGGCCCTCCTCACTCTATTTTCATTATTTAAAAAACATATAGGGTCCGCCATACTTATTTCTAAAAACGTCGTATCCTGTGTTTTCCAAAACCTCCGCTGGTCCTAACTTAGACTGTACTTTTGTAGGATAACCTAATGAGTCCCATGCTACAACTTTTGCAAAATGACCTGTATTGCCCAAAATACTGCTACTATAGTAGTATATAACCCTGGCATCACGTATCAAAGTATCAGATGATGTATAAAAACCATATGCAGCCATATAACTACGTAATTCATCCTTGGAAGGTGCTTTTACAGCTCCATTCGAATCTTTCCAAGGCCATACCCATTCGTTAAGTATTCCGAGTACAAACGCCAAACAATTATATGGTCCTTTAGCGCCATGGACAGCCGGAGATAGGCTTGCAGCCATTCCTTTAAAGCTATGGGAGGTACTTGAATTATAGAACCATGTACCTGCTTTAGTTTGTGCATCATAAGTCACTCTACTTCCTAGCGTAACATAACCATAGGATGATTCATACCAAGTATTAACACCATCATAAACTTGTACTTTAGTAGATGGCATAGAATAGTAAGGATAGGTCGGTAAAAGTGTAGGCCTTTGCCTACCATAAAAAAAGTTGCTTTTACGTCTTCGTTTCTAAGAGTATACAAAATATCTGGAATATCTCCAGCACCCCATGCACAGTCAAAAGTGATTGATATTTTCTTTTCCTAGTACTCTACAGAGTAGATTGGCAGCTCTTTTTCCGGTAAAAAGGCTTATTTTTCAATAAGGAGCTTATATGATTTTATGCTGTAAATATAAATAAGGTTTTATTAGATTTACAGCAGTAAAAAACATAGGAGAGACCCTTAACTAAGCCAGGTCTCTCCTATATTTAACAGGTATATTATAAAAAACTTTAATCTGAACAAATATTTATAGTTTTTGCTTTCACTCCTTCTAAACTGTTTAGATCACTTTCCAACGCCTTTACTTCATTATCGTCCCCACAAAGCTGCAGGATAACAAGTCCCTCATCGGAACACACATCTCCTGCTTCGTGCAACCCAAGCCTCATTTTTATAGAACATCCGTGATTAGTCAGAACTTCCTGAACCTTTATAGCTTTTTGTGTACGATGATTGATTATAACAGCCATAATATTATAACAAGCCACAAAATTCCCCCTCACCTATAAATATTTTTTATACTTGCTGTACTCCTGCAGGCGGTGTATATACCCTTTGAGCAAGCTCAGTGTCCAACATAAGTATTCCTCTTCCGTCAGTGCCTACAAGCTGTAATCTTCTCAAGTTGTATTCAGCCGTTTCTTCTTCTTCCGCTTGCTCATTTACAAACCACTGTACAAAGGCGTTTGTTTTATGGTCTTTTTCTTCTTGAGCCAGGTCTACTATGCTATAAATTGATTTTGTAACAAACTGTTCATGCTCAAGAGCCATTTTAAACACTTCCTCAAGAGATTCAAAATCACCCTTTGGTGCATCTATCTGTCCCAGTTCCACTTTTCCGCCAACTTTATTTACATAGTTAAAAAACATCATCGCATGATCGCGTTCTTCCTGCGCCTGTACTCTGAAAAAGTTTGCAAACCCATTAAGATTTCGTGAAGCCAGATAAGCCTCCATTGATAAATAGAGATATGCGGAGTAAAACTCCTTTTGGATTTGCTCGTTAAGCTTTTTCTGCACTTTTTCACTAACCATATTCAATATCCTCCTAGTAAAAACTTTTACTTTTTATTATTTATATCATAAATATACCCAAATTAAATCAAATTAACAAAATTTATTTTTAACTTTGGTAAATGCCGTCAAACCTATCTATTACATACCTTAGTTAACCACAATTTTAATCATCAAAATTATAATGCAATTCATTTTGATAGTAAAAAACAACATTTCAATAGTATTCTGTTTTTTCATAGCCTTAACTCTGTAAAATATAAAACACACAAGCTTTCAAAGACTTTTTGCCTGCTAAGAAATTTTGTATTTACATAATAAATTTTCAAAAGGCATGGTGATAGTGATGACTTCTATAATAGAAACATTCAGCAGAAACTTGACAAATGTTGCGAAAAAAAACTTGAAAGACATGAACGAGGAGCAGTGCCAAGTCGTTAGTTATGGTATTCATTTACTTGTTTCGGACAGTATAAAGATGGTTATAACACTCGCTGCCGCTTATTTTTTAGGTATATTAAATTATACAATTATTGCAATGGTAAGCTTCGGTCTCCTTCGCTCCTTTGCCGGAGGAGTTCATGCAAAAACCTGGACAGGCTGCCTTGTAGCAAACAGTCTTATGTTTTACGGCGTAGTCTACTTGTCTATATATTTACCTACTAGTCATAGAGTACCCTTAATCTCCTTAGTATTTGCTCTATGCCTTATTGTAGTATCCGTTTATGCACCTAGTGACCACAAATGTAAACCTGTGGTAAGCAGGAAGCAGAGAAAACATCTTAAGACCCTCTCTCTTTCTATCCTTGCCCTTATGTTTGTTACATCAATTATATGCACTTATCAGCCGATATCCCTCATCATTGCATTTTCTGCTTTGGCTGAATGTATATCAATTCTACCTCTAACTTATAAAATTACTGGTAATTCCTATGGGAGTGTGTGAGGTACAGTAAAAATTAAAAGGGGGGAATTCCGGTTTAGTTATAAGAGATAGAGACAAGTTTATACTTATACCGGAAGAAAATTTTATGGTCAAAAGTGTTAAAAACTTCTCCAACGTTAGCCTGTGCTTCATGTTGTCAGCTGTAGTTACTATCGCTACTTTCATTGCCCAAACGTCTTCATCTATATGTGCGTTATGGTGGTATGGACAACCCGATATACCTGCATGTCTTGTTAAAAAGGACTAAAGGAAAAAAGAAGCAAGCCCGCAATTGTACGAGCTTGCTTCTTTTTTATGCTTTTCTTTAATTCAAGTACATATACTATGAGATGACCAGTTCTTGCCTAAAAGCCTTGTCTTCTGAAAAAGTATTGAGAATAACATTATCATACTTCCTCATAATCTTATCTATATACCATAAGCCCATTCCCCTGCCGGATCCTTTAGTAGAGTATCCCTTATTAAAGATTTCACTGATTTTTACTTTTTGATCCACAGAATTCTCAATACTAAAGGTTACAATACCATCCTTGTTTGTAATATACAAACCAACATACCTTCCTGTACTTGCAGCAGCAGCCTCTATGGCATTATCCAAAAGTATCCCAAGAACCTCATATAGTTCTGAGATTTTCATATTGATTTCCTTTACTTCGTCGGCAACATTAATTTTAATATTGACGTTCTGCTTAGCAGCGTAGTCTGTCTTTGCAGTGATTAAGCCCAGGATACCGGCATTTTTTATATTAAGCATAATAATACTGTTTGCTTCATTTACTCTATTGGTTTCTCCTACAAGTTCACCTATATACTTTGTCAGTTCATCCCATTTTTTCATTTTGGTATAGGCATAAAGTACATTCAGAGCATTGCTATAGTTATGCTTAAATCTTGATAAATCACTCATTATGGTGTCTAGAGTCTTATTATAAAATATTTGATACTGCAATTCCTGGCTCTTAGTTTCCAACTTAAAGTGGGTATTTGTATTTACTATACTGTAAATTAAAAAGCCTAGCATTAAAACTGCAGTAAATACTATGTATTCTATATTTTTTATGTTGCCGTAGGATTGATAGCAATAGGTCATATTTACCGATATTACCACTATAGTAAACAGAATATAAACTACATTCGAAACATACGCTTTCGTCTTAACTTCTTTGGGCAGTTGAGAAAATAATTTAAATGACCTAATAATTACAAAAGCCGTAATAGTCACAAGGTTGATTATAATATTAGCTATAATGTAAACCTTCAAGTTACCATCGAATATATTTCTAAATCCTAGAGCACTCAAGCAAATAGAAGCAACAGCATTTCCAAATGCCTGAAGTATAAGAAACAAACCTGTTGCTATTATGCTCTTGCTGTAATTCAGCTTAAAGATTAGCTTTAAGAACAGCACCATAATACCAAACATTAAAATCATTTTTATATTTGGGTTATAATCTGCCAAAAAAATTGCAACACCACTGCCAATCAAACCTGTAATACCTGAATATAATGCCACTAACTTAATATTAAATTTTGAATTAAATATTATTTGTGCAAAAACAGCAGCATTGAGCATTGTAATAACATTTATGACAATACTTGCTACAATTGCGCTTGCCTCAGACACTTGCAACCAGCTCCTTCTTATATTTGGGCCCTATGTAACACTTCTGGCCAGTTTCAAAAAAAATAACTTTTTCCTTTAGGTGTATTTCACTCATGTACGCCTTATTGGCAATAAACGATTTATGACACCTTACAAAGTTTTTATCCGAAAGCATTTTTTCAAATGCATCCAATGTTTCATAACATGAAATTTCGCTATACACCGTATATACTATGGTTCTAAAGCCCTGTCTCTCTATGTATATAATATCTTTTGTTTTTATTTTATAGATATTTGAGCCCGATTTGATTTCAATACACCTGTCGTTATTCAAAGGAATACTGGTTGTAGCAAGATAATTTCTGTAAATTCGCAGAAGACATTGCTCAAGTATCTCTTCCGTTACCGGTTTGGTAAGAAAATCAAAACATTGTACTTTAAATGCCTGTAAAACAAATTCAAAATGACATGTAACAAAGACTATATATGCTTGTATATTATACTCCCTTATTTTCTCTGCGAGATTATACCCCGTCTCTTTACTTTTCAAATCAATGTCTAGAAAAAAAACATTTGCCATATTGTGCTTCAAATAATTTTCTACTGTTTTTGCGTCTGTTGCTTTACATACTATCTTGCCATTTATGTTATTTTGGCTTAGTATTTTTTTGACGGTATTAGCAATACTATTTAAGTAAAGCTGATTATCCTCGCATAAAACAATCTGAAGCATACTATATCATCCCCTTATACTAATTGCCTACCCGCTCATAATATACAAGTTTTCTACCTAATTCTCTAATTCTCTAATTATCTTTATATTCAACTAATTCTACTTAGCCTCACCCCTCCTCACAGTAAAAATTTGAATCCGTCTAACCATACTAAACAGTACTATACTTACAGCAACTAATACAGTGTCCTTGTTAACACGCCTAAGCATATTTAGTAATATATAAATTCTACATTATTCTAGATTATCCCTTCTTTTTAAATATTTTTCTATATTTTATAAACTTTCCTAGACAATTACAATTAGATAATTGTTGTTTTTTATAAGATTATAAAACACAATGCTGTTTTTTGTAAACTAACACTTAATATAATATCTAGTTATATACTAACAAATAGGTACCGAATTTAATGGCTTATCATATATTATAGTAAAGCATTAGTGATATTGATAATCATAATTATTTAGAGGGTAAAGTAGCCTATCATTAGGCACTTTTTTATGCTTTACATAAATAAATATATCATGAAGGGAGCTTAGTTTTTATGTGTGGAATAGCAGGTTGGATAGATTTCAAAGCAGATTTATCCCAGCACAAATCAATTATTGAAGAAATGACTAAGACGCTTGTTCCCCGTGGTCCCGATGCAGAAGGTATATGGACCTCATCCCATGCAGCTCTTGGCCACAGGCGTCTTATTGTTGTAGATCCGGCAGGTGGAATACAGCCTATGGTTCGTAAGCAAGGCGACTCAACCTACGTATTGATTTATAATGGCGAACTGTACAACACTATGGATTTACGTAAGGAATTGGAAGCCAAAGGACATATCTTTTACAGTAATTCCGATACAGAAGTACTACTAGTCTCATTTATAGAATGGGGCCCCGACTGCGTAGATCATTTAAACGGTATTTTCGCCTTTGGAGTATGGAATGAGAAAGAGCAAAGCCTATTCCTTGCCCGTGACAGGTTTGGAGTTAAGCCATTATTTTACGCGGTACGAGAAAGTTCATTAATATTTGCTTCGGAACTCAAAGCTATCCTTAAACATCCCTTTGTAAAACCTGAAATTGATTCGGAAGGTTTGGCAGAGATTTTTGCACTCGGCCCCGCACGTACTCCAGGGCATGGAGTTTTTAAAAATGTTTCTGAAGTTAGACCGTCCCACTGCATGATATATAATGCACAGGGACTTCATAAGCACAAATATTGGTCTCTGGAAAGTTATCCTCATACCGATAGTCTTGAGGAAACCATCCAAAAAGTTCGTGATCTTGTTATTGACACTATAGAGCGCCAGCTTGTTTCTGACGTACCGGTATGTACATTTTTGTCGGGGGGGCTTGATTCCAGTGCTATCTCAGCCTTAGCTGCAAAGCATTTTAAGAATACAAATAGAGGGCAACTACATACTTTTTCAATTGATTATGTAGACAATGACATCTATTTTAAACCTAGCGACTTTCAGCCTAATTCCGATGCCCCTTGGGTAAAGCGTATGTCTACAGAGTTTGATACGCTACATCATTATATAACAATTGATACTCCTCAATTGGTAAAAGCGTTGGTTGATGCAGTGGAAGCAAGAGATTTACCGGGAATGGCCGATGTAGATTCTTCGCTGTGGCTTTTCTGCCGTGAAATAAAGAAAAGTCATGTAGTAGGCTTATCCGGGGAATGTGCCGATGAGGTTTTTGGAGGGTATCCTTGGTTCCATAAAAAGGACGCCCTAGAGGCGAATACCTTCCCTTGGTCAAGGACAATGGCTGAACGTACTAAAGTCCTTTCCCCTGACATTATTAATTTTATTAGTCCCGAGGACTATGTAAGCAGAAGGTACAGAGAGACATTGGATGAAGTCCCCAGACTACAGGGAGAAGACCCTCTTGAAGCCCGTAGACGTGAGATGTTTTACCTTAATATAAACTGGTTTATGTCTACACTTTTGGATCGTAAGGATAGAATGAGTATGGCATCGGGACTGGAAGTACGCGTCCCCTACTGCGATCATCGCCTAGTCCAATATGTATGGAATATACCTTGGAGTATGAAGGCTTTGGGTGGAAGAGAAAAAGGACTATTACGTCAGGCACTTAAAGGTATTTTGCCTGATGACGTTCTGGAAAGGCGTAAAAGCCCTTATCCCAAAACTCATAATCCGGCCTACGAGAAGGCTGTACACAGCTGGCTGCTTGATATACTGAACGATAGCAGTTCCCCGCTGCTCTCGCTGGTTGACATTAAGTCTATACGCCAGATTGCATCAAACGAATCGGATTACGGCAAGCCGTGGTTTGGTCAGCTGATGGCTACTCCCCAGCTATTTGCTTATCTTATTCAGATAGATACATGGATGAGAAAGTACAATGTAAGTATAGTATAATTTTCCGTTTTAGACTTTAGTTGTCTACAATCAAAAAGGAAGTGACATAATTGCACTTCCTTTTTGATTGTCCTACTATATTTAGTTATACACTCTTTTATTTAAAGTACTCTACGCCTGCCTCAAATATTTTCTGGTCTTTTTCACCAGGGATATTTTTTGCAACGTAATCTCCCAGTCTTTCTGAGTGTCCCATTTTTCCAAGTACTCTTCCATCAGGGCTTGTAATACCTTCAATAGCGTCTATTGAACCATTAGGGTTAAATCTGATATCGTAAGTCGGATTACCTTCAAGGTCAACATATTGCGTTGCTATCTGACCGTTTTTCTCCAACATCGCCAAAACCTCAGGGCTTGCAACAAATCTTCCCTCTCCGTGGGAAATCGCTATTGAGTGTACATCCCCCAGGTTTACATTTTTCAGCCATGGTGAAAGCGTTGAAGCTACTTTGGTTCTAACCATGCACGAAGCATGACGTCCAATAGTATTAAACGTCAGTGTAGGGCATTCATCGGTCACTTCCCTGATTTCACCGTAAGGCACAAGACCTAGCTTTATAAGCGCCTGGAATCCATTGCATATTCCCAGCATAAGGCCGTCACGCTGCTTGAGAAGTCTCATTACAGCTTCTTTTACTTTAGGATTTCTAAAGGCTGTTGCAATAAACTTACCTGAGCCTTCGGGCTCGTCACCGCCGCTAAATCCTCCTGGAATCATTATTATCTGGGAGTTATCTATCTTTTTAGCCATCATATCAATTGACTGCTCTATTGCCTGTGAATTCAGGTTTTTGATAACCATAACATCAGCTATACCGCCAGCTTTTTCAAACACCCTAGCAGTGTCATACTCACAATTGGTACCTGGGAATACAGGTATAAATATTCTCGGCTTCGCTACAGTTACAGACGATTTTACCAGCCTTACATTATCATAGGAATACAGCTTCGGTGCCTCATTACCGGAATCCACTCTTGTAGGGAATATTTTTTCCAGTGGTTCCTCCCATTTTTCAATAGCTGAATCCAGAGATATAGATATATTATTTACAACTATATTTTCTTCTTCGATAGTTACACCAAGTAATGTATATCTTAATCCTTCAAGTAATTTTGCAAGGTCTTCATTTGCAGGTATTTCAAGGATAATTGAACCGTAGTCCGCAGTAAAGAGACTTCTTGGTCCCACCTTATCTGTAAATCTAAAGCCAATTTTATTACCAAAGCACATTTTGCTTATAGCCTCGGATATGCCTCCGGTTCTGACGGTGTGTGCTGCCGACACTTTCCCTGCTTTTATCAGCTGATGTATCTTTGTGTAGTTTCTATCCAGCTGTTCAAAGTCAGGCAGTTCGTTTTCATCCCTATCCAGAGGGATTACTACTACATTGCTGCCCACTTGCTTAAATTCAGTTGAAATAACATCAGCAGCATTTACAACATCTACAGCAAAGGAAACCAAAGTTGGCGGTACAGTCATATCCTTAAAGGTTCCCGACATACTGTCTTTTCCACCTATTGCAGGTATTCCCAGCTTTACTTGAGCATAGTATGCCCCCAATAATGCACTGAACGGCTTACCCCACTTTTTAGGGTCTTTACCCAGCTTTTCAAAGTATTCCTGAAGGGTAAGGCGTGCATTTTTATAGTCTCCGCCCATAGCTACAACCTTTGCAACAGACTCTACAACAGCATAGAGCGCTCCATGGAAGGGGCTCCATTTGGATATTGACGGGTTGTAGCCGTAAGTCATAACAGTTCCGGTTGTAGTCTCTCCATTTAGTACAGGTATTTTTGCAGCCATACCTTCAGCGGGACTAAGCTGGTATTTACCACCGAAAGGCATAGTAATTGTACATGCTCCTATGGTACTGTCAAACCTCTCTACAAGCCCCTTCTGACTACAAACATTGAGCCTTTGGAGGTTAGTCAGCCAGGTTTTTTCCATATTCTCTATAGACTCTTCAAGCTCTGGTGCTATCCTTTTGAAGAAGCTGTTTTGTGCTTCGGGTGATTCCACTGCTACGTCAACCATTTGCTTGACACCGTTTGTATTTAAAAAGTCTCTGCTTATATTTACTATTAACTTGCCTCTCCACTGCATTTTCAGCCTGTTTTCAGCTGTTACAACTGCAACTTCGACAGCTTCAAGGTTTTCGTCCTCTGCAGCTTTAATAAAGGCCTCTACATTTTCCTTCTCTACTACTACAGCCATACGCTCCTGGGATTCGGAGATAGCTAGCTCGGTTCCGTCAAGGCCGTCATATTTTTTAGGTATAACGTCAAGATTTATCTCAAGGCCATCTGCCAGCTCACCTATAGCAACAGATACTCCCCCTGCTCCAAAATCATTACATTTCTTAATCATAGTACTTACAGCAGGATTTCTAAAGAGACGCTGTATTTTTCTTTCTGTAGGAGGATTACCCTTTTGTACTTCCGCTCCGCAGGTCATAAGTGACTCTTCCGTGTGCTCCTTGGATGAACCGGTAGCACCTCCGCAGCCGTCGCGCCCTGTTCTTCCCCCAAGCAGTATTATCACATCTCCAGGCTGAGGATTTTCCCTTACTACATTTTTCTTAGGAGCTGCGCCTATCACTGCTCCTATCTCCATCCTTTTTGCAACATAGCCCTCATCGTAAATCTCGGCTACCTGTCCTGTTGCCAATCCGATCTGATTTCCGTAGGAGCTGTAGCCTGCGGCTGCTCCGGTAGTAATTTTTCTCTGAGGAAGCTTTCCCGGTATGGTGTCTTTTACCTTTGTCCTTGGGTCACCGCTTCCTGTTACACGCATTGCCTGGTACACATAGGATCTACCTGAAAGTGGGTCTCTGATAGCTCCGCCCAGGCATGTTGCCGCTCCACCGAAGGGTTCTATTTCTGTTGGATGATTGTGGGTTTCGTTTTTAAACATTACCAGCCATTCTTCATCCTGACCGTTTACATCTACATTCACTACTATGCTGCATGCATTTATTTCTTCCGAAACATCAAGGTCGTTCAGTTTGCCTTTTTTTCTGAGTTCTTTCATAGCCATAGTTGCTATGTCCATAAGGCATACATCTTTTTCTCTATCGCCGTATACATATTTTCTGGACTCAAGGTAGCTGTCATATGCAGATTTTATGGCATTGTAATATGGTCCCTGCTCTATCTCTACTCCTTCTATTTTGCTGAGGAATGTTGTATGACGGCAGTGGTCAGACCAGTAGGTATCTATCATCTTTATTTCTGTAACTGAAGGGTCTCTTTTTTCTTCATCCCTGAAGTATGCCTGACAGAATTGCAGGTCTTCCAGGGACATAGCAAAGCCCATCTCGTTCATAAAGCCCTGGAGCTCCTGCTCATTCATAGCTATAAATCCGCTGAGTACTTTTACATCCTCAGGGATATTTGCTTCTACGTCTAGTGTAGAGGGTTTACTAAGCGAAGCTTCCTGACTTTCAACAGGGTTTATGCAGTATTCCCTTATTCTATTGTAGTCCTCATCGGAAATGTCACCCTCAAGAACTATCAAACGTGCTGCTTTTGTAACCGGCCTCTCCCCCTGCGTGAGTATCTGTATACACTGGGAGGCAGAATCCGCCCTCTGATCGTATTGACCTGGAAGGTATTCGATTGCTATTATCCTTGCATTTTTATCTATATCAATGTTTTCATCATATACAACATCTACAGGCGGCTCAGAAAATATGGTATTGCGCGACTTTTGATACTCTTCATCGGAAATACCTTCTACATCATACCTATTTACTATTCTGAGAGACTTTAGCCCTGAAATCCCAAGGTTGCTCTTCAGGTCACGATACATCCCCTGCGCTTCAATATCAAAACCGACTTTCTTTTCGACAAAAATTCTTCTCACATTGTTACTCATATCTTTTACCCCTTATAAAAAGATTGTATTGTGTAAGGATAGTTTACGGTAAACTATCTATAGGATTCTCATTTATATAACCTTATTATAATATGGTATAATTAATAAGTAAAATTAATAATTTTAATATTTAGTATAAGAGGTACTTATGGATATAAATTTTGAATTGTATAGATTTTTTTACTTTGCGGCAAAACATGAAAACTTCTCCGATGCTGCGGAAAAGCTTTTCGTTTCCCAATCTGCGGTAAGCCAATCTGTAAAAAAGCTGGAGGATAAAATGGGAGTTCAGCTATTTTTCCGTAAGACGCGGAATTTGAAGCTGACACCGGAAGGTACGTTGCTCTTTAAGCATATTGAGCAGGCTTATAACTTTATCAAGACAGCGGAAAACAAAATTTTTGAAATGCAGAGCTTGGATTCCGGCGAGGTGAGGATAGGAGTGGGCGATACTATATGCAAATATTACCTCATTCCTTATATACAAAGGTTTTATCATGTATACCCCAACATAAAAATACAGGTTATAAACCGGACCTCATCGCAGATATTGGAAATCCTCAAAAATGGGCTTATTGATTTTGGAATTACTACTCTGCCGATGCATGATAAAAACTTTGAGGTTGAAGACTTTATTACAGTAAAAGATATTTTTGTAGCTTCTAATAATTTTTCGGAGCTTAAGGGAAAAAAAGTCACACTTAGTGAGCTTGGTTCCTATCCGCTTCTTATGCTTGAAAAGAAAAGCGCTACACGCCAAATTATAGACAGCTTTTTCAGGCAGTCAGGTATTGAAATAACCCCGGAGGTAGAGCTAGGCAGTATAGACTTGTTGGTAGAGTTCGCAAAAATAGGCCTTGGTATATCTCATGTATTGAAGGAAAGTGCTGAAGACGCAATTATGAAGAATGATCTGTTTGAGGTCGAAACTATTGAAAAACTTCCCGAACGAAAGCTAGGTATTATTACTATGAGGAATGTCCCTGCCTCACGAGCTTCCATGGAGTTTATTAAGTGTATAAAGCCACTTGTTTATAATAGTTGACTTATACACAAAAGGAACAGCTTGTTATTTGGTAACGAGCTGTTCCTTTTGAATTATTGTTCTATAATTTAAATTTAGCTATCAGCTGTCCAAGCTTTTCTGCACTCTTGATATTATCCTCGGTGCTTTGCTGAACCTCATTCATTCTCTCTACTGTAGCAGCAGTTTTCTCCGATATATCCTCTACCCCTTTTGCACCCTCATTTACTGTCTCGCTTACCTGATTTATGGCAGATACTATAGACGAAATAGATTCATCCAGTTCTTTCGCAGTTCTACTGAATTCCGCCATCATATTGTTGAATAACTCTGCGTCGCTATAATACTGCTCACCGGTTTTTATAAGCTTCTGGTAATCCTCTAAAACTTCCTTGTCTAAAAAATTCAGCATTGTGCTGGAGCTGTCAGACAGATTTGTAACCGACTCATTTATAACTTTAACAATATTTTTTATATCAACAGCAGTCTTAGATGACTGCTCTGCGAGCTTCCTTATCTCCTCGGCCACCACAGCAAAGCCTTTTCCTGCCTCTCCTGCTCTTGCCGCCTCTATTGCTGCATTTAAAGCAAGCAAATTGGTCTGCTCGGTAATCTGTAGTATTGCTTGGGCAAGCAACCCGATTTGTGAAACTGCTCTGGATTTTTCTATAGCAGATTGCATTTGATGCTTTACATTATTGTACATGTTGTTTGCGTTCTGTGTTGCAGCCACTGCACTTTCCTTAAGACTATTCGCCCTCTTGCTTACTTCACTTGCAGCAAGGGCTCCCTCCTGAGCTGTAGTAGCAATTGAGTTGACTGCAAGTTCTATATTCTGAGCTGTAGCGCTTATTTCCTCTGTTGTTGCAGCTGATTCCTCCATGCCGGCCGACAATTCTTCTGTAGTTGCAAGGTTGTCGTCAGTCTGATCCTTTAACTGCTCGGTCATGTGTTCAACCTTTTGTGCATTATTGTTAATTGACTCCGAAGCTTCTGCAAGCAGAGCAACCATATCCCTTAAGGACTTTCTCATGGAAGATACCGATCGGGCTATTGCACCGGTTTCATCTCTATTGCTTTTTACCAGGTTATAGCTCTTGTCATGGGTCAAATCAAAATTAGCTGTATTGTCAACTATCTCGGTTATCTTTTTAATCGGTCGAACTACACTTCTTGAGAACAATATGCCTATTACCACTGCAATCACAGAAGCACCTAAAGCTACAAGGATAATGGTAATAGCAAAATCTCTAATAGGAGAAGTCACATTTACCTTAACTGTAGCGACGACCAATATCCAATTGGTTTGCGGTACAATACCATATGCTGCAAGTACGTCCTTACCTTTATAGGGATATTCCTCAGCTTTGGCTTCAACCTTTTCACCTGCAGCAATCTTTTGTACTAATCCTTTAACTTTGTCGTTTTCAACGGGCTTACCTATCTTGTCTTTAGTAGGATGAAACAACATGGTGCCCTTAGCATCCACCATATAAGTATAGCTCTGCTTGTCGCTTCCAATCTTCATATCCTTTAGGTACTTTGCAAGACTATCTATATATATTGCATTGGCTACAAAACCTACAATCTTTTTATCATCCTTTACAGGGTAGGTAAATACTATTATCTTTGCTCCTGTGGATTTAGATGAAATTGTTTCGCTTACACTGGGCATACCATCTGCCAAAGTAGACTTTACATAAGCACGGTCGTTGATATCTAATCCTATAAGCTTTCTGTCACTGTCAGCAACTATTATGCCCTTATCATTGACCAAAAAGACCTGTTCGGAGTTTCCAACCTTCTTTACATATTCATCCAATCTTTGGTTTACCCCATCCAACTGCTTCTTGGTATCGTCATTTTCTATTCCTGCTTGAATGCTTATAAGGTACTCTTTCATTGCTCTTTGGCTGGATAACGCACTAACAAATCCCAATTCCTTTTCTATAAGAGAAGACGCTGTATTTACGCCACTGCCCGCCAATGTAAGCATCTCTCCCTTGGTTTGATTAAGAATCTTTTGCGATACATTAATGTACGTAAATGCTACAATGATTAATGTAGGCAGTAATACAAGTAAAAGGATCATTAGCGACATTTTTTTTAGGATTGACATGAAGTATCCCCCTTTTATGATTTGACACTACCACTAAGTTACTTCTATAGCTCAATTGAACATTAACAATGAAAATAATCATAAATTTGTAAAATCAGAATTATCTCTACTATAATTAAGCTAAATTTGCGCATAAGTTGTATAAACATATGTATAAAATAATATCATAACTGCAAAGTTTTATCAATATTTTGTCTTTTTTTACTATAATTCTGTAACAATTGTAGATAACAAATCCCTTTGACCATGCAGATTTGCGTGGCACACTATCCCTTTACTTTCATGCTGTGGCTATGATATTATAATTATCAAAAAGCTTTTCCTAATTTATTACAAACTCTGTCTATATTTACTTTTAAAATAAATGATGGAAAAACTTGTTTTGAATCTACATAAGTTGCGATAATGATATTCCAAGGAAAAATTTGATTATCGCAATATAACTTAAGGTAACAAATTGCAAAAAAGATTTAGGGAGAACTTGGTTGTAGACTCTTTTTGCAATTTATATACATCCAAATTTTTTTATGAAAGGATGGTTTTATGTCCGAACAAATCAAGCAGATAGCGGCAAGAATAAGGGAATTAAGAGAAATCTCAGGAGTTTCCATTGAAACTTTGGCTATGGAGTTTAAGCTTTCTAAAGAAACCTACGAAGAATATGAGAGCGGTAATGTTGATATCCCTGTAGGCCTTCTTTATGAAATTGCAACCAAATTCAATGTTGAGCTTTCCGCAATATTAACCGGCGAGGGACCAAGGCTTCATACCTATTCCTTGGTAAGAAAAGATAAACGTGTAAGCGTGGAGAGAAGAAAGCAGTACAAATACCAAAGCCTTGCCTATAACTTTGTTCATAAAAAGGCTGAACCATTCCTTGTTGCTGTTGAGCCTGACGATAATACAGAGGTTCACTATAACTCCCATCCGGGTCAGGAATTTAATTACGTACTTGAAGGCACTTTAAAGGTCATTATCAACGGAGCTGAGATTATCCTCACTGAAGGTGATTCGTTGTTTTTCGATTCAAGTGCAAACCACGGTATGAAGGCTATGGACGGCAAACCCGCTAAATTCCTTGCGATAATATGTTAATAAAAAACCTTTAAATATATGCAGGAGGTATTATTTTAATGTTGGAAAGATACGTATCACAGGTTGATTTTAACTCCTATGAAGATTTTGTACAAAATTTTAAAATAAATGTTCCTGAAAACTTTAATTTTGCTTATGATATTGTAGATGAAATAGCAAAAAACACACCGGATAAAACGGCTATCGTATGGTGTGACGAGAATGGTGATGAGGCTGCCTTTACCTTTGGAGATTTGAAGCGTTATAGCGATAAGGCTGCAAATTTTTTCCGTTCTGTAGGTATTAAAAGAGGTGACCCGGTAATGCTTGTGCTGAAAAGGCGTTATGAGTTCTGGTTTTCCATACTTGCCCTACATAAGCTTGGAGCCATTTGCATACCTGCAACTCACCTTCTAACTACAAAGGATATAGTTTATAGAAACAACGCAGCCGATATAAAGATGATTGTTTGCGTTGCTGAAGAGGAAGTTATACAACACGTTGAAGAGTCGATGGCAAGCTCTCCGTCCCTTAAGGTTAAGGCTCTGGTGGGCGGTTCTAAGGATGGCTGGTATGACTTCAATTCCGAGCTCCAAAATGCTCCCGAAGATTTTACAAGACCTACGGGGGATGAAGCTTCTACCAATGATGATATACTACTTTTATACTTCACTTCGGGTACAACCGGAATGCCTAAGATGGTAAGACACGACTTTACATATCCTTTAGGTCATATCCTTACTGCAAAGTACTGGCAAAATGTGCAGGACGGCGGTCTGCACCTCACTGTTGCCGACACCGGCTGGGCGAAAGCTGTGTGGGGAAAAATATATGGTCAGTGGATTTGCGGAGCTGCAGTATTTGTCTATGATTACAATAAGTTTGTACCAAAAGACATGCTCAGTGTAATTACAAAGCATGGAGTAACCAGCTTTTGTGCTCCGCCTACAGTATACAGGTTCTTTATAAAAGAAGACCTCTCAAAATATGATTTTAGCAAATTAAAATATTGTGCTATTGCAGGTGAGCCTCTGAATCCTGAGGTATATAACCAATTCCTGAAGGCTACAGACCTTAAACTTATGGAAGGATACGGTCAGACCGAGTGTACCGTTACCCTAGGTACCTTCCCGTGGATGGAACCTAAGCCTGGTTCAATGGGTAAACCGGCACCGGGATATAATATAGACCTGCTCAATGAGGATGGCAACTCCTGCGAGGTTGGAGAAGAAGGCCAGATTGCCATACGTACCGATAAAAGAAAGCCTGTGGGAATGTTCGGCGGGTACTACCGTGATGAAAGGCTTACACAGAAAGTTTGGCATGATGGTGTGTACTATACCGGGGATATGGCTTGGCGTGATGAAGATGGCTACTACTGGTTTGTGGGCAGAGCGGATGATGTAATAAAGAGTTCGGGCTACAGAATAGGACCTTTTGAAGTAGAAAGCGCACTACTGGAACACCCGGCAGTCCTTGAGTGTGCAATAACAGCCGTACCTGACCCCGATAGAGGCCAAATAGTAAAGGCAACCGTAGTTTTAGCTAAAAACTATACTGCAAGCGATAACCTGGTTATCGAATTGCAGGAACACGTGAAAAAGGTAACTGCTCCCTATAAGTATCCAAGGATAATAGAATTTGTCACAGAGCTGCCAAAGACTATAAGCGGTAAGATAAGAAGGGTTGAAATCAGGGATAACGATAAGAGTAAAGAAGAGTAATCGAGTAGGAGGTAGCTGATTATTTCAGCTACCGACCTCTCACACCACGGTACATACCGTTCGGTATACCGCGGTTCAATAAGAATTAACGTACTCTAAGATATATTTCAGTCATTGTTGGAAAACCTTGTTTCTTGAGTTTTTCGTTGGTTAAGGCTCTTGCAAGTATAGGGCTATTGGAAATTCTCCAGTAGCCTTTTCTTGTGTTCGCATATTCCCACGCCTTGTATTCGCCCATTCCAAGCTTGACAAGATTGTCGTGCTTCGTTTTGATTTTCTTCCAGCGTTTCCAGTAACACATCCTTATCCTTCTTCTAAGCCACTCATCCAATTCTTTCAGAAGTCCTACCATGTCAGCAATCTTGAAATAGTTTACCCACCCAGTTATGGATTGCTTAAGTTTGAGTATTATTTCATTCACGCTTTTCGCCCTACTTCTGCCTGTTATTTCCTTCAACTTCTCCTTGAATTTCTTTACAGGCTTTGGGTGTACTCTGATTCTTACCTCACCTTTTACATGGTAGAAGGTAAACCCAAGAAATTTTAAATTCCAAGGTCTGCCCACAGCACTCTTTTCCTTATTGACTTTAAGCTTAAGTTCTCTCTCAATAAACCTTGTGATATTTGCCATTACTCTTTCTGCTGCCTTCCTGCTTCTGACATAAATATTAGCGTCATCGGCATAACGGCAGAACCTTAGTCCTCTTTTGGTCAGTTCCTTATCCAGTTCATTCAGCATTATATTACTAAGAAGCGGAGATAGGTTTCCTCCTTGAGGCGTTCCCTCTTCCGTTTCTATGACCACACCGTTAAGCATAACTCCTGACTGCAGGTATTTCCTTATTAAGGATAATACTCTGCTATCTTTTATAGTTCTTGATAAAATACTCATAAGCTTGTCATGATTCACTGTATCGAAATACTTTGCAAGGTCAATATCTACAACCCATTTATAGCCTGCCTCTATATATTCCTTGCATTTCATTACAGCTTGGTGTGCATTCCTTTTGGGTCTAAACCCATAACTGAGTTCTGAAAATTCCCTCTCATAAATTGGAGCCAAGACCTGTGCAACAGCTTGTTGTATTACTCTATCAAGCACTGTAGGTATTCCCAATAACCTTACTCCCCCATCAGGTTTGGGTATCTCTACCCTTCTGACAGGCTTGGGATTATATCTCCCTTCCATTATGGCTTGCTTGATTCGGTCTCCATTTGCTTTTAGGAAAGGCAGAAGTTCATCCACCTTCATTCCGTCAATTCCATGTTTTCCTTTGTTTGACTTAACACGTTTATATGCTTTATTCATATTGTCTCGGTCAAGAATTTCCTCAAGCAACCTATTGGCATATCTATTTCCATCGTTTGCTTCCTTTTCTGACATGGAAGAAATGCTAAACGCTCCTACATTACTTTCAAGTTCCACTCTATCCTCCTGTAGGTAACCTTCTCTATGAAGTTGTCTGTTTTCACTGCGTTTCCTCGTATCCTTCAAATTTCACAAACCTCCTACTGTTCAGTCCTTCCCTTGCCATTCATGAACTGGCTCGGTACTATGACCTCTGCTGACTTCTCACGATAAATCTTGTTTCAACCGTGATTCAAAGTTCATTTCCTCACGTCCGTCAGACCTCCCCAGGTAAGAACGCTCTCTTTCGTTCCATATATCTGCTACATTTACACCGCCTGTTTCGGATAGTTTAGGGCTTCGTTTTGTTTCGCAAACTCACCCACAAGCATATGCCTTATATGTAGTTTCTGTTCGTCAGACCGGAACTTTGCCGCCGACTTCCTTTAGATTCCACCTCACGATGGACACCCTTGTCTTAAGCTAACGGTTGGCACTATCAACCCCCGTGTCGGACTTTCACCGACTAGAGAACGCCCATGCTGGGCGCACAAAAACAGGGATGGTTTTTGCACCATCCCTGTTTTATTTATGCGCCTATTACAGCCAATTTGGCTAAAATCAGGTTACTTCTTTCAATAAACTTTGTCATTGCTTCAGCTTCAAGCTGCTTATGGCTCATCATAGCGAGGTCATATATCTGCTCGCAAATGAGCTTCATATCATCGATTTTGTCTTCCTTGTCTTTCAGTTTGAGCACTGTCTGTATCAAATTGTTTTTCTTATTTACCACAAGGGTTTCTTCACTCGGGAACATATGAGCCATGTCCATTCCACCACCGAACATCTTGCTCATTTCCTGCATTCTTCTTGAGTGCTCCGAAAGGAGAATCATACCGGGAATAGCCGCTGCCTTCAAGCTTTCCACCTGTACCTTAAGCTTATCGTTTCCTAACGCTTCTTTAAACAGCTTCTCAAGCTTCTCCTGAATTTCCTTATCCGCTGCTTCATCCTTTGCCTCATCAGTTTCCTTCATGCTATCTGAGATGTCTGAGTCAATCCTCTGGAACTTCACTTCAGTTTCCTTTGATTCAAGGAACTGCATAAAATGGTTATCAATCATTGAGGCAAGTATTATAGCTTCCATGTCATGTTCTCTGAACATCTTTATATACTGAGCTTGCTGCTTTTCGTTGTTTACATAGAACACCTTGTTTTCGTGCTTTGATTTGTTACGCTCCAGATAATCCTTCAAAGTTACATAGTCACCGTTGGTTGTTTTGTATATAACTATATCCTTTACTCTATCATAGAACTTCTGCTCGCGTATGCAGCCGTACTTAACAAACGGGTTGATATCGTCCCAGTATTTGTTGTAGCTTTCTCTTTCATTCTCAAAGATTGAAGTAAGCTTGTCCGCTACCTTCTTTGTTATGTGGCTTGAAATCTTATTTACATACCCGTCATTCTGCAGAAAGCTTCTTGATACGTTCAACGGCAAATCGGGACAATCAAGAACACCCTTTAACAGCATAAGGAACTCGGGTATAACTTCTTTTATGTTGTCGGCAACGAAAACCTGGTTGTAGAACAGTTTGATCTGGCCTTCCATGGTTTCGAATTCATGCTTCAGTTTCGGGAAGTACAGTATACCCTTCACATTAAACGGATAGTCCATGTTCAAGTGTATCCAGAATAAAGGCTCATTGAAGTCAAAGAATACATTTCTGTAAAATTCTTTATATTCCTCATCGGTACAGTCCTTTGGATTTTTTAGCCATAGAGGATTTGTGTTGTTAAGAGGTTTTGGATCTTCAGCACCCTCTTTATCATCCTTTTTAGCATTTGCATCTTCAAGGTAAAGTTCAAAGGGTAAGAAGGAGAAATATTTTTTAAGAATTTCACGCATTTTAAATTCATCAAGGAATTCGTGGCTGTCTTCCGCCATAAACAGAGTTATGGATGTACCTCTTTCTGCACGGTCGGAATCCTCCATTTCAAATTCCGTACCTCCGGTACTTATCCATCTTACTGCCTGAGCTCCCTGTTGAAATGACAGTGTATCAATCTGTACCTTTTCAGCTACCATGAAGGCTGAATAAAAGCCCAATCCGAAGTGCCCTATAATCTGCCCTTCGTCAGCTTTGTCCTTATACTTTTCAAGGAAATCCTTCGCGCCGGAGAAGGCTATCTGGTTGATATATTTTTTTACCTCATCCCCGGTCATACCGATACCATTATCGATAACCTTGATAGTTTTATTTTCTTTATCCACAATTACTTTTATGGAGTATTTGGTTTCACCGCTTATATTAGCTTCGCCGATTGCTGCCAGCTTTTTGAGTTTGCTTATAGCATCGCTTGAGTTGGAAACCAATTCGCGAATGAAAATGTCCTTCTCGGAATACAACCACTTTTTAATTATTGGAAAAATATTTTCAGTATTAATAGAAATACTTCCTGATTCACGACTCATGCAATACCCTCCTGTTATAGTTTAATTACCATATATATGATACAACTCCCACAAAAAGGTGTCAAGATAAATTTAGCACTCTCTTGCCGAGAGTGCTAATAATTATTCCTTATTACTTTTAATATCACATTATAGCTTTTATAAGTTCACCTTAACCGTTCTCTGAATTAAGGCTTTCTTCACGATGTTTTTGTATGCAAGTACCGATACAAGTATGATTATACCTATAAGTACTATTGTTCCACCGGGCTTAAAGCCTGCATAGTAGGATATGAAAAGTCCCAGTACAGTAGAAGTCACTGCAAAAGTCACTGAGTATAAAACAGTCTGTCTGAAGCTTTTGGCTACTTGGAGTGCAGAAGCAACGGGTATAACCATTAAGGATGATATAACCAGCGTTCCTACTGTCCTTGCAGAAATTGATATGGTGATAGCAGTGAGCAGCGTAAATATGAAGTTTACTATTGCTGTCGGCATACCTGCCAGCCTTGCCGCTTCTTCGTCAAAGGTCATATAAAACAATTCTTTATATAGTAGTACTACCGTAAGTGTTACCAAAACACTTAATCCTATGACTATATACAGCTCAAAGTCACTTATAGCTACAATACTCCCGAATAAGAAACTTCCAAAAGCAGCGGAATTCTTTACAAAACCTGAGAGTATTCCGGCAAGACCTATACCCGTGGACATTATAATGGCAATTGCTACCTCAGAATATTTGGGAAATGTTTTCCTAATGCGCTCTATACCAAAGGCAGCTGCTATGGAGAAAACTATCGCTCCCAATATGGGATTTACACCTGCCACCAGGCCTGTAGCTACACCGGCAAGAGAACTGTGTGAGAGTGCATCTCCTGTCATCGAAAGCCGTTTTAATACCACAATGACCCCTATACAAGGAGTTATTACAGCAATCAATATACCTACTATAAAGGCCCTCTGCATAAAACCATATTGAAATATAAAGTCGTTTTGAATCATTTCTAGCATTATACAACCTCTTTCCTTATGCAATTCCTGCAGTCATGCCTGTGTGCATGCAAATTTACACCGTAGCCGTAAAGTTCTGTAATGAATTCCTCGGTCATTTTTTCTTTCGGGTCATGGATGATTAATCCCTTATTCCCCATGCAAGCTATTTTGTTTGCATGTACAGTAATTGCACTTGTATCGTGGCTTATCAATACTATGGTTATTCCCAATTCCTTATTCAGCCTTGCCAGCATGCAGTAAACCGCTTCCTCTGATTTGGCATCGATACCTACGGTAGGCTCGTCAAGAAACATTATTTCAGGCTGACTTACAAGTACCCTGGCTATAAATACCCTCTGCTGCTGCCCTCCCGAGAGCTCGCCTATCAATCTTGACTTATACTCCCTCATGCCGACAAGCTCCAGTGCATTATCTACCTGCTTCCTATGCTCCTTACCGGGGCGTCTGAACAGACCTACTCTTGAATACAGGTTGGCTGCTACTACTTCCTCAACAGTAGCAGGAAAGCTGGTGTTAAAGGAGTTTGCCTTCTGGGATACGTAACCAATCTTATCCCACCTTCTGAACTTGTCTATTCTCTCACCTAATATTTTTATTTCGCCGCCTGAAGGTTTGAGTGTAGCCAGTAGTAGCTTAATTAAGGTACTTTTACCCGAACCGTTTGAGCCTATAATTCCTAGATAGTCACCTTTGTCTATTGAAAAGTTTATGTTTTCCAGAATTAATTTATTGTCGTACCCAAAGCTAAGGTGTTTTGCTTCAATCACTTTTTTCATTGCCCATACCATACCTTTTATTTAAATTAATGCGTCGCGCTAGCTGGTAGCCCCCCATCCTCTAGCTCCTTCCCTCGAAGGTAAGGAGGATATTAGTTTTGCGGGGACCCCCCGCTTCCCCGCCAATGTTCCATTGGATTCCGCAGGGAGTTCCCTGCACCCCATTTAAAGTAGGCTTTAGAGAAACTAGCACAACAAGTTATACAACCTATAATTATTCCAATTATTTTAACGCTGGCTTACTTCAGCGCCCTTTCCAGCGCCTTGAGGTTATCTCTCATTACCGAAAGGTATTCCTTACCCGCCTTGACTTGCTCATCGCTTAGACCCTCAAGAGGATTTAAAACATCGGTAGCTGCACCGACTTCGCTTGCTATTGTTTCTGCTATCTTAGGACTTATCAGTTCTTCAAAGAAAATGACCTTTACTTCATTTTCTTTAGCAAACTTAGAAATCTCAGCCATTCTAGCCGGAGTAGGTTCCGATTCCGCGCCCAGTCCTTCTATCGCTACCTGCTTTAAACCATAGGCATTGCATAAATACCCAAACGCTTCATGAGCTACGACCAGATCCTTCTTTGAAAAGCTTGCAACAGTTTGATTATATTCTTTATCTAATTCATCAAATTTTAATATATACTCATTGTAATTTTTCTCGTAGTAGCTTTTATTAGCCGAATCTACAGAAACAAATGTGTTTTTAATTGCTTCCAACTGCTTTTTTGCAAGGGCAGGATTCAGCCATACATGGGGATCATATTGCAGTCCTTCGTCTTTATCAGCGTTTTCCAAAAGCTTTAATCCCTTTGAAGCTTCTAGAACAGTGGTTTTTTCGTTGTTAATCGATCCAAGTATTTTTTCTACCCAGCCTTCCATTCCGGCCCCGTTGTAAATAAATACGTCTGCTTTTTCAAGGCTTGCAATGTCCTTTGGTGCCGGTTCCCAATCGTGCGGCTCGGTACCTGAGGGAACAAGGTTTGTTATTTTTATCTTATCGCCGCCTATTTTAGCAGCAAAATCAGCCATTGTATAAAAACTTGTATGCACCGATAACTTTCCATCATGATTTGCTTTAACATCTTCGCTCGTCTGTTTGCTGCAGCCAACTGCGAAAACAAGGCCTATTACCAATACCAGACATGCCGTTTTTACCAAGTTACTCTTCATTTTCTTATTATCTCCCTGTCTTGTTAATATATATCCATTAATATTGCCACTATTATTCAACATTAAACATTTAATTGCAAATGATTTGCATTTGACTACTACTATTATAGATATTCCGCAACATTAAAGTCAATACGGCTTTATAAAAAACAGGCAAAGTAAGCCGTTATAGGGTTTACTTTGCCTGCTCTCTATAGATAGTTTACTGTAAACTATCTTTAATTCATAAATATATTAATACTAAGGTTTATTGTTCGTATTTTATTAATTTCATCATAACAACACTGAATCTAGGCACATTAATGTATATACGTCCATCACCTTGGGTCCAGGGTTGGTAAAATGCATTGCCTACTCCTTCGCGGCCTCCATATATCGGGTCCTGGCTGCAAAAAATTTGCTCCCACTGCCCTCTCTGCCCCCCTGTATGCGCGCCATAGCTGTGTCCTCCGAAATCCCTGCTGCTAACATTGACAATGGTTAAAATCACATTGTCACCGCCCGGCACATACCTTTTAAAAGCCAGTACTTTGTTGTCGTAGTCTTCGTGTACAATGTCAATGGTTTCATTTCTTAATGCAGGATTGTTCCATCTCACCCAATTAACATCCCGTACCATGTTTCTCATAGGCATACCTATATGGTCTCCAGCTACAGACCAGTTAAACCTGTGACCATCATACTCCGAGTCGTGCCAGTAGCCGGGCATGTGACATTCCAATCCCATAAACATCATGGGATTGCCCATCATAGCAACATTCAGTGCCCAACCCAATCTTGCTTTTTCCCGCGCGTACTCATTTTCGCGTCCTCCAAAGAAATCAGCAAAGTACCTGTGCCTTTCGTCGATATTAGGCTTCCATATGGTACCGCCCTTATCAAAATCGGCAACGTCGTCATGGGAACCAAGCAGGTATTTTACAAGCCTCCATTGGTGCTCATAGTTGTGCCCGTATCCAAAATTTTTACCTACTATATATTTAAGCTTATCTATGGGGTCTCCGTATTCGGGATGGAATTCATACTCCATCATCTTCTGGAATTCGTGGTGCGCATTAACAAACCATATAGCATGGAATCCTGCACCGTTTATTATGGTATCATGTTCCGGAAGGTGTTCGGCTATAATATACTTGTTGGGGAATTCTTCCTTCAGACACCAGGTCAGATGCTGTAAAAAACGCCATCCATCATTTCCCCATCCCCGGTTATCTTCTATCGCTCTGGTAGCGTCCACCCTCATACCGTCTATATTGTACTCTCTAAAATACATCTTAGCATTGGAAACAAAAAAGTCCTTGACCTCATTCTTCCAGAATGCAGGGGCCGTCCCCCATGATGTTTGATACTCCGACAGGTATATTTTCTGCCCATCGATATCATAGTTTAAAAAAGGATTATCCTGCGGATTGTCTTTGCTTAAGGCATTACCAACATGATTATAAACTACGTCTACTAATACAGCTAACCCAATCTTATGTGCTTCATTAACAAATTCCCTGAATTCATCGGGAGTACCGTATGCTGACTCTACCGCAAAAAAATTCGTAGGCTCATACCCGTAAGACTGATTTCCCTTAAACTCCTGAATTGGCATAAGCTGAATTGCATTAAACCCAAGGTCCCTGATATAGCCCAGCTTCCATTTAATGTGCTTAAACTTTGCAATCTTGTCGGGCAGATTGTTAACTTCTTGACTAAACTCATCATTTGTGCCGGCAAATGTACCGGGATGAACTTGATAAATAATAAAATCCTCATACTTTGGTGTGACAAATGGAGCCCAGTTGTAGGAGGGGCTCACGATAATTGCATTATTATCCTTGTCATAAGGATTTGAATGAAGGGTGTCTCTTGCTGCCGGGTCAATCTTTCTAAACGCTTCCTCATTATACTCGGTATATTCTTTAGGTATGATAAGATACCTGTATTCGTCACCAACACCTACATCGTGTAATGTGCCCTGCCAGTAATCGCCATCTACTTTATTAAGTTTATGGTCTTGGCGCTTCTGCCAGCCTTCCTTTTCAAAAACGGTATATACATCCTGAGCGTCCGGTGCCCATACCTTGAAAAAACATTCATTGCCGTTTATTTGTGCTCCAACTTCTCTAAAATCAATACTCATCTTTTTATAGTCTCCTTTTCGGCCAATGCTTTTAAGCTCATTGAGAAATAAACTGATTGATATACAAAATCATATATAGTATTTACAGTTAATTATTTTTTACAAAGCTTTTAGTTAACATGAGTAAGTATTGAGAAGAAATAAAGGGTAACGGAATAGGAGACTCTGAATTTAAAGATATCTGATAGAAAAAGCAGGGTAACTCGACGACAAATACCTTCAAGCACCCTGTTTCAGACTACATTTTTTTACACTCTGGGCATATTCCATACAGTTCAAGCTTATGCCCTGTTATATCAAAGCTTGTCTTTTTACCTACATCATTTTGAAGGGCCTCAAGGGGGCAAAAATCTATCGGTACCATCTTATGACATCCCGTGCATATCAAACTATGCTTATGTGCGTCACCAGTCAATTCAAAACGAGCCTTACCATCACTCATTATGATTTTATTCACAAGTCCCTTGCTTTCCATGAGCTCAAGTGTCCTGTACACAGTGGAAAGGTTTGTTGAATTTCCCGATTCTTTTATTTTTAAATATATATCATCAGCTGATAAAGCTAATTGGGAAGCCTCCAGAATGTCAACAACTGCCTGTCTTGACTTTGTATTTTTATATCCCTGTCTGGTCAATATATTATCTTTATCTTGCTTCTTTAACACCTGAATACATCCTTTTACTTTTGATATATATAAATTGCAAAAAAGAGTCTACAACGAAATTCTCCATAAATCTTTTTTGCAATTTGTTACCTTAAGTTATATTGCGATAATCAATTTTTTCCTTGTAATATCATTATTGCAATTTATATAGTTCCTATTTTACTTTATCAGTTATAAATTTTCAACACTCTAGGATTTTATAATCTTTTATGGAAAACTCTTATCTACTATGGTAGAATATAGTTGTTAACATAATGCCAAAGGTATATATACTAATAATTATTGGGGGAATCACAAATGAAAAAACTACTTCTCGCTTTAGTGCTATTGGCTTGCTTTTTTGCCCTATCCATAGCTGCATATGCCGATTCACCTATTACTTCCACACCGTTTTCAGAGGCTTACATGGACGTGGATATAGTGAAGGAAGCCAAGGAATCGAAGATTATGACTCCTAAAATTGCACAATACCTCGCTTCCCAGACTAATCCTATTGATGTCAAAGCGGCTGTAATCAATGCTCTTGGGTGGGATACCGATGGAAAAAACAATGCAGCGTATTTCTCCGAGTATCTTTATAAAAAATCAGTAAAAGACCTCGACCTTGATACACTCGAGGGTGACATACTGTTCTGCCTTGGCTACCTCACTGTCATGGATGATTATTTCAGCCCGGAAAAAGCACTTCCTATACTTGAAAAGGCTCAAGTTAAACTAAAGGACAACTTTACAGTATCCATTATAACTTCCCTTGTAAAAGCTCAGACATATATGCATACCGGAGAATGGTACAGCGTATGGAAGGTAACTGAGGAAGTGCTGAACAATAAGGCTCTCAAGTCGGACTTACGACCAGAGGCTTTGACTATAATAATCGATTATATGGGACTGTACAGTAAATACTTCGAGTTTGATCCAACTTTTGTAAGCATTAATGAAGGCAGTTCTATAACTGTAAATATAAGAGGAGGCACCGCTCCCTATAAGGTTGTAGATAGTACAATAATTAGTTCCTCAGAGTATTTGCCTCTTACATATGGTAATATTGATAAGTTTATTCTTTCCCCCTTTGCAAAGGCAGATGTTAAAATATCCGGGAGTAATGCTACGGTTACCGGCATTAGTGCGGGAACAGTATTTGTAACCTTCTCCGACGCTAAGAGCAATACAGTGAGCCTTCCTATAGTGGTTAATCCTATGGGATTGGAGAATAGGCTGAAAAATGCCATTGTCTTATTTATAGGAAGTTCAAAAGCCGTAGTAAAGAATACTGAAACAAATATAGACCCGGCAAATCCTTCGGTAAAGCCTATTGTCAAAAATGGCAGGACACTTGTACCGGTGAGCTTTGTTGCACAAAGTCTCGGTGCAAAAATAACTTGGGATAAAGTAACCTCCACAGCAACCATTAGTCTTAATAATAAGGTTATAAAATTAAAAACCGGAAGCAAGAAAATGCTCGTAAACAATAAAGAAGTTATTCTTGATGTAGCCGCTGAAAGTATAAACAACAGGCTACACATTCCATTGGCAAAACTTGCGGATGCCCTTGGTAAAAAAGTTTTTTACAGCAGCGGCCTTATTGTTATAAGCGATACCGATAATATATTTGATATTGCTTCTGAGAAAAAACTTATTGATGAAGCGATTACTATGTTTGAGGTAAATAAGTACGGAAATACTACGTCAAATATTTCAAACTTCGGATTCACAGCAAAGCAAGGCAACTGGATATATTATGCCGACATTTTTAATGATACCGGCTTATACAAAATGAAGCTGAATGGTACCGACAAAACGAAAATCAGTGATGATTCGTGCCTGAATATAAACGTCATCGGTGATTGGATTTACTATAGCAATAGTTCTGATGAGGGTAAGATTTACAAAGTGAACCTTGACGGATCAAATAAGGAAAAGGTTAGCGATGTAGCAGCTGATTCACTCTATGTAACGGGAGGCTGGATTTACTACAGCAATGCCTCGGAAGATGGGGAAATATTCAAAGTTAAGACTGACGGTACCTCCAATACCCGGTTAAATGACAGCGAAAGCTGTAATCTGATTGTTGTTGGTGACTGGATTTATTACATAGACGACTCTGCTGACGCAGATATGTTCAAAGGTAATATATACAAAATAAAAACTGACGGTACCGAAATGACAAAATTAAGTGATGATTCTACCTATACCATAAACGTAGAGGACAACTGGCTCTACTATACAAATGATTCCGATGGGAGCAAAATCTATAAGGTTAAAACCGATGGGTCGGAAAAGGCTAAGTTAACGGATGATAACTCCAATACATTTAATATATCAAATGGCTGGGCTTATTATAGCAACTATTCCGACGGAGATAGTCTGTACAAAATAAAGCTTGACGGGACAGGTAAAACTAAGCTCAACAGCGAAATAAGCCTGCCAATTAATATTATTGGCGAGCACATATACTACTTTGGCGCCCCCAAAGAATTAACCAATACACGGGACTTATACAAGATTAACATAGACGGTACCGGAATGGTAAAGTTTCAATAATATATCCTGGATTGACCTGAAAATAGTTCCTCACCCTTGCCGGAGGAGGAACTATTTTTTATTTTGTTGAATTCATATATACAACCTTTGATTCCAGTATTTCTTTAGCCTTCTTAACCTGTTCGGTCGTCGGGGATTCAACCCCTTCCAACTGATATTTTTCACCCAATTTTTTCCATTTATATTCGCCCATGCTGTGGTAGGGCAGCACCTCAACTTTTTCTACTGTTTTGAGTTCGCTTAAAAATTCTGCAGCCTGCCTGAGGTCCTCCTCATCGTCGGTGTATCCGGGTACCAGCACATAGCGTATCCATATGGGAATCCCTTTTTCAGACAAGTGCAGAGCAAATCTTCTTATCTTATCTATGCCTACTCCCGTTATCTTTTTATGCTTTTCTTCAACAGCATGCTTTACATCAAGAAGTACAAGGTTTGTATACTCCAATAGCTCGCTGACCTTCTCAATGTCAGCAAACCCCGAGGTATCGATAGCTGTATGTACGCCAATTTCCTTACACTTTTTGAAAACCTCAGACACAAATTCCGCTTGTAATGTCGGCTCTCCTCCGGTAATTGTAATTCCTCCGTTGGAAAACCTTATATAGTTTATGTATTTCTTCATTTTATCTATTATTTCATCGGAAGCATACTCAGTACCTCCGCAAACATCCCAGGTATCCCTGTTGTGGCAGTACACACAGCGCAAAGGGCAGCCCTGCATAAATACCACAAATCGTATCCCCGGTCCGTCTACAGTACCAAAGGTTTCAAATGAATGTACTCTACCTTTCAAGGCCATAAACCTCACCCCAGCTTTATATTTTATCCTTGATCATACTTCCTTGTCCCTATCTCCAAAAAAGGACAGGGACAAGGAAGGGCTATATATTAAATATGTTCGTGTATTGTCCTGTTTATAACATCAAGCTGCTGCGCCTTTGTAAGCCTGATAAAGTTTACTGCATATCCCGAGACTCTGATGGTTAGCTGAGGATACTTTTCAGGGTGTTCCATAGCATCCAAAAGCAGCTCTTTTTCAAAAACATTTATGTTGATATGGTGTCCTCCCTGTTTAAAGTATCCATCCAGTAAAGCAACAAGATTGTTAATTCTTGCTTCATTATCTCTTCCAAGGGCCTTGGGTATTACCGAGAAGGTATAGGATATACCGTCCTGTGCATACTCGTAAGGCAGCTTTGCTATGGAGCTAAGCACTGCAAGGGCTCCGTTTACATCCCTTCCGTGCATAGGATTAGCCCCCGGTGCCAGCGGTTCACCTTTTTTCCTACCATCCGGGGTATTGCCCGTCTTTTCTCCATATACTACGTTTGAGGTTATTGTCAGTATGGAAAGGGTCGGCATCGAATTTCTATAAGTCCGCTGTTTCCTCAGCTTATCCATAAATATCTTGACTAATTTGGTAGCTATTGAATCAACACGTTCATCATTATTCCCATATTTGGGATAGTCCCCTTCCACCTCGTAGTCAACCACAATATTCTTTTCATTTCTTATAACCTTCACCTTTGCATATTTTATGGCACTTAAGGAGTCGGTTACTACCGATAGTCCTGCTACACCGCACGCCATGGTCCTCAATACTTCTCTGTCATGCAACGCCATTTGAAGCCTTTCGTAGGCGTATTTGTCATGCATGTAGTGTATAACATTCAGGGTATTCATGTAAAGCCTTGCAACCCAATCCAACACCATATCCAGCCGCTTCATGACGTCATCGTAATCCAGGTATTCTGTTTCTACTGCTGAAAACATAGGCGCTACCTGATTTCCAGTCAATTCGTCCCTTCCACCATTGATTGCATAGAGCAGGGCTTTAGCCATATTACACCTTGCACCAAAGAACTGCATTTGTTTGCCTATACGCATTGCCGATACACAGCACGCTATAGCATAGTCGTCTCCCCAGTAGTGCCGCATTATATCGTCACTCTCATACTGTATGGAGCTTGTGCTGATGGATGCCTTGGCACAGAATTTCTTGAAGGCCTGGGGCAGATGGATAGACCACAACACCGTGAGGTTAGGCTCGGGAGCTGGACCAAGGTTGGACAAGGTATTTAGTATTCTGAAGGAGTTTTTTGTCACCAGGGTTCTCCCGTCGAGACTCATCCCACCTATACTCTCTGTTACCCAGGTCGGGTCCCCGCTAAAAAGCTTCTCGTATTCGGGAGTTCTTAAAAACCTGACAATTCTTAGCTTAATTACAAGATGGTCTATTAACTCCTGAGCTTCCTCTTCAGTAATTTTCCCCTGTCTTAAGTCCCTTTCTATGTATACGTCAAGGAATGTAGATATTCTCCCGATACTCATGGCTGCTCCGTTTTGCTCCTTAATAGCGGAGAGATAGGCAAAGTACAACCATTGTACTGCTTCTCTTGCATCCTTTGCCGGTCCGGATATATCAAACCCATAGTTTCTTGCCATGTTTTTCAAAAGCTCCAGAGCTTTTATCTGTTCGGCTATTTCTTCCCTGTTTCTGCATGTTTCGTAGTCTATATAATCAAATTCAAGGTTAACCATTTCATACTTTTTCTCGGCTATCAGCCTGTCAACCCCATACAATGCTACCCTGCGGTAGTCTCCAATAATTCTTCCCCTACCGTAGGCATCGGGAAGCCCTGTTATGATTCCCGCTTTCTTAGCCCTCATCATTTCAGGTGTATAAATATCGTAAACACCTTCATTGTGGGTTTTTCTGTATTGGGTAAAAATCTCCAGTACATCGGGGTCCACCTCCCTGCCATAGGATTCACAGCCCTTGGAAACCATCCTCATACCTCCAAAAGGCATAATCGCCCGCTTAAGCGGCTCATCGGTTTGGAGACCCACTACTTTTTCAATATCTTTGTCTATGTATCCCGGCTTATGAGAAATTATAGTAGAAATAGTGTGGGTATCAATGTCCAACATCCCGCCACTTTTTCTTTCCTTTTCCAAAAGCTCGGTAATCCTCCCCCACAGCTTTTTAGTAGCTTCTGTAGGGCCTTTGAGAAAGCTTTCATCCCCTTCATAAGGGGTATAGTTTAATTGGATAAAATTTCTTACATCTATTTCTTCAGACCAGTTACCTTCCTGGAAATCATGCCATGCTTCCATATTCTCTCACCCTTTTGTCTAATATTTTATCAATATATATTTACCCTCAAAAAGTGTTTGTATCCAATAATATTAGACAAAACCCATTCTAGTTTATGCAATATAAACTGGCAAGTTATTGTAAAGGGCTTTTTATTGCGTTCCTTGCACGTACAGCTGCCGCAGCCAAACTTACAAAATGTATATTGGTATTTGCCAGAATATTACGTACGCCCGGCATATCTACAAGCGATACAACCCTATCAAATCCTTTATTGTCCAATTTATTTATATACTTTCTTATAGTCAGGCAGTCTAAATACTGCTTATCAAACCACGCTGTCATTTCACTGTAACTCTTGCCTGTAAGAATTGAAATAGCTGCATAAACTCCGCTAAGTATAGACGGAATCTGACCGAATCCCATAAACGGCTCTACAAATCCTGCAGCCGCTCCGGTTAATATAATCTTTCCTATTTCCTTGGTTGAAACTCTTCCTAGCTTATATTCCTCAAATTTGAATTCAGTTCCCGGCACTGGGTTGATATTTAACTCCTCAACGGTGTTAAACCATAATGCTTCAAGCTCCTCCGGTGAAGAAGGAATTGCAACCGTACAATAACTCGCCTCATATACGTCAAAGGGCGAAAAGTATACCATACACTGTTTGCTAAGCCTTTGGTCTACCCACATTTTGGATACACCCAAATCAAATTTCCCTTTTACTATACATCCCATCAAAAATGCTTCGGTATCGGTATTCCACACTCCAAGCTCCATGGAAATAGTAGGGTCGCCCGTTGCAATTATTACCTTGTCAAAATCTTTTTCGAGTTCCTGCCATGTAACTGTGGAGTTAAAATTGATTTCCGATTGTACTTGCTTTGCCAGCTGACGCTCCAATGAACGCTCATCATTACCCCGGATTGTGGTATATCCTATGTTAAATCCAGTTAGTTCGGTTTTTTTATTAGGGGAATATATTTCTATAGTATGCATAATACCACCGGGTAAAAGATGAATACCATACTTTTTACTCATATAAACAAACGGGTCTTGCATTGGCCTATGCATGATTTGCATTACAGCTTCCATATTGGGAAAACGTTCTCCTACCCTGTGACGACGTTCGAATATGACAGGAGATACTCCATGATCCTCCAGATATTTTGCACATGCCAGCCCAGACAAGCCTGCTCCCATAATAGCAACTTTCATTGGCAAAAACCCTTTCATTGATTTATTCTATAGTATTAACTGTGCTAAAACTATCTTTAGTATCTGATGGGATCTTATTTAATATTCAGTAATACTTATATTCTAAATATAGCAAATCCTATGTAAAAAACCCCGGCGGTAATCCGTCCGGGGCTCTTTGTTAGGGGGTCAAAATGTATTTTGTGAGGTCATTATAAAGTATGTACACAAACATTTCATGTTATACATTAAAAGCGAAAAAATTCCCTTTATGCCAAAATAGTTTCCATACTGCTTTTTCTGCCTCCGGATTTTCTGGCTTTTAAAACTCTTTCCCATTTCTCACTGCTAAGGGGTCTGTCAAAGCTTCTGAACTTTGCAAGCTTAAATCCGTGTTTTCTTGCTAACTCCCTTGTAAGAAGTATACTTTCCATATTCACCCCTGATGACCCCAGGCTGATATTTGTATAATGGTGCTCTAGCGACAACATCATTGTTTCTGCCATACACGCATAGGCCAGACCCTTCTCAAACCCAAAGTCCCACCCTAAAGACGGCAACCCGGGTACCTCAATTACCCCTCCGTCAATCACAAGAACATCCGGGCGCATTTTTTCCATTTCTTCCGCCACATTGGGAGGTCTGGATACATCGCAAACCACAGCCCCAAATTTGACATTGTCGGGGGTTATTATTTTGCCTACACTATTTGTAGCGCTTACTACCACATCAGCGAGAGGCAGAACTTCATCAATTGCAGTGGATACCAATACGGGACCATTCTGACTATTCATTGCTTTAGCAAACCGGATAAAATCACACAAAGGTGCGTCCCACCTCGGTAAATACCCTTGTTTCGCCAGCTTAAATCCCATACTCCCGGGTTTGAAGTCCTTTCTCTCCATAATCATTCCGGCAATATATTTATATACCTCTCCAGCAACTGTAAATAAGCGTTCCAGACCTGTAGCTTTTCTTTCAGGATTTCCTACAAGTATAAGCTGTGATACCGTTTCGGACAGCAGAATGGCAGTACCTCTTCCAATAGACCCTGTAGCCCCTACCACAGCAGCAGTTGTATTTTGAGATAACATGCCAAAGCTATCCAACGCATAGTTTATAGCCTCTACTGCTGCAACCACAGTATAACTATTCCCTGTAGTAATAGCTACTCCCTCATCCTTTAGAGCTAATCCGCCCATTGAAGCAACTGAAGTAAATGCCCCAAGGCCTACTATCTTTGCTCCTCTGTCCTTTGCAATACCCAGAGCAGCCTTTAACTCGCTCATAACCTGTTCCTTTGGGAGATTTAAAAGTTCATCAGCAGTACGCATAACACCTATAAATTCTCCATACGCTTTTTGTCCGTTTTGTGATGTCAAGCTCATACTCGAAATTACAGCCGGTCCTGCAGCTTCATTCCACACCTCCAAAAACTTACATAGCTCTTCATTTTCAAAGGTTGCCATGCTTTCGTCGAGCTCGGAAAAATTCTTATATTCCAAAGGATGTACCAAAAATGCAAATCTCCCCTGTTCTCTATCTTCCAGGGGTATAGCCTTATCTTTTTTTATTCGCGCTAGAGCTATATCTTTTTTATGCCATTCTTGACCAATCAGAAAGCTTAGGAATTTTGCCGAATTTCCTTGGTTTAACACTTTCAACATATTTTCAATCCCATTTAATACTTCATAACATTGGCTGTCGGATATGTTTAAGGATGGTTCTATGCGTATCACGTCAGCCCCGTTTAACGTCGGTGCCACTCGAAGATTTTCAATGTTTAAGAGGTAGCTTGATATGATGGGTGTAAGAACTTCATTTTCACCCATTATCCCCAGTATTGTATTCGGGAAGGTAGATATATCCACACAAAATTCAATTCCCAGCATTAGCCCTCTTCCCCTGATAGACTTAACAACTTCAGGATATTTTTCCGCAAGGACGCTGAGCCCTTTTCTCAGCAATTCACCTTTTCTCTTTGCTTCACTTATAATAAACCCGTTATCTGCTGTAAGTATATCAAGTACCTTTATCCCAACTCTACATGCAAGAGAGTTGGCTGCAAAGGTTGATGAATGCTTCATAGCAAACTCCTCATTATATACCTCCTCTTTGCATATACATGCTCCGATAGGCATGATTCCTCCTCCCAGAGCCTTCGCTAGCAGCATAACATCAGGGCATACATCTTCCTGATCGCAGGCAAACATAGTTCCTGTCCTACCCAAACCTGTTTGTACTTCATCCACAACCATTAAAACCCCATATTGTTCACAAACCTTCTTAACCTCTTTCAGATACCCTTGCGGTGGTTCTATAATCCCCCCCTCGCCCTGAATCGGCTCTACTAAAAATGCAGCATAGTATTCAGGGTTACTGTTTAATTTAGATTTTAAAGCCTCCAAATCGCCAAATGTTATATAGTCAAATCCTTTAACCGGAGCACCAAAGGCTTCCTGGTAAGACTTTTTTCCGGTTGCCGATAGAGCGCCCAGAGTTTTTCCATGAAAGCTGTTTCGGGTAGTAAGTATACCTAATCTTCCGGTTGCTGAGCGACAAAGCTTTATGGCAGCTTCTACCGACTCTGCACCGCTATTGGTAAACGTAACGTACCTAAGACCCTTTGGCGATATAGAAATCAGCTTTTCTGCCAATTCTCCAGCTGCATTTAAAAAAGATGGCTGAATAAAACTAGGCTCCAGTGAACAAGAAAACCGGGAAATACACTCCCATATTTCCCTGTGATTATAACCGAAAGGAAGTGCTCCATAGGAAGCTATACAATCAAGATACCTATTGTTTTTTTCGTCATATAAGTAACAACCTTCTCCTTTTATATAGCTTTTATCCATTCTTATTGCTTTCAGAAGTTTGCCAAGGTGGGGATTTATGTACTCAGGAAATGTATGCATAAATCTCATCCTTTCAATACTGTTATTATTTTGTTACACATGATATTCTAAACACACATGTAAATATAATCAATAGTAATTAGTATTATACTTTATTTGCGTTCCCATTGGCAAATGTCAACTATTTTTCCCAGGTAATTGAATGTAAACCTATCTGTAAATACATGTAAAAATAGCCTCTTATAAAATGGTAATATGGCGAAAATGTCGAAATGAAGGCCCTTATACTTATCAATTTAATCTATCTGTACTAAGTATTTTTATTCTTCTTATATTTCCTTCTTATCACTAACCCAATGGTTATTAATAGGACTATAATAAGAATACTACTTAATATTATTACTATAATTTCTGTGGGTGTAAGTATAATAATGTGCTTGGGTAGTTTTTTGCCTCCTTCGGCAATTTCTATGACCTCTGCGTCTTTGATTTCATTGTCGCTGATTTTATAATCAAAAGACTTCTGTATTTTGTTTACTCCATAGTTCCATTCAACGTCTACAGAAAAATTTCCCGTTTCCTTCAATTTGTCAGGTACTTGAAAGGAGTAAATTCCACTGGTTCCAGGGTAAACAGAATCCATTACGCATACTTGCTCATGTACTATCATATTATCTTCCGATATAGTAATTTTGCCCGTAGATTTTTCAATTTTATTTCCTTCATTAGCTATTTCAAGATTTAGAAACAACTTTGCCCCCGTCCAGTGGGGTTTAAACGACTTCAGTGACATGCTTTTAAAATATGGTCCCGGTATATTTATAAGTATCCCAATTGCTTGGGAGTATGCCTTATTAATAATTATCTCAGAAGTGTTGTTATCCAATTTTTTGGGAGTTTTGCCAGATGGTAGAAACTGATATGCTACTACTTCACCTACATGGTCTCCGCTGCTGGCATTCTTAGGTATAGTAAAGTGCAAGTTAACATCCTTTACTTCTTTGGGCTTTAATGCAACTGGTATTTGGGAAATATCAAACCACCCGCCAACCCCCTTCTTTGATATGCTTTTGGGATTAACACTGCCCATTCCCCCTCCAACAGCTACAACAGCGTCTGAAACAAAGATAATACCATTGGCTGGGTATTTATCCGATGAATTTATTAATCTTAAAGAAATACTTCCTTTATCCCCGGGGTTGCTCCTAATATCAAAGTAGCCACTCCGTACATTTTCTCCAATAGCTTGTATAGATATCAACCCTGCCTTAGACTCATCCAAACCATATGACTTATAGGCTAGCTGCATAAAAGTAAGGATAACTACGGCAATACAAAAGCCAAGTTTCAACTTTGACATTAATTTAACACCTCCTTTGAAAAATATCAGTGTACCCATTATAATAGGCACACTGATATTTTATACCATTAGTTATTTAAAAAAAGTTACGGTCCGGTTGATAGCGCATAGGTAACTGTTGAACTATAAGTGCCTGCTAATAAAGGCATTTTCGAGCCTGGGTCCCTGTTAGCAAATTTTGAACCCGCTGCATCGGTAGGTGTAACAGTAACAGTATTGGGTAAATAGTTGGTGATTGTAAGACTATAATCCAACTGCTGTAAATACGCACCTGCTCCGTATCCGTTACTGGCGGAGGCTATTTTAACACCAGCGCCACCAGTTACAGCACTTCCAACGCTTTGTTTTGCTACATTTGTTAAATCTGATGAGTTTATGGCTGTCAAATCATTTGGTGTAACAGTCAAAACTTCATCCATTGGAAAAGTGATTGTCACCTGGGCCCCAGGCTCAGTCGAGGTCTGGTCTGCCAATGTTGCTGTGAGGTCTGTAGCGGAAACTACTATATTCCAACCTACAGAGGTACCACGGTTATCATCAATCCTAATATTATCTGTAGATGAAAGCGGAGTTATAGCTGAGGCCATGTAGATAGTAATAGTTCCAAATCCCATATTGGATGTGTCTGAACTTGCAGTACCTACTGTACCGGATGTTAACCCCGATAATGTAGCAGATGATGTGTCACTGTTTAGCACCAAGTTACCTCCGTTTACAGTCAGATCCGATCCGTAAGTCAAAGTTGAAAATAGAAGTATGCTTATTACAAGCACTAAACATATTAGAGTACCTCTAAATAAAATTTTCATTCTTTCCCCCCCTTTCAAAGTGTAAATGCACCAAATAAAGCTTATATTGTATAGCATTAAACACCTTATTAATATTTTATGTTAACACCACCTAATACGTTACTATATAATACTAATTTATTTGAAACTAAGTTCTGAAAGTAACAAAGGACTTTGGCCTACCTTGCCAAAGTCCTTTGTTACTTAATATCCCCCTGCCTTTTGTACCATATTTCTGTGCATTTCTATATAGGTTGCAGCTGTATTCTCCTTATGGGGAGAGCTATTGAGTAGATACACGTCGAAATGTCCCGTTACTCCGTTATTGTATATTATCTCGTAGCTATGAGGCATCCCTGATAGGGAAGCGGCTATATTCATTCCATCTTTATAAACTACCATAGCCCTCGGTGACCACTTCCAGCTTCCGAATAACTGCTTCATAATTGCAGTATCACTAGTGGTCAATGGCTCTACATCGGAGTGATTATAGCCACCCATCATTTTTACTTTGAATTGCGTACCGGTAGCCACATCCACAAGCGTAAAGATATCGCCCCTTCTGAGCAGGTATTGCCCTTCAGTTATCCAGTCCACAATTTTCCCCACCCTTGCAGGTGCAGAAGCTTCATTTGGCGTTACTGTATATGTTCTGGGTGCATAGCCTGAAATTGCAATTTTGTCTCCTGCATCCAGCCAATCCTCAGCCCTCATATAGTTGTGTTTTACAATGGTATCAATGCTAACCCCAAACTTCTTGGCAACTGAAGTCAATGTATCTCCAGGCTGGACCATATAAGTTACTTCAGGCCAGTTGTAGACCGGTGGAGTCTGCGTAGGTGGCGGCACAGGTGGGGCTGTGGGGCCTGAGATAGGCACAAAAAGCTCTTGACCTATACTCAGAATGTCACTCTGCAAATTGTTTGCCCTTCTGATTAAATCTACTGTGGTTTTATGATTTTGAGCGATGCCCCAAAGTGTATCTCCAGCCTTCACAACATATATTGTACCCTGCAGCTTTATTTCATTAACTTTTAGTCGTTGTCCCACATAAACAATATCACTTGTAAGATTGTTTAAACTTTTTATAACCTCTATTGCAACACCGAGTTTCTGGGAGATGGACCACAAACTGTCCCCCGGCGCTACAGTATAGTAGTCATAAATAGTTTTTGTAATTAGACTTTGTTCTCCTCCTGTAGGTGCAGCAACAAGCTTCAGCTGCTGGCCTACGTATATGTTATCTCCTGATAAATTATTTAAGCTCCTGAGGTTTTCAACACTTACTCCTGTTTTTTGTGAAATAAGCCACAAACTGTCCCCGGCCTGAACTGTATACACCGACGGGGAAGTGTTCTGAAAGACCTGTGTATCGGTACTTATCCCTTCAGCATACGCCTTTATATCGCCGTTAAACGTAACTGTGGACGTAAGTACTATGGATAGAACCAATCCTGAAGCAGTCACCTTAAGTCCTTCTAATCCCATTTTTAGTCGTTTATTTCTATAGATATCGTTCAATGAAATCCCACCTTCATAGTTATCTCACTTTATCATTTTCCGAAAAACCTCAGAAATATGTATGATAAAGTTGTCAATCATTGTGGGATGTGTGGTTTTGATAAAACTTCAAAGCTTTATATAATTTAAAGCTGGAAGAAATTTACACAAACTTCTTCCAGCTTCCCCGTAAAGTCTCGTAGCAAAGGCTTTTTTCAAGATATTTTAGAAACTCCTTACGTTCCAGGTTTACGGCCCCCATGGACTCAAGGTGTTTTGAGTATACCTGACAGTCTATCATAAGAAAATTTCTCTCAAGAAGACTTTGGGAAAGGGTTATAAGTGCAGTTTTTGAGGCATTATCCATCGTAGAAAACATTGACTCCCCAAAAAAGCATCTTCCCAGTGATACCCCATACAAACCACCAACAAGCCTGTCCTCATGCCATGTCTCCACCGAGTGAGCAAAACCGAGACGATGTAAAGCGCAGTACGCTTCTATCATTTCATCGTTTATCCAGGTACCTTCTGTACGCAGTTCGCCACACAGTGTAATAACTTTTTCAAAAGACGTATCGAAAGTAACCCTGTACCGACTCTTTTTGAGAAATTTATTCATTGATTTTGAGATATTTATGTCGGAAGGAAACAATACAAATCGTGGGTCCGGAGACCACCAGAGTATAGGCTCCCCTTCCGAAAACCATGGAAAAATTCCGTTGCAGTAAGCAAGAAGGAGCCTATCAATAGAGAGGTCTCCCCCTACAGCCAAGATTCCATCTTCATCTGCAAGGTCAGGGTGAGGAAAAACAAGCTCCTCGGTTAGTTGAAAAACGGGCATTAATCCCTCAGTCCTCCTTAAGCAGCAGCATTATTATATTTTCCAATTCTATTCCTTTGAAATGTGAATTTGGTCATCTTTAACGTCAACTACTGCAATACCACCGTCTGCCAGTGACCCGAACAGCACTTCGTCTACAAAGTATGTCTTGATCTTCTCCTGCACAACCCGGAGTATCTCCCTTGCACCGTAGGTTGAAGAAAGACCCTTTTGTGCAAGCCACTTATAGCAGTTTTCGGTAACTTTAAGATTTATTTTCTTTGCTGCAAGCTTTTCTTCAAACTTCGCTACAGCTTTTCTTGCAACAAGCAGCGCCATTTCCTCGTTGATGTGGTTGAACACTACAACCTCATCCAACCTGTTTCTGAATTCCGGCGAGAAAATTCGCTCAACCTCTTTTGTTATTGCACCACGGTCAACCATTCTCTTTTCAAAACCGATCATAGTCCTGCCTACTTCTCTTGCACCGGCATTGGACGTCATTATGAGTATGACATTTCTGAAATCCGCTTTCTTTCCGGTATTGTCTGTAAGGGTCGCATAGTCCATGATTTGAAGCAGCACATTATATATATCGGAGTGAGCCTTTTCTACTTCATCGAGAAGCAAGACACAGTAAGGTGTCCGCCTGATAGCCTCGGTGAGCAGCCCGCCTTCCTCATATCCCACGTAACCCGGAGGTGCTCCGATGAGTCTTGCAACGGTATGCTTTTCCTGGTATTCACTCATATCAAAGCGAACCAGAGGGATTCCCAGAGTTGCCGAAAGCTGCTTTGAAACCTCGGTTTTCCCCACTCCTGTAGGCCCTACAAACAACAATGAAGCCACAGGCTTTTCCCCTTCGTTAAACCCTGCCCGGGAACGTTTGATAGCGCGTACAGCAGTGTCTATAGCAGCCTCCTGCCCGAATACTTCTTTTTTCAACTTTATATCCAGGTCTTTGAGCTGCATTACTTCACTGCTCGAAACACTTTGCTCGGGAATTTTTGCTATGAGTGAAACTGTCCGTTCAATATCCTTACCTGTGATGGTTATAGTTCCATCATCGTCGCCGGCATTGAGCCTTGCGAATGCCCCTGCTTCATCTATCAAATCAATAGCCTTATCGGGAAGGTGCCTGTCGTTTATATACTTAGCCGAGAGTTCAGCTGCAAGACGAAGGGCTTCATCGGTATAACTCACATCATGAAACTCCTCATACCGTTCCTTCAACCCGGCAAGAATCATATAAGTCTCTTCTGCAGAAGGCTCCTTGACCTCAATCTTTTGAAATCTTCTTGATAGGGCTCTATCCTTCTCGAAATATTTTTTATATTCATCGTAGGTTGTAGAACCAATAAACCTAAGCTTCCCCGATGAAAGCATAGGCTTTAATATATTGGATGCATCCATAGCGCCACCGGATACCGCTCCGGCTCCTACAATGGTATGAATCTCATCTATATAAACGATTGCCTTCTCCTGCTTTTCGATTTCCTTTAGAACTTTTTTTATGCGTTCCTCAAAATCACCCCTGTATTTTGTTCCCGCAATCAGTGCCCCCATATCAAGATAATAAATTTTGCTGCCTTTAAGATTCTTGGGTACCCTATCCTCCACTATCAACCGGGCAAGCCCTTCGGTAATCGCCGTTTTTCCCACCCCCGGGTCACCTACATGGATAGGGTTATTTTTAAGCCTACGGGATAGTACCTGAACAGTTCTCTGCAAAATATCTTCCCTTCCTATAAGCGGGTCGATATCACCGTTTCTTGCCTTTTCAACCAGTTCTGTAGTAAACTGGCTTAGAAAATCTTTCTTGCTTCCATTCCCGGAACTTTTAGCGCCTTCCTCATACTCTTCATCATTCTCTATGAATTCAATTGCTTCATCCTCGTCTCCATATTGGCTTTCATCCACGCTTGAAACACCGTGGGATATATACCTGAGTATGTCCAGCCTTTTGACGCCATTTGCCTCCAGTATATAACCGGCGAAGGACTCATTAAGCTCAAATATTGCAGCTAAAATATCGCCTACCTTTATTACATCTCTCCCAGATGAAAAAACATGGGACGCTGCAATCTGCATTAAGCCTCGTGCACTTACCGATTCCACAGGATCGAGGCTTTCCACAACAGCAATATTATCCTGGATGTATTCCGTCAATTGCTTCTTAATACCTTCTATATCTCCGCCACAATTTTCAATGATATCCTTTCCATCATCAAAAAAAAGCGATGAATATAAAATATGCTCCGGGGTAATGTACTCATGTTTTTTGTACTTTGCTTCATTATAGGCAGCAAATAAAACTTTATCGGTAGTATTATCAAGTCTCATATTTTATTCCTCTTCCATTACAGCTTTTAAAGGGAAACCCTTCTCACTAGCCACTTCTTCCACCTGGGTAACTTTTGTAAGAGCAATATCGTAAGGGTATATTCCTACCACACCTCTGCCCTTCTGATGTACGTCAAACATAATTCTTGTCGCCTCTGCGACCGACTTGTGAAAAATGGTGGTAAGCACCTCAACTACAAAATCCATAGTCGTATAGTCGTCGTTCAAAAGTATTACCCTGTACATCCTTGGCTTTTTCAGCTTTATTTTTATATCTTCCTTAAAAATGGTTTGTCCTGCCATGAAAATAATTCCAGCCTTTCTCCCCTAAGAAATAATCCAATAAGATTATATCAATGTGTCAAATAATATACAATAATATCAAACTATACTCTCAATATTAAAATTCATTTATTAGTACTACTTTATTATTTACCTTAATTATGGCAAACTCTAAGCTTAATTTACCAGTGAAGAAATAACGGACAGTTTTGTTGGGTTGGTATCTCTTCATCATATATTCCAAAATAACAAAGTAGTATCAGGCCATGCACAGCTTTCTTTTTATGGTATAATGTAGTAAAATATAGTCTGAGCATTATTATTGACATATTATTGCTAAAATGTACAGGCAACTAATTATAGATATTTAGCCTTATTATAGTATTAATAGTAACTAGGTTTGTCGGAGGTATTTATGAGTTTTGTAACATCAGCTATTTTGGGGGGAGTCATCTGGACAGGAATCAAGACCCTTGGAATAACAACAGTTGACTATCTGAAAAAAGCTTTGGGAAACTGGTCTTTAGACGATAAAGACTACCAGGCTATTGCTGCTACAATAAATGAAGCACCCGATTATGCAAAAAAGACAGAAAAATACCTGGAAGCTTTTATTGATGAAAATGAGGTTATCAAGGGCATATTGCAAAAAATTGAACCTTTAAGTGAAGACCTTGATGTACCTGCACTTAAGCTGCTCACCACTAAAAGCCATCTTGAAGTACACAATTTAGAAATTCCCCAGTTTTCACTCTCACATTATACTCATAATCCCTTCTCTATAGGAGGCTTTAAGCTTGCACAAAAAAATCTTACCCTTCTCCCACCTAAACCGGTAAAGCTGTTTGGCAGGGAAAAGGATTTAAAAGAGTTGGAAGAGTTTATAGGTACCTTCAACAACGATATACTTATTACAGGTTTATTGGGTATAGGTAAGACAGAGCTCTGCAAGCACTACTTATGGGATAACTACAATAAATATAGCTATGTAGGCTGGATAAACTATACCTCAAGCCTCAAGGAATCCTTTATAGAGCAATTTAACTTAAGCGGGTATATTCTGGGCATTTTTAACATAAAGGATACACCCTCTGAAAAGTTTGAGAAAATAATTCAATTCCTCAACAGCCTTGACAGCAGTACCCTATTAATTATTGACGATGTCAAAAATGAGGATAAAGATCTGGGTATACTTCATACCTTCCCTTTTAAGGTGATGGTTAATTCCCGTATGAACCTGGATAATTTTGAAAAATATTACCTTGATACTCTAAGTACCGAAGCTTGCAAGGAGCTTTTCTATCACCATTATAATACCCAAAAGGACGATGAAAACCTGGAAAAGCTGATTCACTTTGCAGCTAACCATACCCTCTCAATAATTCGTCTTGCAAAGACATGCCGGGAACAAGCATTGAGCATAAAAGATATGGCTGAAAAAATTCAAGATAGTGACTCCAATTTAGCCAACTTTACAGGAGATACTGCATTACCTTCTAACGGTAGTAAGGATAGTGCCAAAGGCCTCCTTGAACAGATTACCGATGAATTCAGCCTTTCAAACCTTAATAAGGATGAAAAATATATACTTATGAATCTATCCGTTCTCCCGGCAAGCTATATAGACATTAATCACATTATAACATGGCTCGAGATAAAGTCTAAAGATAGCATAAACTCGTTGATAAAAAAAGGCTGGCTCCAACAGAGCGGTTTTAGGGTATGTATGCACCCCATAATCGGCAAAGCAGTTAAACATACTACTAAACCTACTATAAAAAAATGTGAAAAACTGTTGAAATCACTTGCTTCAAACCTAAACTACGAGTCTTCGAATACGCCTTTAGATAAGAAGGAGTACGTTGCGTTAGCTGAATCTGTTTTGAAAAATTTCAAACAAAATAATGCACTTATTGCCTCTATTTGTAATAGGCTTTCTCTGGTCTACCATGCCTCGGGACAGCTGGAAAAAGCTCTTAATTTACAATTGAGGGCGCTTGATATAGGTAAATTAATACTGGATGATAAGCATCCTAATTTTGCAGTGTACTATAATAATTTAGGTGTTATTTACAAGGACTTGGGGCAGCTTGACAAATCCCTTGAGGTACATATGCAAGCTAAGAATATTTGTGAAGCAACCTCAGCTTATGACCACAAGTTTTTGGCTGCTTGCTACGATAACCTATCACTCATATACAATAGATTGCGCCAGCAGGATAATGCCTTAGAGTTTCAATTAAAGGCCTTGGAACTGAGGGAAAAATTCATAGGTGCAAATCACCCCGATTTGGCAAAATCTTATAATAATTTATCCACAATTTATACAGACTCTGGGCAGCTTGATAAAGCTCTCATTTATCAGCAAAAAGCTGTTGACGCTTTAGTAAAACTATATGGTGAATATCATCCTAGTACTGCTACTGCTTATAACAACTTATCCAACATATTCAAAAAGATGGATTTTATTGATAAGGCTATTGAATCACAGTTAAAAGCTATAGAAATAGGGGAAAAAGTTTTCGAAGGCACTCACCCCCACTTAGCTATTGCCTACAATAATCTCGGCAGTATATATGTAAGTAAAAAGGATACCGTCTCTGCCTTAAAATCCTACTGTAAATCCGGTAAGATTTATGAAAACATAAATAATCGTGAAAAAGCCTTAAAATCCTATAATAAAATGATTAATCTGGACGACAACTCTATTGAAGCTTGGCGGAGTTTAGAAAGGATTTATAGGGATTCGGAGGATTATGACAAAGCAAACGAGGCTTCAAAACGTATTGAAGAAATAATTGAAGAGAAAGATTTTAAAAGCAATCTGAAAAGCAAGATTAATATCAATAGAATAACTATCGACAGGCTGCATTTCCTGGAAAAAATTAATTGGAATATACAGCCCCAGGTAAATATTTTACTTGGACGAAACGGATACGGCAAAACATATCTTTTCCGTCTTATCCTTGTGCTGCTCCAAAAAAATAAAAATAGAGCGGCAGAATTTTTTGACAGCGGCAAGGAAGATGCTTATGCCAAAATATTTATTACCAGAAATACAGAGCATCGTATAATACATAGAACAAAGACGGTATTTGAAGAATCTATCGGTAGAATACCGGTACTGGCGATACCCAATTCCCGCCTTCTGGATAAATCAAACGGAGTTGTAACTCCTGCCCCCTCAACACTAAAGGAAACAAACCTGACAAGGTTTGGTGCTTACAACTTTATTAAGGAAAGGAACGAAGACGGGCGTATTCAACAGTTTTTATACAGCCTTTGCACCACTTATCTAGATAATGGAAAGTGCTTTGATGCTGAAATATTCAACCTCCTGCAAGATGTAATACATGAACTTACCGGAGATATATTTGAGTTTAAAGAAATAAAGAAAACAAGCACAAATGCAGAATTCCAAGTTTATGTAGCCACCGAAAACAGCGATACACCCATATTATTCCAAAGGGTATCTATGGGTACATTATCGGTGCTTATCATCTTTGGTCTCATATACAACTTTTTAAAGGCTGCCCATCCCCGCTCCAAAAATGTGGTGAATGAAGATGGAATTGTTTTTATTGACGAGGTTGATTCCCATCTCCATCCTGAATGGCAGCGAAAAATAGTTCCTCTATTAAGGCGGAGCTTCCCTAATGTACAATTTTTCCTTACAGCTCACAGTCCTCTGGTGGTAGGTGGTTGTCTGGACGGGGAAGTAGCGGTGTTACGTAAAACCGAAAAGAGCTGTTTTTCTCTCCATCAGTTCAAGCATGACTTCATAGGATGGGATATTTCAGACTTGTACAATCTTGTCTTTGGAGTAGAGCAAAAGGATGAAAGTTTTTTCTATTACAGTACTCTAAGCTTATTTAAGGATGAGATAGAGAAAGAAATAATAGAAATCGAAGAAAACGGTACTAAATCCAAGGATGATGAATCCAGGCTAAAGAAGCTGTATAACGATATGTATTATTTAAGTAAACTTGAAAAGAAAAATGCACAGCTGGAAGCTTCCTCCCGTATTGAGCAAGCAAGTGTTCTGCCTGAACTTCAGCCAGATTGCCCGGGAGAGCTGCCTGATCTTGACCCTTGTGCTATCCCGGCTGAAGAGGAGGATATCCTATGATTGAATCGGAAGTACTTGAAAAAGTAATAGAGCATTTTTTTGTAAAGAGACCCACACCGCCTCTATATAAACAATTAGGCTTTAAAAACCGCGAATCATTTGCTCAGGATACATTGTATAATAAGATTACTACCTTGGTATCGGATATTAAACAAATAAGTGATAAATACACAGCCTCGAGGGATCAGGTTTATCACTGCCTCAAATTAATAAGAGAAGCAAAATCAGAAAAAAACTTAGCTAAATGCAATACCCTTAACCGTATAATAAGAAAATCGTTATATAACAATTGGGATCCGGAGGACAAGGAAACCTACGATAAAGTATTTATACTTCTAACCCGTTGGAAGGATTTCTTCTTCTCCTATACTACACGCAAGTCCTATAAACTGAATAAAGAATTTAAAGGACTGATATGCAGGGACTTCTCCCCTGAGGAGGTAAACTCCAGTATTGATAAAACTAATTTTCTGGCAAAGCTTATAGTAAGCTGTCTCCAGGAAAACGGGCTTACAGCATTCTATGACAAAAATGACATCAAATGCGGTGATGATATCGGCAATGAAATACTTGAACACTGCTGTTCGTCCTTTGCATTTGTTCAATTGGTTGAACCCATAAGTTTTATACAGCCGGACGAAGGAAAGGAAAACTGGTGCCATAGGGAGTTTAATGAGTTTAAGGCTTCAAAGGTAATTGATGACTTTTGCCAAACGATAAAAGCCCCCAGATTCTTCTTCTGCCTGTATGATAAACTTGACAAGGTAAAGCCTGTAGGAGGCGAGCTTCCTGCTTCTTATAAAGAATGGTATGATAAGGCGTCAAGTTTGCACTATATTACACTAATAGGCTATATGGGTGATAGAATCAGCGCAACTAAGAGCTACAACCTTCGTATGGAAATCCGGGGACTTGCAGAAAAAATCAGTGCCTCAAAAAACTCAATTATAGACAATGTAATGGATTATCTAAAACAGCAAACTTCATCAACAAGCGCTTAAAATACATAGGCCTAGGCTTTGATTTTAAAATACAGGAGGTCAATTATGGACAGCAACAAAATCAAGCACCTTGAACTAATTACCGGAGCTATTAACAGAATGGCAAACAACTCCTTCCTACTTAAGGGGTGGAGCGTTACGCTGGTATCGGCCCTATTTGCACTGGCTGCGAAAGATGCAAACTTTGCATTTATCTACCTGTGCTATTTTCCCGCTATTGCCTTTTGGGCCCTTGATGGGTATTTCCTGTGGAAAGAAAATATTTTTTGCGATATGTTTGAAAATGTAAGGCTTTTAGATGAAAAGGACATAGATTTCTGTATGAAACCATCTAATACCGGTGGACTTAAAGCATGGCTCTCTGCCATCTTCTCCCCAACTCTGGGTATTTTTTATGGAGTCATTTTGTTAAGCATCTCAACCATCGTCGTGATAATGACTATTAAACTACGGATGTAAAATATTGTTTTTATAAATAGTTGCAGGCTTCTGCAATTATTTTTTTATGCGAAAAGTGGTATAATTATAGTATAGAAATAATTTAAGCGAAACTAGTTTTGCCACAATGAAGAAAGCCCACTTTCCCCAGCTTTTTGCCTGACTGGAAACCACTAAGTTCAAGCTAAAGAAAGCAGGTGATTTAAAATGGACAGTATGAAATTTAAAGCCTATGCTGTAACGAACGAAATAGATTTGAACAAGATAGCAATCCAGTGCGGTATACCTAAAAAATACACATGGGAAGAACCGCTTATACTACAAGGAGAGGTTTTAGACACCATCCTCCAGTATAAAACTCCTAATACCCAAAAGGTGCTTGTATTCTCCTTTGGCAGCATAGTAACCATTAATACGCCTGATAAAGATACAATTAAGTTCCTGGAGTACCTAAAATCTTTTAAGCAGGACATAGACCTTAAAGCCTTTGAAACCTATACCGATGACTATGAACTGCGTATAGGAAACAGTGATGAAATGGAATTAAACGATCAGTATGCAATTGTACCTAAGTTTGAAGTATTCTATCCAGAGCTGGTATCCATTGTAATAGCAAAGTCGGTAGCTCTGGAAAAGACTGAGGACCAATTAGGACAGATCCTTGACAGGCTGGAAACTATGATTGACAGAGTAGAAAAAGGCAACCTGCGTATTAGCGATAAAGAGCTGGCAAAAGCTACTTCCAGAATAGTTCGCCACGAATATAATACTATCGCATACATAATGATCCTTGATAAGCCTGATATTACATGGGCAAACAGCGATGCTGCCGAATTCTACGATAGTATGGCGGAGTTTTTCGAACTTAACGACAGGTATGAAATTATAAAAAAGAAAACCGATATTCTCAATAACATAATGAACGGTTTTGCCTCTATAAGCCACTCTATACGCGGCCTATTCGTGGAATGGGTTATTGTCATACTTATAGTTATAGAAGTTATTTTAATGATTGCAGACATGCTGTCGTAGAAGGGGGCTGATATCTTTGGAAACAATGCTGTTTCGAGGCTATAAAATAGCTCCAAGGCTATCCTTAAAGCAGATAGTCGCTTTCTTCAAGCTCCAAAAGCCTCTTAGCTGGCAGGATTATGTAGTCCTTGAGGAAAGCCATATAGATACAGTGCTCAAGTATAAGTCAACAGGTAAAAAGGTATATCTGTTCCAATTTGGCTGTGTTTGCTTTGTCAATTTTGAGCAACAGGAAGTGTTTAGCTTTTTAGAATATATAGAGTCCATCATAGGAGTTTTTGATTACAACCTGTTTTCTAAATATAATGAGGATCATATTGTCAAGATAGATGATAACGGTATGTGCAAGGTTTGGAGGACAAGTGAAACTCTTTACCCATACAAAGATTATATTCCCCATATCGTGTCGGTAATCCTTGCCAAGTCCATTGAGCTTTATAAGCTTGAACTCGATGTAACCGGTCTTCTTGACAAAGCAGAAAACTTTTTTATCTTCTATCCGAGGCGTGGACGTTTATATGCCAATAAAAAGCGTTTTATTGCTATAACTTCACAAATACTGCGCTTTGAGCATGAAAGTATCGATCACATAAGAATATTGGAAAGATCACTCACTGGCAACCAGAGTATTATATCCAGGGAAATTTATGACTACCTGGCTCAGTTTTATGAACTCAACAGCCGTTTTGATATTCTGGAAAACAAAATAAATAATTTGCGCAGTATTATTAAAACCTGTTCAACCTTAAGCTACAGACGCTCTCAGGTAAGGCTCCTTAAGCTGGAAGTCTTTTTACTCGCTCTATTTCCCTTGTTCCATATTGCACACAGTATATTGGACGCCTACCATATAACCAGTGTTTTTAAATTGCTTTTTGGGTAAAAAGCTCAAGCTTTACGGATTCAATAACTGTATTTAAGCTGCTAATAGTGGTAATATACAGGCGGGAGGTGTTTTATTATGACAGGATATTTACCGGCTAAGTATAATAAAGCTTGGTTTGTAATTCTATTAATATATACCACAATTATTTTCTGTTGCTTTTACGTTCCACGGCTGTTTATACTAAACACAGCTGCAGAAACTGAGGAAGCTTTGCGAACTCTGCTGCTTTCTTTTATTATTTCATTCGTTGTATGCCTTTTTGGATACTTGGGTAAGAGGTTTATATTCTCCTTCACCACTATTGGTGTTATTGCAGGGCTTATTGCCATGATTTATACTTATACAAGAAAAACAGGATGGGAAGACCTGATAGGCCCAATAATGTTTTTAGAGCTCACCCTTATAGGCTTTGCTTTGGGACTGGTCCTGGAAATAGTATTTTATATGATTCGAAAAAACAAGAGATACCGTTAATGGTGTCTCTTGTTTATATCACCTGTTTTTTTAACTTTTTCAGCAAATCCTAAACTTAAGCACTTCTCCTAAGAGCTATACGCGAACCTAAGTATGCTGCCGTACAGCTTGATACAATTGCCATTATCGCATATAACAATGATAACGGAATTATACCCGGTTCTTTAAACGAGTATAGTACTAGGATTAGGATGGCAGAGCTACTTAAATATATCCCCCATCGCCATGATGTATTTACCCCAGCCAGGCCAAATATAACCCCTAAAATACCATATACAGCCATTACCAATGCAAATGTAAAAAGTCGCTCAGTGATTGAAGTACTGTCTGTAAAAACTGAATTGAATACCAGAAAAAAAGCTGGTAATATGCCTATAACTACAGCAAGAACATACCCAATAGCCCTTTTCATCGGATGCCCCCTTTATGTCTTCTTGTCTACATTAGCAATATAGATTCACTACTTAGTATTATGCCTAAAGTACCAGACTAATATTTGATTTACCCTCAGCACCATACATTAACCAACAATTTAGAATTTAATTTTTTTGATTAAATCGAATCCTATAACTGCATTTGCGGCACAAGTCCTCTACTACCTCTCTTCTGGAGAATCCCTCATAGATGTTTTTAGCACGGCTGCTTTCTATTATCTCTGCAAAATCCTGTTCTTTTATATTCCCTAGCCCGATTACTCCTTCCCCATCAAGACAGCAAGGCACCACAGTCCCATCTACCAGTATAGCCACCTGGTCTCTAAGCCCGTAGCAAAATCCCCTTCCTTCTATACCGCTGTCTGCCGTATCAGGCCACTTAAAGGTTGAAGCCTGATTTAAGAAAACATTCTCAGCTACTTTCATCCCATTACAGGGTGTCAACTCCTCCCTGATTTTATATGGAAGAGCAAACTCCTTCTCTATGCGCTCTAATATATAACGGTTACTTTCGTTGCTTCCCGTCTCTGACAGGTTCCAAAGGCGCAGGGATATTTGCAGTCCAGTTTTCAGAGTTTTTGATTGTGCGATGAACCTAAATATTTTATCCAAATAATCGTCTATGGAATGTTTAGAGGCATTTGATTCAAAGCTATGGAGTGAAAAGTTTACCTGCCTCAATGCAGGCTTTGTAAGTAGGGTATCTCCTACTTTATCAATAAGGATTCCATTGGTGGTGATATTTACTCTACAGCCGTACCTCTTACACAGGTCAAGAAATGCTCCTATATCAGGGTGCAGAAAAGGTTCACCCTTTACATGAAAGTATATATACTTTGTATAGTCTTTTATTTGACTTACAATCCTTTCAAACAACTCCCGGCTCATAAACTCAGCTTTTCGCTCTGTCTTGGGGCAAAACTCACATGAAAGGTTGCAGATATTTGTGATTTCTATATAAGTCTTCTTGAATTTTCTCATAACGGCCTTTCATACTAAAATAATTTTTAACCCTATTTTAACACAAGGAGAGCTTGCATATAAGTAAAACATTTTTAACTATATCTTCTAATATGGTATAATGTTCCTTAAAATCAGTATAAAGGAGTAAATGTTATGATGTTTTATCCATGGACGATATTAAATATTCTTTTTTTATTTTTTGGAATAGGTTTTTTCGTTGCACTTTTTGTGCTATGTCTCAAAGCTATAAAAGCTTTAGATATATACATAAGGAAAAACAGAGATTACTAAGGGCTAAAACAAAATAACTAAGCCCTATGGAGTTTTTTATCCAAAGGGCTTAGTTGTCAGTTTCGTTGAAAACTTCCTCGCTGTAGTACTATAATATGAGTGTCACAGTAGCTTATAAATCTCATTATAAACTTTATTTCTAACAGTGTTGAGTTTTTCTACCTTCTATTTCTTGCAATATACCTTTTACAACCAAAGCATTTTTCTCTGCATTATCAGCTTCTATCATTTCACCATGCCTGCCGAATCCTGTATACTTCTTGAAGGATTTTTCCGTTAAACCACCCCATTTATCAACCTTACCATCTGCTGTCCACGGGGATTTGACGAGGTATATATCACTCTCAATTCTTTCCGAAGATTTTACCCCTGATGAAGTGTAGGATATATAACTCATACTTTTTTTATTTAAAGCACCTAGAGCTGTTTTGAAGCCTTTGCCTACATATTTGATCAGTTGCTTTTGTTCATCAACTAAAGCCGAGAGCTTTCTAGGTTCGCCGTTAAGTCCCTGCTTTCCTATTTCTGCCTCAATAGCAGCTGAGACCTCGCAATTCGCTTCAGAGTAATCTAAAGCATGGTAAGCTGCTTTATTAGAGCGAACATTTTTTGTATCCACAATAATTAACCCCGACACCTTAAAGCCCCTGCTTAAAAGCTCTTTTGCAACTTCAAAGGCCAGTTTTCCTCCGGAAGAATAACCCAAAAGTACATATGGACCTTCATTCTGAATTTTGGTAATCAAATCTGCATAAATACCTATCCTATTGTTATCCTTTAAGTAGTCGAAGCTGTAAAATGAATAATCATTAAAGCTGCTCGCTATTTTGCTGTAGGCAACCCCGTGACCCAGCATAGGAGGAAATGCAAATATATTTTTTTCTTTCCTGTCGTTTAAGAGCATTGCAGGGTATTCTACTTTATTTGCTTCCTTTCCTGACAGCAGTGAAGCTATTTTGTGTCCTATCCCCCTCAATGTATGCTGTCTGTGCAGTTCATTAAACGGTATATTTACGCCAAATTTATCATATATTTGAGAAATCAACCTGACAACCTTTAATGAGTCTCCCCCGGACTCAAAGAATCTATCGTTCATGCCTGGGTTTTTTATTCCAAGCACTGCGCTCCAAACCTCAGCAAGTTTTGTTTCTATATCATTGCAGGGAGCTTCATACTCTCCGCTGGACGTTAAATTGTCAAGGGACTCATAAACCGGCAGTTCCATTAGCTTCCCTGCTGAACTATTACTTAGCGGCAGCAAATACCTTGCATGGATAAGGTTGTTGTCATTGAAGCAATACACTTCCCAATTATTCTCTATCGGGCTTATCCCTTCACTTCCTTGCTTGCGTTTTGAAACTATAAATCTTTCTTTATCTTCTGTCTTCTTCTCTTCGTAGGATTTTACATACACACTATTGTAGTAAAAATCGATAAACTCTGCGTTATCAGCTATTTTGTCAACAGGCATAATATAATCTACCCAGTCTTCCTTTTCACTGTGGCAAACCCACCCGGTCTTTTCCAGGAAATCGTTAAAAGGCTTGTTTCGGGAAGTTGGCTTGTATTTTATCTCTATAAAATCAATAGAATTTTCAATACAGTATCTCTTCAGGCCGCATAATACTGCCTCTTCCACATTTCTCCCCAGTATCCTGCAGCTTAGTAGGAAGGTATCCAGCAGTAGCCTGGAGCCGTTTACACTTCCTATCACCGCTCCAACCAATCCATATTCACCAAACCTGTCTGCCGCTTCTATCACCCAACAGCGAGTATCTTTAGCAGACAGAAGTTCTTTAACATCTTCATCGGACCTTCTTATTGAGCCGGAATTGAACTGGTTTGTCCTCTGGGTCAATTGGGCTACTCTTGATACCTGTTTCCTATCCGCTGGATTCATACTTACCTTGATATCAAGCCCCTTAAGGAATTCATCCAACGATATTTTACCCTTACGGTCCTCTCTCCTGTTTCTTTCAGCTGTATACATTTCAGTACGCACTTTATCTTCTTCAGTCACATTAATCCGGTCAAATGCCCATACATGGTCCAAGAATAAAGGTATTTGCCGTGCGTCATCAGGCAGCTTAAGGGTAAGAACTTCAGGGCAGTCGGTCATTACCTTTGCACATTCAACCGGGCTGTCATCTACATAAATAAAGCTGTCTAATCCCAGACTCAATTCCCTTGCCAATTCCTTTAAGTTTTCAGCTTTATCCTGCCAGTTGATTCCCCATGCTGCCAAATGCTCTTTTTTAAGAACCATTCCATGATTTTTCTCAAGCACTTCAAACACGTCTGCTTCATTATTTTTGCTGCACAATGCTAACAGCATGCCGTCCTTTTGTTTTTCAAGCATAAATTCCTGCAATATCCTGTAAGGCTCATCCACAGTTACTCCCAGCGCACCATCCTCACCACAAATACCTTTCCATAAGGTATTGTCACAATCAAGAACTATTACCTTGAACCGGTTATTTTTTAACGAGCATATATTTCTGGCAGCTACTGCCCCTATTACTGCATAATACTCGTCACTGAAGGGCTGGTGGCCTACTCTATCCTTTATCTCATCAAAAATCTTATTAACACTGTACAATTGCACTGCCTCAGCAAAGTTTATCACGTATACGCCGTCAATATCCTGAAGGCTTCTTATCCATCGGCTATTAATATCCTCTAAGAAGTTCAATACTTTCTTACTCATAGATAAATGAGTAGATATAGGGAAAGTACCTATAAAATAGGGCACTGATTTTGCCTTATCCTGAAGTATGGACACTAACTGTTCAAAGCTTGCTTCCAGACTTTTGCACTTTTCGTCATCGGTTGAATTATCCTCGCGGATAAAATCTTCAAACCTGACAAGGAGAAGATTTATTCCTGTATTGGTAGAGATAAGGCTGTCTGATTCAAGCAGTTGCTGGAATACCTGATTGTATGGCGCAAATTCAACCATAGTATCAACATTGAACTGCTTACACCACCATTCAAGGTGCTCCCTTACAGGCTCTGCTGTAAAGGTAGCGCTTACTGCTACTTTCAGCTTATCTTCAGCCTTCTCACTGTTCAATGTCCTTTTTGCCTCTACCTCTGCGGCCTCTTCCTGCGTAAACACATTTATGTCCGCAAGCCTTTTATGAGGATTATCTGTGATAAGCTCTAGAATACTCTCAAAATGTTTTATAAATCTTGTTATAGTACCTTCACTGAGCAGATTTGTGTTGTACTCAAGCACTCCTCCCAGCTTCCCTGTGCTATACTCCACTATATCAAGCTTTAAGTCAAGGGTTGATCTATCGCACTCTATATTGTAGATTGAAGACTGCAGCCCATCAATACTCAAGTTCATGTCCATATAAATTTCGTTATGGTAGTTCAGCAGGGTATCAAATAGGGGATTTCTTGAAGGAGCCAAATTGTAGTTTACACCTTCTACAATCTTTTCAAAAGGATAATCCTGATTTTCATATGCACTCAGCAGCCTATCCGATGTAAGATTTAAAAACTCAAGGAACGTACTTTTTATTGGAAGTTTATTTCTTACGGGTAGAAAATTTATAAATACTCCTAGAGTGTTTTCAATATCCGGATTGTTTCTTCCTGCTACCAGTGAGCCTATGACAATATCATCCTGACCGCTGTATTTGCTGATAAGCAATGTATAAGCAGCATACATCAGCATGTTCATTGTGACCCCCTGCTGCTCTGTCAGGGCTCTTGCTTTTGCAATGATTTCGTCTGAAAGATGGAATTCTACCATGCGACCATTAAAGGTTCTCCGGTCAGGCCTTTTATAGTCTAAAGGCATACTTAGGACAGACGGCTCCTCAGAGAAAATATCAAGCCAATATTGTTCCTGTTTCTTCATGGCCTCTGTTTCAAAAATACTATTTTGCCATTCGGAGAAATCCTTATATTGAAAAGTAATATCAGTAACACTATGACCGTTATATAATTCGGAAAACTCCTTGAGCATCGCCTTAACACCAGTACCATCGGCAATTATATGATGCATATCTAAAAGTATCATATGCTTGCTGTCGGCAAGCTTGAGTACGGCACCCCTAAGAAGAGGAGCCTTACTCAAATCAAAAGGACGTATAAATTCTTGAATAACCCCATTTACCTTACTCTCCTCGCAATCAATACAAGATAATTTAAATTCAACGTCTTTGTGTATCTTTTGTACCGCTTCTCCGTTTACAACTTCGAAAGAAGTTCTTAGGGCTTCGTGTCTGTTTATAATGGTGCCAAAAGCCTCCTCAAACTTTGGAATATCAAGATTTCCTTCTACCTTAAAAGCAATGGGAATGTTATAGCTTGTGCCTATTCCCTCAAGCTGGTGTAGAATAAACATCCTCTTTTGAGCAGAAGATACGCTGTAGTACTCTTTTTCTTCGGCCGGCATGATTGACATGAAGGATTTCTGGGTACTTTCCCTTATGAAATTGGCAAGGTCTTTAAACACTGAGAGATTAAATATCTCACCTATGGGTATTTCTACATCAAATTCTGCTTGCACCTTGGAAGCCAGAATTGTAGCTCTTAAAGAATTACCTCCAAGACCGAAAAAGCTATCATCAAAGCCTATTCTTTCCTTCTCAACTTCCAGTACTTCCGTCCATATTTCCAGAAGCTTTTCATCGATTTGATCCTTGGGAACATTCTCACCTGCTGCAATTGAATCTATGCCCATCATATCGGCAATTTTCTGTAAAACCTCGGAGTATTCACCATCTGCGTAGCTTTGACCTAATTTATACCTTTGCACTTTACCGCTGGTGGTTTTTGGTATCTTCCTTAACGGAACTACATCTTTAATTTCCAGACCTATTTTAATATTGATATGTCTTTTGAGTTTAGTTGCAATAGGTAGGAATTCTTCCAGGCTGCTTTTGAATATTACGAAAAGGACAATTTCTTCCTTCTGAGTCTCCTTGTTGAATACCCCGCAGGCTGCAATCTTACCAAGCTCTATCCCTTCGATATCTTCCGCAATTCTTTCTATGTCATGGGGATAATAGTTTTGTCCGTTTACAAAGATTATGTCCTTTGCCCTTCCTGTAATGACCAGACGACCGTTTCTCATAAAACCCAGGTCGCCCGTTCTCAGCCAGCCATCAGTGGTAAATGCTTTATCGGTAGCTTCTTTGTTATTATAATACCCTTGAGTAACGTTTCTGCCGCTTATCTGAATGTTTCCAAGGATATTTTCCTCTAAAACACAGTCACTATCATCACAAATCCTTACATAACTATTTACTATTGCATGACCTACATCTACAAAAACTATGCTCCTACTATCCTCTTCTCCGCAATCCTGTACAGCATACCCTACCTCAAGGCATTCTCTATTCAATCTATGGACAAGAAGGTCGCTGCCAACCGGTGAGCCCGTTACTCCTACTGTCGCCTCAGCCATCCCGTATACAGGGCACATAGTGCTACTTTTTAACCCATAGGGTGCTAGCTTATCCAGAAAAGTATTGCATAGTTCAACTGAAATAGGCTCTGCACCGTTTTGGATAAAGCGTATGCATGATAAATCAAGTATCTGACTAGGGTTTCTATCGAACTCGGTTAAAAAATGCTTGTATCCGAAGTTTGGAGAATATAGCTGTGTAGCCCTATGTTCATGTACTTTTTTCATCCATACTAACGGGTGCCTTATAAATAGTGACGTAGGCATTATGTATTGGTTTATGCCTGCTACAACCCCGCAAAAATGCACATCAACCAAACCTAAGTCGTGGGTTAGAGGAAGCCAGCTCAGCGAGGAATCTTCAGAGGTTGTTTTCATGTGAATATTACAACTCAATGTATTTACCAGCGCATTTTCATGAGTTATGATGACTCCTTTAGGAGTTCCTGTGGAGCCTGACGAGAACTGTATTACTGCCGTATCTCGTGGGTCAGGGTGGATAATGGTTCCCTCAAAGTCTCCGGCATTTAACTCCTCTATAAGTATTGTATTTCGACTTACCAATTCAAAGTCATCTGACAGATTGTTTTTCTGGGAAAATTTCTGCAGGGAATCGGATATCTTCTTGCTAGTAATAAGCTTGGGTTTATCCAATATGCTATAGATATTGAACAACTTCATCCTGTGCTCATCGTTACTTCCTACAGATACGGGTGCGGCTAATATGCCTCCAAGTATGCATGCCCATATAATGTAAATAAAATACTCGTTATCGTCTACTTGCAGTATTAATTGGCTTCCCTTTTCTATTCCTCTGGATTGTAATTCATATAGAACCCACAGGGCTTTATCATTCAATTCTTTATAAGATACAAACTTCTCTTGCTTTTCTCCCGAAATAAATGTAACACCTTTATCTGTCATGCTGCTGTTTGCCAGGAAAAATTCCGTAAGGCTTTTAAATTTGCTTCTTTCATTTATAGAATTCATTGTATTTTACCCCCATATCATAAAGATTTGCTGATTATCTATAATTAATTCTGAAATTACTTTCTTATATTAGCGTACATCTTTAATTCTTCCGCTATTTTGCTGCTGACATTTCCCTGTTTAGGGTTTTTAAGCTTTTCTTTTACACCTTCATTGAAGGTACTCAAAAACTTTTTTATTTCTTCCATATCAAATCCACGGTGTTTTAAGTTTAATATGCCGGGAAAATCGAAGTAGTGCTGCGGAGCCCATATGGAGTTTTTAACCGATACAAACATATCTTCTACAAGGTTGGTAGCGGTAACTGAATCCATAGTTTCATGAGCCCATTCAAACCCCATGCCTTTAATGTTGTATTTGGATTTTTCTTTCCATATTGGTGCAAGGGACGAGCAGTACCAAGCTTGCGCACGGAAAAATGTCGGCTTGCTCTCCTCTATAAATCTGACGGTATCCTGCACTGTTTCCAGAGTTTCACCAAGAAAGCCTACTATGAAGGAGGCTTCACTGATGATTCCGTACTCGTTCAGCAGTTCCAAGCCCCTTTGGTATTGCTCAATTGTAACTGCCTTGTTCATGTTTTGCAGGATGTTGTTATTCCCCGATTCAATTCCCAGAAGTACCCCTTCACAGCCGCTCTCCTTCATGAGCTCCACCGTTTCACGGTCGGCATACTGGCATCTGAAATATGAGAACCAGTTAAAGGAGTATTTGTTTCTAATCATCATTCGCAGGATTTCTTTGAACCTCTCAGGAGGAACATTGAAGGTGTCGTCTACAAACCCTACACTTTTCACTTTTCCTATGCTGTCAAGTATGTTGAGCTCCCTTTCAACTGCCTCAACGCTTATAGTTCTGTACTTTCCTGCACGCTGCGGGTATTCGCAAAAGGAGCAGGAAAAGGGGCAGGATAGTGCTGTTCTCACCCATGCAGATTTACCGATTTTATCCCTAAAAAGGCTCCAATCGGTAGGGTTTTCCTCCAAATCCACCTTTTCATCCACTAATGGTGTTGCCGCATAACTGCTTCCGCTCTTATAAAAGACGTTAAACAGGCCGTCATAAGACTCTTTATTTTTTACAGCACCGATAATACTCGTCAGAGCAGCCTCTCCTTGCGAACTGTATATGTAGAAATCAGCCCCTATATTCTTGAACAAATACTGGAGTGCGGTATTGTCTTCCAGTGAAATGTTGTTTGCTACAAAAGGCCCGCCTATTATCACTTTCGCAGTTCTATTGTGTTTCTTTATGAAGCTCATGATTTCAAGGATGGGAAACACCGATACATAAAGAGCTGTAGGTATTGCAATGGTCAATATATTGTTTGTTTTCAGTTTACTAGCCAGTTCATCCTTTTCATCCTGGAATGAGTTTATATAATCGAAACTTAAGCCCCTGCGGTTCAAATATGTGCCAAGGTAGGCTATTGTAGTATTGAGGGTATTTCCTACGCTCATAGGGCCCATCCCGTCTCCGGAGAGATTATTTTTAAGATTGAACAGGTTGTAGATACCTGATGCTGTATAGGGTTTATTTTCATATTGTATGAAGCTTAAATTCAGGTCGCGATAAGCGCCGGAATTTACTCCCATAAGTTTTACTCTTTTTTCGTAGTCCTCAAAATTCATTTCATTAAAGCCTATAAACAGGCAGTCAATTACCTCACTCATGCAGTTGCCTCCCAATGGGTGAATTTATTTTCAAAACACATCTACCAACATCGTAGCTATATCGGAGTTTATTTCGCCGTTTGCCGGGTTAATCAGCTTTTGTTTTACTCCCGAATTAAAGGCTGTCAGAAACTCTTTTAATTGACCAACGCTTATTCCCCGGTCCAGAAGATTCATTGCTCCGTAAAAGTCAAAGTTGTATTGGGGAAGCCATGTTGAATTTTTGACGTTTAAAAACATATCTTCAATCAAGCCGCATGCAGTAACTGAATCCATAGTTTCATGGGACCAGTCATATCCTATACCCTTGATTTTGAACTTGTCTTTTTCTTTCCAGATAGGAGTAAACGGGTCGCAGTACCACAGCTGCGGACGGAAAAATGTTGGCTTATTTTCTTCGATAAAGTTTACCGTGTCCCTTACCGTATCAGGCGTTTCCCCTGGGAACCCCACAATAAGAGACGCAAAGGAAACAATTCCATATTCATTTAACAATTTCACACCCTGCTGATACTTCTCGATGGTAGTAGACTTGTTCATATTCTTAAGCACTTGATTATTACCTGACTCTATCCCTAGAAAAACTCCCACACAGCCGCTTTCTTTCATGAGTTCAATAGTTTCTCTGTCAGCGTACTGACACCGGAAGCAGCTGGCCCATTTGAAGCTGTAGCGTTTACGTATCATCATTTTGAGGATATCCTTGAATCTTTCTGGAGGTACATTGAAGGTGTCATCTATTATGTTTACATTAGTGACCTTACCTAAACTCTCGATTCTATCAAACTCTTTTTCAACAAGGCCTACGTCTATTGTCTGGTATTTGCCAGCATGCTCGGGAAACCCGCAGAAGGAGCATGAGAAGGGGCATGATATAGCTGTTCTGACTGCTACCGTTCTACCAACTCTGCTGTCAAAAAGGCTCCAGTCTACCATGTTTTCACTCAGCCTGTTGTCCTCTCCGGTCAAGGCATTTATGGTATAGCTGCTTCCGTTTTTATAGGCTATGTTATCAATATTTTGGCATGAAGCATTATTCTTAACCGCATTAACTACATTTACAAGTGCAGTCTCTCCTTGGGTGGACATTATATAGAAATCTGCCTTCACCATATTGAAAATATACTGAACAGCAGCCTTATCCTGTGTCTTTATCTGTGTATATACAAAGGGTCCTCCCACAATTATCTTAGCGGTTTTGTTATACTTTCTGATAAATGTTACAATCTCAATTATAGGAAATGGGGTAACATAGAGAGTGGTAGGAATGGCTATGGTAAGTATGTTTTCTTTTTTAAGCTTTTCTATCAACAGTTCTTTTTCGTACTGGAAGGAGTTTATGTAGTCAAAGCTATAGCCTCTTTTATTTAAGTATGACCCGAGGTAGGAAATAGCCGCACTAAAAGTATTACCCAAGTTGTAGAAGCCAATACCGTCATCGGGCTGCTTTCCTTTGTAATAAAAATGGTTGAAGGCATCGGGTGCTGTGTACATTTTTCCCTTATGTTTAATATAATTCAAATTTAAGTCCACCCTGTAGGCGGTGGAGTTTTTCCCCGTTGAAGCCACCATTTTTTCATAGTTTTCAAAATTCATTTCGTTATGTCCCACTATTAAGCAATCTATGGTACTTTGCATATACTGACCTCCTCTGTAGTTTTTGATTATTTATTAATATCCCAACCATTTTGATACCTGGGGTTACCCCTATTACGTAAAGAAACTGCTGTCCGGCAGAGCATCCCAAGAAAGTCAAAGGGTAGTTCAAATATTTTAGTAATTGACTTGTATATAATTTTAAAAATAGATAATGCTCGGTACGGTGAAGTTGTACCCTGAAGGTCAATCCACTTGATAAATTCCTCGTTAATTAACATTTTGCCGTTACTTTCTTTATTTACTATCTCAACAAACCTATGTACGTATGGTTTGGTATGCTGATAGCCATATTGGGGCTGAAAACCTTTAATTTTATTATTTATTTCTGAAGCAAATTCCTTGTGAATCCCGACGTGTGTATAACCCTTGCCCCTCGCGCTAAAACTTATCCACTTATGCGTAAGAGACATAAAAAAGTCCATATGAGTATCTGGGGCAAATAGCGCAGGTAATTTCTTCAAAGAATCTTCATTGAAAAGGTAGTACGAAGGGTCTAATGGGTTATAATGTACATAGCATTTATCCCCCATAACTCTGTTAAAATACTCTGCAAACTCCTGATTTCCCACTGCTGGTGCTGCATAGGTATATACGTAAATATCGGGGTGCTTTGCAGCAGGACAAATGAGGAATTTTTCATAAAGCCATAGTGCCAACATATAGGAAAGTGCTCCTCCTTGACTATGTCCTGTAACATTTATGGTGATTCTCTCACCATTTTTGCTTATTATCTTGGATAAAAACTCAAGGAGGTTCATGCCTTGCCCGGGCAACTTTATCTTGTCTGCTATAGATTTTCGTACATACTTTTTTTTACTGCAAGATTCCGGTCTAAGATTTTGTAGAGTACGCAAACCGTTAAATGCTCCTATTGCTACTTTAGCGTTTGAAGTGTTATCCTTTGAGTTCCACTTTACTAGTCTGGATACTCGCAAGCTCTTAAAAATAATTTCAGAAAGGCATATTGGGTTTGTTCCACGGATAACTATGGTGTATTCAGAAGGCTGCTGTGTGTTTTGTACTACATACATCAGTGCGTCGCTGAACACTTGAAACCTTCCTGTATGAACTGCAGGCCCCCAAACAATTTCCTGTTTTCCTATATAAGCTGCAAACTTATTATCAAGTGTATATTTTAAACTTTCATATATTTTAAATGGGTTGTTTTCCAATAGTCCGGCATATGCTGCAAAGCTTAATGCTATTGTAGTTTTTTGACTTCGCTTATCTCCCACCATACTCACCCCTGCTTTCGTCTGTCGTGTTCTGTCTTCTGTCTTTATTGTATTGATTAAAGTCAATGACTGCCAGTGATGGCGGTAACATTATATATATGACTAAAGTAATTTCCCTTAATGATTTCTTATTATGTTTGTCATAATATCTGTAGCTGCAATTAACTAATATTGAATTCTGCAATAAAAGCACAAAAAAATAAGCCGACAACAATCGATTTCACTCAAATATTTTCATTCAAAGAATTGTTTTAGATAGCTTATCCAAAATTTTTATATACAAAAACATTTAGGGGCATGTCCTGAAATATATCTTCAGAATGCCCCTAAAATTGGAAAACTATGTAATTTAGTATTTACAACCATTAAAACCTATTGCCTTTAAGTAGTTGAAATGTATTAACCTACCGGGCAAATTTACTTTTTAGTTCTTACCAAACTGCAATACGTGACGCATTTGCTACTAAAGTAAATGCATTTAATGCAACTAAAGCACCTGTAACCAAGCATAATACTAATAATTTCTTTTTCATTTCTATCCCTCCAATCCGTTGGTTTATATCTATATTATGACCAAAAGGTACCAAACACCCCAGTGCTAAAAGTCATAACTTGTTATATAAAAAGTAATAAAGCTTTATGACCTAAGTCAGAGCTGGCATATAAGATTATCTACATTCTCTTTTACTTATTACTTATAAAACTACTAATTTATGAGCGAAGTTCTTCATATTATTTAATATGAAAATTATAACCGTTAATAGTCTTAGGTAACTACCGTTTGTAGGACGATTAACACAATTTTATCTAAATATAAATGAGGTAGATTACTATGCGTCAAACCAGTTTAATGTATACCGAACCCCCTCCTCAGCCCAATAACCCCACGGATCGTATAAGGCATGAGCTTACATTGTATGCTCTTGCACAAAATGGGCGTACAGAAGATTTTGAGTATATACTTAAGGAATTGTCACCTCCACCCCAAATAACACAGCTGGCAGCTCCGGGCCAATTTAAAGGGGTCAAAGTCGGTGTTATAGGTGGAGGCTTAGCAGGGCTCTCCGCTGCATTCGAGCTGCGGAAACTCGGGTTTGACATTACGATATTTGAAGCTCTTGAAGACCGTATTGGCGGACGGGTTTATACTCAATATTTTAACGAGGACAAAACACTTTATGGGGAATTTGGTCCCATGCGTATCCCGGTTAGCCATGAAACTGCCTGGCATTACATAAATCTTTTTAAGCTAAACACCCGGCCTTTCATACAGGTAAACCGCAATGCGTTTATTTATCTTCAGGGTATAAGAGTAAGGAACGACCCGGAAGGCTATAATGTAATGAAGTACATTTACCCTACCTTGGACTTGAACCCATGGGAACGCAATACTCCATGGCAGCAGCTTGTATACTACGGATTGAATAGCGCTTTACTGACCGCTTCTCCTCAAGTACGCAGTGAAATACTTCAGGTCAAACCCATGTATGACCCTCAGACTCTTTACTGGGATGCTACAAACATACGACAACTGCTTGAGTCCCTTAAGTTAAGCGAAGCAGCAATAAAGCTTATATCAGACCTTGCTCCCCTTGCAGGTGCACACTTGTATAACAGCTACATAGATTATGTACAGGAAAACTATCCCGTAGACCTTTCATTTCTATATGAAATCATTGGAGGGTTTGTCAATCTACCTCTCGCATTTTACTACTCGTTGCTAAACCCAGCCCCTAAAGAGTACCATGGCATTTCTCCCCAACAACTTGGTAGTGTTACCTGGAGGGGAGGGTGCAATGTTACGGGAATCTACAAGCAGGAAAAGGTAGGAGCTGTTACTCTTGCGTATACAAATAGAAACACCTCCAGCCAACTATATGAACCCTTTGATTACGTAGTGTGTACTATACCTTTTTCAACACTCAGAACTGTTGATATACATCCTTTGTTTAGTAATAGAAAAATGCAGGCTATTAAAGAAGTTACCTACGTCCCGGCCCAAAAGAGTCTTTTCCTTTTCAAGCAGCGTTTCTGGGAGATGGGTGGGCCATGTGAACAGATTATTGGCGGCGGCTCATACACAGACCGCCCGATAACAACAGTATGGTATCCGTCAGACCACCAAAAATATATTGTTCCGACCAAGAAAAACTATCCTAATTTTTATCAGCCCTCACCCTACTGCAACCAGGGATATGCCAACCCGGTCATAGCACAGGACCCGGGAGTTCTTGTAGCCTCCTATAATTTTAATCTTGACGCAATTCGTCTTGGAAATATGGAGGAAGAAATGCGTTTTGAAGAGATTAATCGAGAGTTGGAGGAAGTTCACGGGTTACCCAGCGGTTACCTCAATTCTATAACATTAGCCGCCAAGACAGTACAGTGGAATAGGGAACCTTGGTTCCGGGGAGCCTTCTGTTTCTTTACACCGGAGCAAAAAAGACTTTTTTCCTGTGTTATGGCAGCCCCTGAGTATAATTGCAAAGTATTTTTCGCAGGAGAGCATATATCCGCTACACATCGTTGGATGCAAGGAGCACTAAAAAGCGGTATGGAAGCTGCAAATGCACTAGCTATGGCTTGCCAAAAACATACTCACCCCTAAAAATAATTAAGGGATAGTCCGTGGACTATCCCTTAATTATTTTTAACCTTTATGGGTTAACACATATTCTTCTACCATCCTGTCAAACTCATCCCTTATAGCTACTATAGTCGGATGTACGCCGGAATTATAGTTTCGTTGTTCTATGGAACAGACAGGAAAAACCTTAATGGATGTCCCTGAAATGAATAATCCCTCCATTTCATCCAGCGAGTTCACATTCACAAGAGTTTCAACCACTTCCGCCCCTACTCGTTTACATGCCTCAATTATATACTGTCTTGTAATACCCTTTAAAACATACTCACCGGGAGCTGTAAACACCTGCGATCCTTTTATGAAAAAGGCATTTGTTCTACTTCCCTCGGTTATATTTTCGTCACTATTAACCAATAAAACCTCAAAAACATTATCCTCTTTCATCTTCCTATTTACTTCATCCTTATAAGTCTGGTTTACCACCTTAGCATTAGGGTTTTGCCTTTCCCATCTGAAAAGACTTACAGGAACACCTTTTTCTATTTCCTCTCTGCCCGGGTAGTAGCTTTTGCTTATGTGCAGCAGACAGTGTTGCCTCTTGTCCTCCGAGTAAACAATTATTCTTACATTACAGTTTGTCAACTGATTTGCGTCAACCAGCTCTCGAATCCGCTGTTTTAAGTCCTTCTCGGAAATGCTTACTTCCTTACCCAGCAGTTCCAGTGAATTTTTCAAGCGTTCATAATGATCTTCCAGATACAGCGGCACTCTGTCAATTATCCGAATGACTTCATAAACTACACCTTTCTCCGGTATTTGTATGTGCTCCAGCATTTCCGAAGACTCAACTGCACCGTTTAAAATATATAAAGCTCCTACATTATCCTGCATTTAACCGTTCCCTCTTCACAAAATTATATTTGTATTCATAACATAAGCATATTTTACAAAAACTAAAACCGTAATGTCAATCACAGTTTCCACTACGGCTTTGAATAAACTCTTTTATTGTCAACGAAAGCTATTTTTCTCCACAAACAATGCCCAATCGCCATTACTTATTGGAATACCTACAGTTGCGACCTTTGAAACATTTGCATACATGTATATAAATACATCACTAACCGTATCGCTATCCAGTAAAGCTTGCACCATCACCCTATTGTATTCGTTGTCTGCTGCTCCGTAAGTATAGTCCTCAAGCAAATCCAACGCTCGTAAAGTGGTTTCATCCACTTGGTAAACTTCTCCTTTAACCCATCCGTCACCTTCAATAATCGCAGGATAACCATAAGGCAGGTGGTAGAGTTTTCCTCGCGTTTTAGCTTTACTTATAAACATGCTTTCTTTAATTACTTTATGGTTTTCAAAACCCATCATAAGAGTCCCGTATACCATGACCAGCATTTAAAGCCTCCAAACATAATACCAATAGGGATTTTATTAACCACTTATTGGCTTCCAGTTTTTATATGGTTCCTTTATAAGACTTGAGCTTGTATACCTAAAGTCATGAGTTACTTCTTTCTCCACCCAATGGGGTTTGGGAAAATCAATATTTTCATCCTCAAGCTCAATTTCAGCCAGAACAAGCCCCTCATTCTCTCCATAAAACTCATCTATTTCCCATATGAAGCCCAGATATTCATACTTATATCTTTGCTTTTCTATAATAGGCTTCTCACACAAGTTGTTTAACATATCATTAGCATCGTTTAAAGGAATTTCATACTCATATTCAGTTCGTGTTGCACCCGTTGCTTTCCCTTTTACTGTAATAAATCCCCTATTGTCATTTACCCTCACTCTAACAACTCTGTGAAAATCACTGTTCAAATACCCTTGTCTGTATAGGCTGCCGGTTGCCAACTGCTTAAAGCTTTTGTCCTTTACTAAAAACTTTCTCTCAATTTCCCTGCCCATCATAATCTCCTACTATAAAAAGTAATTGCTTATGATTTTAAAATTAATTAATCATTTTAAAATCATACTTCCTATTATTTCTTGAATTTATCAGGTTTATAGATAGTTTAAATCAATAAAATTTATAATTACATCAAAGTTTGGTCCATTGTATCAACATCTCTGTATTCAAGCTCAAAGTACATTAAGGCAACCAGCCTTTGATACATCAGATGTACTATAGCAGTAATAAATGATGATATGAAAGAAACTGCCAATGTATTATTAATTGACATTACCATAAGAAGTATAGGCATATCAATCAAAAATTTAAATGCCGTTACTAATACAAACATTTGCATTTTATATCCTGTAGTCAATCTTTTACTGGCTGAAAACGCTTGCGCTACTCCCATCTTTTTATCCACGATATAGCACAAAGTAAATAGAAACATAAAATAAACAACAAGAAAGAAAGCAAAGGATGTAGTAGTCAATATGCCATAAAGTACCAAAGCACCAACAACAGTAAATGGTCTCTTCAAAACTGCCCACACACATTCTTTAGCTGAACAATACCTTCCCTTTAATTGATTTATATATGCATACAGATATATAGAGGATATAAAGTTTACAGCTAAAAGCATTCCCCCAGTAATCGCACTCATTTTAATTAAATTATTGGGTGTGTAGCCTGGATTTTCGCCCATGACCCGTACCCCTATAAAATTTCCGGCTAACTGAATAGCAAATATGAGTAAAAATATAGCCTGTGCAAGCCGCTCACTTTTTAAATCATAAAATTTAAGAATCCTAGGAAGGTATGCTCCTATATTTCCTAGTCTTTTAGTAGTTTGCTTGTCATTCACACCGTACCCTCCCTGCTTTTTCCATAGTATGTTGATTAATCTATAACATTATATCATACTTGCATTATTGATGTAGGTATTCAAATTAAATTATTTACCCTATTATGATGTTAAACTGTCTCTGAATTAAAACAAGGCTGCAAGCATATCATAATGCCGTCAGCCTTGTTTTATACTGAACTATAATATTTCTTAGTAATCGAAAGTAACTTCACCCGACTCTATATGGTACTTTGCACCCACTACCGATACTTTGCCTTCTTCCATTAGCTTCTTAACTACAGGACTCTTTTTGATTTCATCCATAGTATTCTTTATATTTTCATCTTCACAATTTTTATAAAGGTCTTCCTTAGCCGCCCCTGAATCTTTCACCTTCAAGAATGCTGGCTTAATTTTATTTATTATAGCTCCAATATTCTCAGTTACTTCTCCTCCATCAACAGTAGCTTTGACAGCGCCACATTTCTCATGACCTAAAACTACTATGAGAGGAGCATGTAAGTGCTCAACTCCATATTCAACACTTCCTAATGCAACAGGGTCAACTACATTTCCTGCGTCCCTGATTATAAATATATCACCTAAAGCCTGATCAAATACCAATTCGGGTGGTACTCGCGAGTCTGAGCAGCTAACGATAACAGCGAAGGGTTTTTGACCCTTTGTAGCTAATTCCTTACGTTTGGTTTCACTCTCATCCTTAATTGCAAAAGCCGCTTCTACAAATCTCTTATTACCCTCAACAAGCAGCTGTTTTGCCTCTACAGCAGTGGCCACTGTTTCAGCCCTTTTGTAAACATTAGAAGCAGTTTTAGTCACCAAACTGCTTTCTACAGTGCTACTGTCCTTTGCAGATTCTTTTTGTTGTGAAGAACTGGAGCAGCCCGGTAGGAAACTTAAAAAAACAGTAAGCGCTACCGCTGTCGATGTTAATTTAATAAGTGCTTTCTTCATTGCTACAATCCCCCTTGGATTAATTTGTTTATTATTTAACAAATATACACTATTGGGAATAATTTTACAATATCCAGATAATTTTTTTAGATTATCAAATTCATATATACCGGAATCATACATGCAAAAAGCCAAAAAATGACCTTCTGAGGGTCATTTTTTATACATTAAAACCATCTATTCTTTTTCCAGATCATTAAAAGCACTATACTTCCCATAGGGATAAATATCATTCCAAAGACAATCCAGAAAGCCCACGGGTTCCCGGCTAATGGTATACCCTGGACATTCATTGAAAATAGTCCGCTTACCATTACCATTGGAAGTATGATGACCTGTAGTGTTGTAAATGTACGCATAAGATTATTTATTCTGTGGGAGGTTAAAGACTCATATGTACTGTGTATTGATTCTATTACCTCCTTGTAGTTCTCCAACATATCCCAGACTTTTTCTGCCTTGTCGGTGATATCATCGAAATACATTTCCATATCCTCGGGAAGATATTTCTTGATAACCTTCTCCAAAGATAATATTACAGGCCTTAAAGGCTTTATAATTCTTCTGTAGTTTATTACCTGCATTTTTATTCTCGATATCTCCTCAAGCATTGCTCTGGACCTATCTCTAAAGATTTTCTTATTTAAGACGTCAAGTACAAGACCTATTTTATCCAACATAGGGAAACAATAATCAAAAAGCCTCTTAATTATCTCATACAATAGAAGCGCCGGTCCCTCTCCCATGTATTCACGTCGGGCTTCCTCCCTTATATGGCATATCCTCGCAAGGGAAACAATAGGCTTGAGTTCTCCCTCATGCAGGGTTATTAGATAGTCGTGCCCCAGAAATATATCTACCTCTTCGGAGTCAAGCCTCATAAGCTCTTTCCTGTATCTTGGGAAATGCAGTACGATAAAGCAGTAATCATCATAATCATCTATTTTTGACCTTTGATGCTCTGTCAAGCAATCCTCTATTGAAAGCTCGTGGAAGTTGAATCTGTCCCCAAGCACCTGTATCTGTTTTTTCTCAGGTTTGATTATATCGATCCATCTAAGTCCATTGCATTCAAATTCCTTGACCTCAGCTACGCTGTGGTTGGTAGCTTCTGCCTGCTTTTTCTCAGGGAAAAAAGGTATTAGTACCATAATATACCCTCCTTTTATGACAGGAGGGCATCTTTTATGATGAAATGAGCTGTTCAAATCCCTGTCCTGTCATGTATATTATGCGTTTGCATATTTATAAAATAATCAGGGTAAGGGTCCCAACCCACTTAATTTCACCACCTTTGACATGAATATAAAAATTCAAAATAAAAATCCGGTTATCTGTGAGTATAAAATCAACTCTTTACCGGATTATACATTTACATCTGATATATAGTATATCAGAGCCTACTATAAGTTATGAAAAAACACATTATTATGTGCATTATTATAGTAAACCTGTAAGTTTGATTCTGTTAAATTCGTTGCAATCTTATTCATATCACAGCACCTCTTCCCCTTAATTTCATTTTGCGGCAAAAGTTAAGTCAGCCCTATACCCTTATACCGATTTGATGGACATCGAGAATTATAATAAGACAATTCAATACATATTTTACTTGCTAAAACAAATTGTGATAGCCACATTTAATGCAGTTCCAAAATTGCATTAAGTAAAAAAACGGGCACTATTTCAATTCAGTTAAAATATTATATCATTATAAATCCAAAATATGGGTTGCCCCCTAACTTAAGGAGGAATAAAATAAATTCACCCTATCTTTCCAATGAGATAACTCATTTGGCACATTATGAAATATGGAGGTTAGCGTGAAAAACACCTCAAAGACTCTTCGGAGTCCCTAAAAAAGGGTATGCTCAAATAAAGGCACTATAGTCCTTTGAAAAATTAATAGGTATTGATTTAAGCCAGAGAAATGTCTGCGGCTTTAATTATCCCTT
>JAOAEJ010000030.1 GCA_026416815.1 Clostridia bacterium | reverse complement strand
TTGCCCTGTGTATGCCCTCTCACTTCCTCTTTATTTAACAATGAAATTACTTGAATAGATATAAAAAAAGCTGTTGACATATATACCCAAAGGAGGTATTTCTCAAGCCAGCCATAGGCTTCCGAAGTAGGTCTATAGGCTATATGTGCCGTACTCAGTTTTAAGGGAGGTTGATTTGTTATGGGTATAAGGCTTATTACGGTAGGTACAGACTGGCTTGATGGTGAGGCTCCATTGTTGCAGTTATCGGGTATGTGGCTTTCTGACTTGGGGTTTGCATCTGGAAAGAAGGTAGTAGTAGAAGAAAAAAACGGTGGCATACTGCTTAGGGTTGTTGCCGTTGAGGAGTGATGGGGTGGGTGAGTTGGGTTATTCCCTTAAGTGGGGATATTTGGCTGTCAGCACAATTGTCCTTTTGGCAGTTCTAGGCTTTGTTATCTCATTATCTCTGCTCTGTTGTAGTGTTATGATATCCCACCCATCTTGGATTAGCAGGCAGAGAGAATCTGTTTTTTAACAGAAAGAAAGACGGTCATCACTTGATAACCGCCTACATAATACTCTTTTTGAGTTAATATAAATGTGGTATCAAATTAATCTTTAGCTTTTCTTCTAAAATTGATAGTATAGCTATCCATAGGCAATAAGACCAGAAGATAGCCGAAAAGTGCAGAAGTATCCTTTTTACCATCCCAATTTTTTCATTTTGGGGACTTCCAAACCCTCCAAAGCTCCTGATAAATAAAAGAAATGCAAATATCAGAAAAGGAATGGAATAAATAATATATATCACTTTTAATGGGATAATTATGTAGTCAGCCTTCTTTCTAAAACGTAGGCTTCCATATAAGATTTTAAGCATGTTTTTCATATTCTGAAGTCTCCTATTATTGAAATAGTACAAATTATTTTAACAATAATTTCTTATATGCCTCTTACTTACCTATAAATATCCTCTTTGCATTGACATTAGCATTAACAGTGTCAATCCACCCCTGAGTCCATTGCGGATCTTTCCCCGGAAGAAGCTGCACTAAAGATGGAATAGTATTAGCAATACTTCTGCCAAACCCAAATGAAGCAGCATCAGCTGTGGACCCAACAGTAGCAACCACTAACGCTTTATTATAGTTCTTAGGATCGTATTGAGCAACAAGCGCTAAATCATCTTTATACATATTCATTGACGTTTGCAACTCTGTAAATGGAGTTAAAGCTGTACCGACTATCCCTGTGCCCTTTGCTACTTTCCCTACAACTTGTAAATTTTTCAGAGTACCTAGACTTAAAACACTACCTGATGAGAATTTCGCTTCCTTACCACCTAACTCTACAGCTTTATTAATTAGTTTAAGAGGTTTACTAGTTTCATTTGTATTTGGTAAAGCATCAATAATTCCATCGCCTATAGTTACTATTCTCTTTATAATGGAATCTCCAGGATTAAAACTAACATTGACTGTAGTTTTCCCTACCCTACTTGTAACACCAACTGTATTACTAACTGATGAAACTGTACTAGGCAAACTACTATTACCCGTCGCCTTATTTGCAACTTTGTTTGTTTCTTTTTCTTTCGCTTGGTTCTTATTAACCTGTTCCTTTATCTTTTTAGCCTCTTTATAATCCTTATAATCAGGCGCAGTAGCTTTCTTTGTACCAATTTGAACAACTGCTGGTGTTTGCTGAGCTAGCTTTTTATACGTCTCTACCTTTTGCTTCTCCTGCATTTGCTGTTTTATTTGGACTGCCTTTTTCACGTCCGAAGAACTCACTTGGTAAGGAGCCCATACCGGATTTTTGTTATGTCCAGTCGGATCATCATACATTATCGGCTCGTTGTTGCAGTAGGTGTATAGGTTCAAGCTCAATGGGTCATTTGGGTCACCTCTATAAGTATCCTCTTGCAGGAATCTAGCGGTTTTCGGGTCATACATCCCTTATTCAAGTAATAATTCTACCCTAAAGTAAAGCCCTCTTTGTTAGGGCTTACTTATTGGGTTGTTTTCAATGTTCAATATCTTAATTTTATCATTCTGCCTTACTCTTGGGAAGTACTGGGTGAATGTACTCGGTCTTGTTTTTCATCATTCCATAGATAATATTTATCAGCCTACGCATTACACAAATTACGGCTTGGTGCTGCGTTTTACCTTGTGACATTTTACGCTGATAATACTCAAAGAAAAGTTCATTTACAGGCTTGTTTTTGTTCCTTCCTTGGTTTACGTTTCTAGCTGCTAGGTTGTGTATTATGCCGTATAGGTGTCGGTTTCCCTGCCTGCTCTTGAATTTCCTGTCTTTCTCCCCGGATGAATATGTTACCGGGGCTATCCCTGCGTATTTAGCGAGTTTATCGGCTGATG
>JAOAEJ010000024.1 GCA_026416815.1 Clostridia bacterium | reverse complement strand
AAGGGATAATTAAAGCCGCAGACATTTCTCTGGCTTAAATCAATACCTATTAATTTTTCAAAGGACTATAGTGCCTTTATTTGAGCATACCCTTTTTTAGGGACTCCGAAGAGTCTTTGAGGTGTTTTTCACGCTAACCTCTTATGCAATTATAATGTAAGCTTTTACATTGTACATAGAACTCATAATCCTTTAGAAAGAGAAGCTTACCACCATTGCAACACCTTGGTAGTAAGCTTCTCTTTTCTTAAATTAAATTTACTTTGTAATAATGCTTACTAAATACTATAAACTAACCTTTTCTTACATCGAATAAATTTTTCATCCATTCCCATCCGCCAAAATGGTATAAAGGTTCTACTTCACTTCTCTCCCTGGTAAGACAGGAAGAGCAACTGTTTTCACTATGTATTTTATTAAGCTTTGATAATATTTTATCCGATTCAAACTCCCGTATATTCCCGGCAAGCAACTCTAGCCGAGCTTCACATGGGCCTATATTTCCGTATGGGTCCAATGCAATCATATATTTTCCCATACCACAGTTTGGGGAGTATCCGTTTTTTACAAACTCAACCGTCCTATCCAGAGCATAGCTTGTAGCCTTGAAATACTTATACTTCTTTTTGAGGTCATATAGCATACTCAAGTCATAATCCTTCATGCCTAAATCTACTTCATGCTCTCCCGGCCTATACGGATTGAATGTAAATTCCACCTCAAGTTTTTCCGCTAACTTCACCAACTCTTCAAATTCATTATAATTTTCGGCGCTGAGTATAGCCTGCATAGCTATTTTTTGAGTTTTCCTCAATCTCGTCTGCTTTAGCAGTTCAATTGCATTTAATGCTTTTTCGTATACACCCTTGCCTCGGTAAAAGTCATGTTTTTCCTTGCTATAGAAATCCAGGGAGATGTTCATAACATCAGTGCCTGCTTCCCAAATCGCCCGTGCATTTTCTCTATTAATCATAGAGCCATTGGAGTTAATAATGACAATGTGGTCGGAAGTAAATGCCCTTACAATATCAGGCAAATCTTTGCGTACAAAGGGCTCTCCTCCTGCCAAATTCACTACTCTGACTCCTAATTTGGTCAGCTTTTTCGAACTTTCCTCGAAATCTTTTACAGTAAATTCACGTTTCAAATCAACTTCATTCTTCCAAAAACTGCAGAATTTGCACTGCAGGTTACACCTATAGGTAATGTGCCAAGCTGCAAAGATTGGCCGTTTTCTTACTAGCGAATCTGCACAAGCAATATTAATCTTCCAGTCTTGTATAACCCCCATAAATCATTTGCCCCTTTCCCGGAATGCATTTTTCTCCTTAAGCTCATACTTCGGAAATAAAACATGTGTAAGCCTAGATAGGATATAATGCCAGCCCCTATTAGTATGTTTAATAAATATATCCAAAGGTATCTGCTTACAGCCCAGCCGTGACTTTAACTGGTATGAATTTTGCCCAAACTCAACTATATTTTTATTCCTGGCGTACGCCAGCTTAATAACTTGATAAAATAAATTAAAGTATATATCGTACTGCCTGCTATACTCATAGTTGATTCCGGCAAACATTGCAGATATAGAGTCCACCCCGGAATTGCATACTAAAAAATATCCTAGTATCGTCCCATCCTTGCAGAGGGTAACTAATGCAGCTTCATTTTCAGGCAATTCGGACATCTTCCTGAAAAATTCCGGAGTCAGCCTCTCTAATTGAAACTCAGCCTTGTTTATAACAGCCTCATAAAGGCTATAACAATAATCATCGAACACTTCAGAAAAATCATACAATACTTTGACTTCAATTCCACCCTTTTCAAGCTTCCTAAGATTTGCATTTATTGACTGTCTGTAGGGAGTACGAAGCGCTTTCAAATACTCTTCAAAACTTGAACCAACCAATGTTAATTTATTGGTTGGCAAGCTTGATGCCTTTATAAACCCCTTAGGTATAAGTGGTGCAAGCTGTTCTGATGACATCGGTTCAAATTCTTTTAACCCTATAAGGCCAATTCTGTTTTCTTTTGCAATCGTTTCAACACTATCATTTAATGCTGACAAAACCTTAACGATATCAGCCTCTTTGCTGATAAGCAAATTGTTATTGCCTAACGAAGGAGGACACCCCCCTATAAGGGGCTTGATTATAAAGAAGTTTTTATAAAATCTTCTCAAGAATTTTATTGCTTTTCTTGCCACCCCCGTAGAAAGAAGGTCAAGAAATACTGGCATACGAAATAAGGGCATGGAGGCCGCCAGTTTATCCCCATCATAAACCAGCAGATACCAAAACTCGTAGTCCTCGGGACTCGTTTCCTCCACTAATGTCAAATACCTATGTGACATAAAAGTTTCATCTCTTTTGAGAAGTGAGTCCCAAACACAGGAGGGTATTTCTTTTATTGAACGAAAAACTTCAACTCTCATCTATTTCTCAAGGTCCCCCTTGTCGAGAACGCTAATCTCACTGCAGACTACATCAAGTGCCTGTATAAAATAGTCGGCCTCTTCCTTTTTAATAGTTAAAGGTGGCTGTATTCTCATTACGTTAGGGTTATTAAGAGTTACTATTGTCAAGACTCCAAACTTATTTAAGAGCTTTGTAGCAATCTGGGATGTAAAGTTATCTTCCAGGTTTTTCTCAATTTCTACCTGGCATTCAGCTACAAAATCATTAAATTTATTTATCAAGCCTTCAGGTAAAGTAAGAAGCTTGGATTTGAGCTGATTAGGAACCATAGATGTTAACATCTGTTTCATTCTTTCAAGTCCACCATCCATAGGTTGGTAGAACTCAATTCCTATCATCAAGCCGCGCCCCCTGACTCCTTTCATAAAATTGTATTTCTCAGTTAATTTCTCTAATCCGCTTCTAAGGTATTGCCCAACTTCCAGAGCATTCTTTTCAAGGCTTTCGGTTAATATAACTTCAAGTGCCATAAGCCCTACAGAGGTGCAAAAATTATTCCCGCCAAATGTACTGGTATGCAGCAGATATCTGTTTTGGTTTCCATATGCCTTTTCCCATATTTCCTTAGTGGTAATATAAGCTCCTATAGGAATAAGACCTCCACTTAATGATTTGGCTACAGTAAGAATATCAGGAACAACACCCTCGTATTCAACAGCAAAAAGCTTGCCTGTTCGCCCAAATCCAGTCTGTATCTCATCTATAATAAGCAGAGTTCCATACTGCCTGCATAGCTCCTCAGCCTTCTTTAAATACCCCTGCGGTGGAACGATTACTCCTCCCTCACCCTGGATAGGCTCAACTATAAAAGCAGCTACATCCCCGGTAGCCAATGCCTCCTCCAGAGAATTAATGTCACCAAATGGGACAAATGTGGTTTCATGCAACAAAGGTTGGAAATACTTCTGATACTTTTCTCTGCCTGTAACAGATAATGAACCATAGGTTTTCCCATGAAAACTGTTTATTGTGGATACATATTTATGCCTACCCGTATGTATACGTGCGAGTTTCAAAGCTCCTTCAACTGCTTCAGCTCCACTGTTGCAGAAGAACGTAAATTCAAGATTACCCGGAGTTACTTTGGCTAAGTTTTCTGCAAGGGCTGATGAAAAGAGGCCTGGAGATACCTGAAGCAAGCTCGGTGCTCCAAAATCAACAAACTTCCGTACAGCTTCAATAATCCTCGGATGATTATGTCCAAGATTTACAGAGCCGTATCCCCCTACAAAATCATAATACATTCTGCCGTCTGTATCCCATAGATTTATGCCCTTAGCTTTTACAAATGTACGATCGTAATCCCCAGCTTCGGAAATTGCAGCCAGAACAGGATTCATATGATTTTTATACCGTTCCCATACAGCTTCCTTAGTATCTTTCATAACACTATCAAAGGTATTTAGCCTTACGCTTGTACTGTTATTATTTTTATAGATAATTTTTCTTATCCTTTCAAGGACTGTATCATCAACCGGGCTTCCCCAACTATGTAATTCAGTAACCTTAAATCCATGCTTTTTAGCAATACTTCCGATTTGTTCAATCTTTTCAATGCCTAATACTCTGCCAAGGGATAAATTTTCTTTTAACTGCTCAAGAGCAAGCAATACAGTTTCTCCGACACATCCGTAAAATCCTGTTTTGAACAGTGCACCTAATGGGCTGTCTATATTGACACTTTCATCTATATTAAATCTACCGCCGTCCAAAACGAGAACATCGTCCCGGTCATTTTCTCTTTTGATGACATCTTTCGGTTCTCCGATATCAATTACTATAGCCCCAGGTTTCATCCAGTCCAGGTCTATTACCGATCCGGTAGAAGTAGCAGCAAAGACCAGGTCGGCATTTTCTAAAGCTTCCTTCAATTGAAGGGTTACACTTACATTCTCTTGTGCCTGTGGCTCCAATTCAGCTAGAAAATTTTTGATTGTAAGATTGTTCCTACGGCCTACTACTGTAATTTTTGCTCCTTGTACAGCCAATATTTTTGTAATTGCCAGCGATATACTACCCGGAAACCCTATAACGGCTGTTTGAATCTCGTTAAGCTTCAAGCCTAGCCGATTAATTATGTATTCCATTGTCTCTATGGATGTATAGGTTGTGTAAGAATTTCCAGTAGTCACAGTAGCTGTGTTAAGAGCCTTTTGGACTTCTTTACCACGCCCTCCCACAACCGCAGTATAGCCGCCAAGACCAATAATATCCGCACCCCATTTTTCCAGATCCTTTGCAGCCTTAATAATCCTTTCTAAAGCTGCATCCTGGGATGACGTTATTTCTTCAGGCAGTATTGGCAAATATGTTATCTTACCTGTACATTCAGCCCCTGCTGAGGAAGTAATTTTTATAGATTCTACAAAATCAACGCTAGTTTTTATATCACATTCTAAATCATTATTAACACTTACACTATTACCATTTAAAAAATCACTCAAAGGTGAACTTCTTAACTGCTCAATGATACGCAGCATATTTATCTCATCTTTAGAAGCAGTATGCGCTATAAACCCGAATTTCATCTTTGACCTCCTATCATCACTGAGGCATTTTGGCCTCCCAAGCTGAAAACATTTGCTATTGCAAACATTGGGTCAGCTTCTCTATTAGTATTTAGTTTCTCTAAAGCCTTAATTAACTCTACTATTCCGGCAGCAGCAAATGTATATCCCGTACATTCTTTTGCCGGGCTGTTAATGCAGAATTTATAAGGCATTCCTTTGACCATATTCTCTTCATCATTAGAAAACTTTTTTGAAAAAGTCCCAGGGAAGTATTCAATACGGATATCCTTGTCCAAGTTTGCCCCCTCAACAGCTTTCCTTACTGAAAGAGAAACACCCTCATTATCAAAGATCTTCTGTCTATACATCTTAGGTGAAAAAGACATTCCTACACTTATTACCTCTGCTAGTGGCTTGCATCCACGACTTTTTGAGCTTTCTTCCGATTCTAGTATTATAACTCCGGCTCCTTCAACAATTTTATAATCATCTGCCGAAAAGAAGCCTAACTTCTGATACTTGACTTCTTCCAAAATATTTGTTTTTGAACTTGTTCCCCCAGTGATAACAACATCCATTTCACCGGAACGTATTTTTTCGTATCCCTCTGCCACTGATAATAACCCACCTGCACAAGTAGACAACTCTGTTGACAAGTATCCTTTGCTTTGCAATGCTAAAGCAACAAGAAATCCCGGAATGTTGGGAAGATTTGAAAGGGCACTGGAAGCATTCCAGGCTTTAATTGAGTAGCTATGATAAAGTCCATCATCAAACTTGCCTGTAGTACCCTCAGAAGTACAACCGCTAAGTACGTCCAATATTGTGGACAAATCCTGCTTCTGGTTCATGTATTCACCAACAAAAATAGCTATCCGTTCATTTGGAAGGCAGCCTACATCCAGCCCGGCCATTTTCATTGCTTCGTTGACAGCTGCCATTAGAAGAATTCCGCTTCTTCTTGCCAGACGCTGTAATTTCCTATTTGGAAATACGTTCAAAAACGTATCTTCCGTACTTTGGGGCATAACAGTGCTATACCCTGTGATTACAACTTTTTTATCTATCATTTTAAACCTCTGATTATAATATTTACTAGGTGACGTATTTTATGGTTCATACCTTCTACCGACAATTGAAACATTCTGGCCTCCAAAGCCAAAAGAATTGGACATAATAATATTAACTTTTTGCTCTCTCGCTTTGTTTGGTACATAATCAAGGTCACAAACCGGATCAGGCTCTTCTAAATTTATGGTTGGATGGATAATTCCATCTCTTATGCTAAACAAACTGGCAATAAACTCAACAGCACCAGCAGCGGAAACTAAATGACCAATCATAGACTTGCTTGAGCTGACAGGAATTTTGTATGCTGTAGATTCAAAAACATTTTTTATTCCTAACGTCTCTACCTGGTCGTTATAAAAAGTAGAAGTACCGTGGGCATTTATATAGTCAACATAGGTACCATCAATATTTGCATCATTTAAGGCCATTTTTATTGTCCTTGCACATGCCGTGCCATCCGGAGCAGGTGTAGTCACATGGTATGTATCTGTAGTACAACCATAACCAATAACTTCTCCTAGTATAGGTGCATTTCTCTTTAATGCCCTTTCCAAGCTTTCCATAATTAAAATACCAGAACCTTCCCCAAGTACAAAGCCGTCTCTTCCAGCAGCAAAAGGTCTACTGGCCTTTTCAGGCTGCTCGTTCCTGGTAGACATAACATTTAATATTGAAAAGAGCGTAAACCCCTCCATATCAATCATCGCATCGGTGCCACCGGCTATAACTAAATCAAGGTCACCATTTCTGATTTTTCTGAAAGCTTCACCTATGGCTTGTGTCCCTGCTGCACAAGCTGTCGATATAGTTCTATTTGCACCTCTAACCTCCAACAAGGAGGCTATAGTGGCTGCAGGATTATATCCGCATGTAAACGGCTCTAAGTAATCAACCGGTAAATGCCCGGATCTGACCGAATCTACCAGCCTTTCAACTTCGAATTTATTTACGTCATATATATTTCCAAGTATGAAGTCATATAAGGGATGAAAGTTAGAACTGCTTAAGCCAGCTCCAAGTATAACCGCGCTATTATATTCAGTCTTAAATTCATCCGGCCTGATCTTTGCACTCTCTAAAGCCTCAGCAAGTGCTAATAGCGCTAAACGGGTTGCCCTACTCATATTGATTTCATTTCCATAGTCTAAGAATGGTGGAAGCTCAGGTAACTTACCTTTAACTTCTGCTGCAATTTTACACTTACAGCTCCTCGGATCAAAAAGTGATATCATGCTACAGCCGGATTTTCCATCCACCAAGTTACGCCAGAAATCACTAACATTATTTCCTATAGGTGAAACAACTCCAACGCCGGTTACAACTACTCTATTTTTTTTATTTCCCATTTAGTTCTCCTCTGACACCTTAGTACTAACATAATTAACTAAACTCTCAACTCGAATAAAGCTCAGTATATTGCGTACAACGTCCCAGGTTTGGTACGAACCCTCTAATACCTCATTCAAGTGTTCAACATCATCCTCATTGAACTTTAACCCAGTGAGTTCAGATATAGAACTTAATGTCGCATCCGCTCCTATTTCACCAATTCTTAATGATTCCGCATGAATCTTTTCTGTCCAATACTCAACCGATATACCCACTCTAAAAGTTTTTCCCACAGACGTAAGTAAATCAACCAAATCCAGCGAATCTATTCCCAAATCCCCTAAAAGAGACATTTCATCGCAGATTTCAGACTCATCCATACCTATAATATCAGCTACTGCTCTTTTGACCTCTTCATTAATTCTTTCTTTATCAATTACTTGGTTTGCCATTTTCTACACTCCTCCCGAAACTCTATAAATTAAACTTATATGTGTCTTGCTTTTGTACATCATGGTTCTTATAAGCCCGTCTTAAATTAAGTAAGAATTTATAATAGGAAATCATAACCTTGCTAAATGGATTAAAGCTTATAGAGAGATTCAATTTTGCTCTAAGGGCATTCCACAGGGAATGACTTGATAAATAAGTTTTTGACATTTGCCTGTAAAATTCTTTCAACGGTAGTTTAGCAGGTAACACCATATGCTGCATATCAAACAATTCCGGGTCGCTGCTCGTTATTTCACTCACCCTTTGCTCATATAGAGTACTACCTGGAAATGGGGTTAGTGGCGTGTATTCACTGTAAAACAACTTCTTGCTGTTAACATACTTACGTAATGCAGCAAAGTCCTTAACATCAAAATCCGGATAGACAATAAAGCTTGCCATAGTGTCTATTCCATATTCTCTAAAAACCTCGATTGCTTTCTCTGCAATTTCCAGACTACTTTTATTTTTAACATCATGCAGGTCTTTCTCTCTAATAGACTCAAATCCTACCACCACCTGCACGAGGCCGATTTCCGCCCATTTTTTTATTAAGTCCTTATGTATCACAGCTATTTTAGGACTGCAATAACCGATAAACTTCTTTTTTAGTCCCTTTTCCTTTATCAAGCTGTATATTTTCTCTGCCCTCTTTATGTCTGCAAAAGTATTGTCATCAGCTATAAACACCAGTTCTTCCTCTATCGTCTCAATTTCACTCACCAACGATTCCGGTGACCTGGCGATAAATTTTCCATTTGATTTAATCCATTGGGTACAGAAATAACATCTATGGGGGCAACCTACTGAACCCCATACGGTAGCCACCTTCTTATGGAAATACCATTTATAACTTTCCCTATACTTTTTTGTCAATTGCCTATTGGGAAAAGGCAAAGAATCTAAGTCACTTATACACAAAGCATTACCTGTATGTATCCACTTGTCATCAATTTTAATATGGAGGCCGGCAATATCCCCAAGGCCACTCCCCTTTTGTACACAACTGACTATCTTCGGAAACACCATGATATCATCAGTTGCTACAATAACATCAATATGTGAAGAATAAAAATCCCCTGGCTTAAAAAAAGCATGGGATCCCCCTACTATAGTAGTTATCTTTGGATTAATTTCCTTAATTGATTTGCAAAGCTGGCGTATAACTCCTACATGGACGGTAAAACCTGTAATAGATATTAAATCAGGCTTGAAGCTTTCCATCTTCTTGATTAAATCCGGTTCAATTACCATATCGAGAATTTCCACCTCATGGTCAGATACCGCTGCTCCAAGGTATTCTAAAGCTAAAGGCTCAACAGTAATCAGCCCCTTAAAGCCTACACTCTTCTCCGGATAAGGAGGATTAACCAATAAAATACGCATACTATCACCCCTAAATCTTTATTTGATTGTAAAATTCCAAGAGAATAATATTAGAAATTATTCTTATTTTGACTATTTTGATTGGAAAACTAACTATTTTAAGACGCACTACCATATTTCAGCGTTTTCCGACTCTTTTATGCAAATTATACCAATCACTTCTCCCCTATGTCAATATATAACACAATCACCTTAAAATTTTTTTTCTAGAATTATGTTAATTTTATGTTAATATCTACAAAAATCAAAAAAGATGGGTATCGGAATTAATATTCCTCACCATCTTTCCACATCAATGCTTAATTTATTTTTGTATTTATTATTTAACCTTTGTTCCCGGCTTCAAATTATTATCCGGGCTGTCTACAACTTCTTCTCCTTCACTAATACCTTCAATAATCTCTACATAATCTTTATTTTCCATACCGATTTTTATGCTTCTAGCTTCCACTTTACCGTCCTTTACAATAAACACAGTATCCTTTCCATCCATATCAAAGACAGCTTTTTCGGGAACATATACTGCAGATTTTTTTTCCTGTGTCACTATTTTCACGTCTACTCCATAGCCCGGCCTTAGCTTCAAGCTGCTATTATCAAATTTAATTCTCATTTCTATTCTCTGCTGTTCTACACCGAGAGAAGAAATCGTACTTTCTGCTTTTGGAGCTATATAATATATTTCCCCTACTATCTCCTTATCATTTAATGCCTCACCGCTAATAACCGCTTTTTGTCCTATCTCAACCTTGCCGGCATCGTCGGTTAAAACATCTACTCTAATATACGCAGAGTCATAATCTCCTATTTCAAAAAGTAGTGTTCCAGCCTGAACTGCGGAACCTTCCTCAATATTTTTTGAAAGCACAGTTCCCTTAATACCTGAGAAAGCATAAACTTTACCTGTCTTGTTTTTTACCTCATCCAATTGTATTTTTGCCTGCTCTACACTAGCTTCCTGAGCTTTAATCGCATTCTTAGACGGTCCCTTACTCAACATATCAAGGTTGTATTGGGCTATCTTATAGCTTTGCTCAGCGCTACTTAGAGCATTCTCTGCGGCAGCTACAAGCATTTCGGCATCCTTCACATTCTGTTCATTGCTACCTTTTAGCGCGCGGAGTTTATCCAGCTTTTCTTTTTTGTACTGATAATCCTTTCGAGCTGTTTCAGCAGCTTTTTTCGCCTGTTCTACCTGAGCCTGGGCCTGTTTGACCTGCTCCGGCTTAATACTGCCCTTCAAATCGTCCAGCTTTGCCTTTGCAGCCTCATACGCAGACTGTGCTTTCTTAATTGCTATATCCAGATCCTCAGCGTCCCCTGCAGCCAGTTTAGTATTTACATCAACATTTTGTCCTTCCTTAACCATTATTTCTTTTACAATACCCTCTAACTTACTATAAACCTTTTCCTTGGTCTCCAGATCCACCTTACCACGTACTTCAACATACTCCTGTATTTCACCCATTTTTACATTAAAAACCTTAACATCCATAGAGTTCATACTGTTTAGTGCAAATAAAGCACCCACTGCGATTACAACCAATACACCAATAACAATTACTATCTTTTTCATTTTTATCCCCCTCTCAACCTTCCCTATTTTTTAAGACTTCTACCATATCAAGCCCGGATATGCTATTTCTATTGGCCATTTGCGCACATATAATGAAAACAAATATGCTCGCAAACGCCATAATATAAGTTCTTGGGTAAACAAGAACATCCAGTACAAACAAATCGTTTACAAACATCTTACCGAGCATTCCGCACATTAATCTGCCTACAAGTGCTCCCGGCAGCAAAGCTATAAAACCAAGCAATAAGTTTTCCCGGAGTATAACATTTTCTACCTCACCTCTTGTATAGCCCAGAACTTTTAATGAAGCAAATTCTCTTCTTCTTTCAGTAATATTTATTACGGTGGTATTGAAAATTATTGCAAAACCCATAATGCTGGCAAATAGGACCATTAGTGCTATAAACATATAAGTTAATTCCAAGAATTTTGTAAATGCTTTATAATCGTTAAGCCTATTTTCCAGCACCTCAACTCCCGGTATTTTAAACAACTCTTCTTTTACTGCGCTATACATCCCTTTATCAGCTTTTATTAGTGCGCCGGTAGCAAAGTTCCCCTCTTCAAGCAAACTTCCCTCCTGCTTCAAACTCATAAAGCAACTGAAGCCTGTATACTGTTTGACAATCCCGGCAACTTTCACATCCTTTTCTTTTACAGTCCCTGCAAAAAAACGTACCGTTACTGTATCTCCAGCCTTAACCATTAGCCTATCCGCTATTGATTTAGCCATAAGCATACCGTCGTTTGGTAATTGAATGGGGCGCTGGTTTTCATCAATTAGGTTATAAAACGAGTTATCATCCACTAAACCCACTAATAAAGTATTCTTCTTATTCCAGCCCTTCTTTATTTCTACAGGGATCTCCATAATGGGCTCAGAACGCCTGACACCCTTAACCTTACTAAGTTCTAATGCGTCGTAATAAGACGCCGGCTTTGAAAACACAATTTTATAATCCTGCTGCTGGAACTTATAGAAGTGCTGTACAAGAATGTTGTCTATTGAATCAATAAAGAATATGGATATCATAAACAGCATAATTGTAAATATAAAACCTAATATCGTAAAAATAGACCTTTGCCTACTTCGAAAAATATTTCTTATGCTCATCTTCCAGCCAAAATTTAAGCTTCCCCAAATAAGCTTTATACGCTCTAAAAATATCCTTTTACCCGAAGTCGGCCTTTCGGAGCGCATTGCTTCCGCCGGTTGGATACTAAGTATTCTCTTGGCAGAACTATAGCCCGCAATAAGGCAAAAGCTCATACTTAATAAGACACCTGTAAATAAAATATCCCAATAGAATTTAAAGTCTAGCACTGGAATGCTATAAATTCTAGTGTACATAGCTGTAATATACTTGCTTATATACGGTCCTACAGCAACCCCTAAAACAGATCCGACAACAGATATCAGTAATGAAAATAGAATGTAGTGTAACAAAATCCTTTTGTTAGTATATCCAAACGCCTTCATAACACCTATAAGGGTTCTTTGGGTACTTATTAACCTTCTCTGCATTACATAGATAATCATAGCTGCCACGGTCAAAAATATAGCCGGAAACATTACCGACATTTCTTCTAGCTGTTCAATATCGTCAATAAGCATTTTATGACTCAACTGGTCCTTACGTTCTATCCCGTTTGAAAACCCGTAAGGCTTCAAAAGCTTTTCTATTTTATCTTTGGTAGCTTTTATATCTGCATTTTTCTCAAAAAGCACATGCAGCTGATTGTAACTATTGCCGTAACCCAGTATTGTACGAGCAGTAGACTCTTTAATATAAACTATCCCGAAGTTTTCCGCAGAAGGCGAAATTGAGGTTACTGACTTCATAGTGTAAATAAACTCCGGACTTTCAACAATACCGTCTATCTTCAGTTCATATATCCTTAGATTTATTACCGCCTTAAGAACATCCCCTTCAGAAAGTCTATAATATTCCGCAAACTTTCTGTTTACCATGCATGAGTTCTGAAATTTAGAACTGAAGTAGGTACCGGAAGTAAAAAATATATCGTTTATTATACTCTTTTTATCATCGGGCATCGAAATAAGCCTTAACGTTATGCGCTTATCTTTTCCCATATCGACACCAACATCCTCACTAATCCTTACGTTGGCCTCTTTAACACCATCTAGTGCCTTAACCTGCTTCAATACTTCAGGCGTAATATTTTTTGCTTCAGCATAGTAATCTAGGAATTTGTATTTTTCATAATAATAATCCTTTGAATTCTTTAGATTAAGATAGGACATGTACGAAGCAGAAAAAACAGAAATCCCTGCAAAAATAACTGCTACAGCCGCCAAAAACTGGCTTTTTGATTTTATGATTTCTCTAAACAGCATTTTATTTAAAATACCCATTAAAAGCCCTCCTACCACTCAATCTGCCCAGGGTCTAAAGGAGTATCATTAGTTGTTATTTCGATTACCTCACCACTTCTCATTTTGATTATTCTATGGGCCATTTGAGCTATCGGCTGATTATGCGTTATAACAATAATTGTTTTTCCAGTTTCCCTATTTATATCTCTTAGCAACTCCAATACCTTAATACCTGTAGAAAAATCCAGTGCTCCTGTGGGCTCATCACATAGCAATACATCAGGGTTTTTTGCAATAGCCCTGGCAATAGCAACTCTCTGCTGCTCTCCGCCGCTCATTTGTGATGGGAAATGCCCCTCCCTACCTTTTAACCCTACCCGATATAACACTTCGTCAATATTTAACGGGTTCTCAGATATTTCGGTAGCAAGCTCTACATTTTCCTTAGCTGTCAAATTGGGCATTAGATTATAGAATTGGAATACAAAACCTATACGTTTGCGTCTAAAAAATGTAAGCTGTTTATCAGTATATTTAGATATATCCGTTCCATCAAAATACACTTTCCCTGTAGTCGCTAGGTCCATCCCCCCCATAATGTTTAACAAGGTACTTTTACCTGAGCCGCTAGGTCCTAAAACAACTACCAACTCACCCTTTGGTATACCAAACGAAGCGGATTTTAATGCTATAACCGGAACTTCTCCCATTCTATATTCCTTGGTTACATTTTCTAGGTTAAAAATGCTATTTTCACTCACTTACACTCACCCCACCTTGTTTAATTCATTCTTCAAAATTTCAAGAGTCCAGATTTTGCCCCAAGAACCTTTTCTATTATATTTGTCATTACTTCAAGCTTTCTACCGCATTTAGCCTCATCACCGCAAAGGCTTATAGAATTATGGATATACTGACCAATCCCCGGTAATAGAATTTCCGCTGTTTCATTAGGATAATCGGTATTGAAAACCCCTTTTTCCACCCCTTCTTTTACGACAATAGCAATCAAAGGAATCAAACTCTTAATAATCTGTTCGGCAATGCGTTGGTGCATTTCAGAGTTTTCTTCCCTGTGCACATATTGAACAATATTTTCCTTTCCTTTTTCAAATATATAAAATTCATTGATAATAAATTGTAGTTTATTCTGAGGACTTATTTGCCTATCCTCTACTACCTTGGTAATAGTGGAAGATATACTTTCAGCATACCTCTGTAAAATAGCTGTCAAAATATCATCCTTAGATTTGAAATAATAGTAGAAAGTCCCTTGAGATACTCCAACTTTTTTTACTATATCACTTACAGCTGTATGCTCGAAGCCTTTGGTGACAAACAACTCTTGGGCGACATCTAAAATTTCATTTTTACGTTCTTCAGGATTTTTAACAGTTTTCATCTTAATTCACTATCCCTCTGATTTAGGTAATTTAACTATTAATATCCACATTTTAATATACTAACTGACAGTCAGTCAATAGAACATTTACTAATTTGTATTAAAAATGCCATATATATATTTTTTTACAGTTTAGCTTTACAACAAAAAAGCTCTAAGTATAGAGCTTTTTTTAGAATATCTGATTCAATTACTAAAGGAATTTATAGGAGACCAGCTAAGGGCTGTAATCCTCCCCTTGCTTACAAGCCCTATGGGAGCAGGGTGTCTCAGATCAAATGCCCATATCTCACTTGCAATCCCCCCTTGATTGCAACCTGACAGGTAAGCTATCCTATTACCATTGGGAGACCATGTCACCGGGGTTGCAAAACAGTCGGATACCGACCATGTACGGTCACTTTTACTGGTTATATCATATACCCTTATTAGTGAATAGTATCCTTTGTCTGAATATTCGGTAGCACTGTAGGCTATCCTTTTTGAGTCGGGCGACCATTCGGGATAATAATTCTTTGCAAGCGGCCCACCCGGAACTTCTACCATTGAACCTGTATTTATATTGAGTATCATTATAATTGATATACTTACTCCGGGAGTTGTAAACAGCATAAAAGATCCGTCAGGTGAAACTCTTATATTGTGCACCGGTCCCTCTGTGTTCTTTATTATTTCCGGTGTCCCTCCACCATCTACCTGCAGACGTAAAACTTGGCTGGCACCGCTCTCATCAATAGTTACAGCAAGCAGTTCCATGCCGTTTGGCAGCCACTGAACCTCTGATGCTCCTGCTAGACTTATTGTTTGTGCTTTATGCGACACAACATCGTAAACAACTATTTGATCGGCCTTTACATAAGCTAGTTTTGGCACATTTGGCTCCCAATCCAAAACCGTACTCTCTACTTCCAGTTGATCAATCTTTTGACTGCTTCCGTTTGAAGTATCGGTAACGTAGATTATTTTATCTACTCCAACGAAAGCAATCCTTGCAGCATCACTTGACCAGTAGGGAACTGAGAACCTGTCAGCAAGGCCCTTGACCAGTACCGGGCTTTCTCCGTTTCTAGGATTGTACAGCAATATATCGTAGGTTTCTCCAGTACCGTTTGTATATGCAATGAACCCGGGACCACCAGGGGGCGCATAAGGAATAGCAAGCCTCATACCTGGTATAATTGTTGTAGAGGAAAGACTGTTTACCTGCTGTATAAGGTCAAAACGGTTACGCCCGCCGGTCATCACATTATACCGCCAGGCTATTGCTGAAAGGGTGTCTCCCGGCTGGACAATGTAGTACGGATTCCCTCTCGGTACCTTAAGAAGCTGCCCAACCTGTATTATATAGGGTGGCAAAAGTCTATTGGCTTCGATTATCAGAGATGGTGAAATTCCGTAAGTTCTTGAAATAGAATAAACCGTATCACCTGAACGGACTCTCACAGTCTCCACACCTGGTGGAACTGATAACTGCTGCCCCGGAAAGATACTATAAGGAGCAGTCAGGTTATTTGCAGCTATAAGAGAATCCAGTGGTATATCCCACCTCTTAGCTATAAGGAATAATGTGTCCCCAGGACGTACAGTATAAAACACCTGCATCGTCGTGCCTCCAGGATAAAGTAGTCTATTCTATGTATATTCCTCAGAAACATATATGTTGAATTAAGGTTTTTATATTTAACATGTTTTCTTTGATCCGTAAAATCAATTAAACACCTATGCTTACTACTTCACAGCCGGCTTGTGGGATAAGAAACTTGTATTTAAAAATTTCTTCAGCTTATTATATCTATGCTTTTTCTGCTTCTATTCACTTGCAAATCAAGTGTGGTATAATTAAATCAAACAAATAAGGTACTATAGTTAGCACAGGGGCTTCAAATATATGAGTAAAGACTTTAATAATATTGGTTCAACATTGTCACAATCACCAGCTTCAGACTACCGGGGGCACTTGAAAATTTTTATAGGCTATGCGCCAGGCGTAGGCAAAACATACACTATGCTAAGTGAGGCCAATAGAATGCTTAGAAGAGGCCACGATATAGTAATAGGGTATGTAGAATGCCACCAGAGGGATGAGACCTGTAAGCAGATCGGACAGCTGGAGCTAATCCCCCGAAAGAAGCTTGAATATAACGGTATGACCTCTGAGGAGATGGATTTTGAGGCTATCATTGCCAGAAATCCTCAGACGGTACTAATTGATGAATTGGCTCATGCTAATCCTCCAATCTCTAAACACAAGAAAAGGTTTGAGGATATAGAGGAAATTCTGAATAACGGTATTAATGTCATCACTACAGTTAATATTCAGCATATGGAAAGTCTGAATGATACCGTCAAGCGGATTACTGGGCTGTCGGTCAGAGAAACTATCCCCGACAGCGTAATTGAAAACGCTGACGAAGTAGTGGTTGTAGATATAACCCCGGACGCACTCCAAAACAGGTTGAATAGGGGAAATATTTACAGTCAGGATAAACTTGACCAAACTTTAAAGAATTTTTACAGGAAAGGAAACCTTAACGCTTTAAGAGAAATTGCCCTAAGGCAAACTGCTGAGGAAGTTGATGAGGATTTATCCGAATACATGAAGGAACACGGTATAAACGATACCTGGCAAACGGTTGAGCGAGTCATGGTATGTATAAGTTCCAGTCCATCAGCTAAAAAACTAATCCGACGAGGTGCAAGGATAGCTCGCAGGTATAAATGTGAATGGGTGGTAGTAAGCGTTGATTGTACTAATTTGTTTGCTCCAAAGGCTACCGCCAGAGATATTGATATGCTTGAAAGCCACTACAAGCTGGCAAAGCAGCTCGGCGCCGAAGTTATTACCCTGACCGGGAAAAGTATTTCAGGGGAGATGTCTAGATTTGCAAGTGAAAAGCATATTACTCAGATAATTGTAGGTCACCCTACCAGAACAAAGCTTCAAACTATACTTAGAGGCTCTACCGTAAACAAGCTTCTAAGAAAAAATAAAGGCGTAGAATTACATGTTATTCCAAATGATTAAAAAGCCATGCATAAGCTATGGCTTTTTAATCATTTTCTTATATTATAACTTAGCACTTTTCTTTTCCTTATCTTTTTTAGGTATCATTTCCTTAATCAGACCAGGAATCTTTTGCAGTGCCCTAAAAGCTGCCATTAGGTATCCTAAGCTCATTTCATTATAAAACATAGGCTAAATCACCTCTTAACATTTTCCCATATACATAGTTACCATCTTAAATCAAACTTTATTCTAACTCAACCTATTATTATAATACAACTACTCTAACTAATTGTCTATATTCACCTTATGAGCCTTCCGGGCTTGCTTCCGGGGCTTTAAAGTTAATAAGGTAGCGTTCTATTATAAAAAGTACGCATATTTATTTACCCCAGTTTACCATCAAGTCCTGGTATACCTCTTGTGTCTTGGTACTTCCGCTAAGATTAATTATTGAGTATCCTTCATTCTTGTAGATGTATATATACGGTGATTTATTGCTTTGAATATGGAGCTTACCTGTCCCCATATCCTTTAACTTGAAATTACCTTTTAAAACGTTTCCAAAGTTATACCCGTTTGTTTTTATGATGACCTTTGGTATTGTATCTTTAATTTCTATATCCCTTATATCCTTCATCAATATTCTTTCCGCATAAATCCCGCTTATTTCGATATACTCTTTATTGATATCTATAGACGGTTCTTTAGCTCCCTGAAAGACTAGAGTACCAACCACTATAGGAATTAGTACTAAAAAGATTACCATAGCTGTTACAAAGCCTTTTCTAGATGTGAAACGCTTTTTAACATTTAAATCGTATTTCTGAGACTTTACTATCGAATACGGTGTTATAACAAACATCAGTGCCAATACTGCCATAGAAGCTGCATTATAATTTGCGTAACTTAGTATACCCGAAACCATTAACACCCCTGCAAGGGCAAAGCATAGGTTGCCTACCAACCTGCTCAACCCAACAATATCAATGTTCTTTCTATATTCCGCCGGCGCTGTATTATATCCAGATATTAGCCAATAACACTTAAAGTGTTTTACTAATATTCCCATGATAAGTGTTAGTATTCCAACTCCAATTAAAGCTATCATATTACTCCGTCCTTTCTCCAATGGATTCAATTAGACCCTCTATTTAACAGGTATATTAAATATCGACCCACTGTTTCCTCCGATATATTCAGGCATTTTTCCATCCCATTTTTCAATGGCCTTTGATTGTACTTCCAGTTCCTTAAGCCTAATGCTTTGGTTTATCGTTTCAGTCTGGATTTTTACCGCTTCAGCGTCGGCTTTAGCCTTTGACAGCACTCTTTCGTTTTCATTTTTTTGCGTTATAAGAGCCTGTGAAGATTTAAACTTGTTATCAATAGCCTCTTGTATACCCTCATTGAGGTAAGTAAACTCCCCTTTTAAGCCAATAACTGTTATACTAATACCTCTTTCTTTAAAATACAATACGACATTATCCCTTACTGCACCCATTATTTTATCCTTATTCTGGAGAATTTCATCCAGAGTATACTTCGAACACTGTTCGACAAAGCTGGATTCTATCCTAGCCCTTATCTCGGTATCCATTACATCTGCCAGGCTCTTATTATTGTATCTGTATAGGAACCTTACAGCGTCCCCTTCATCAATCTGTGCAGAACAATTCATCCTAGCCATAAACCCTATACTTTCTTTACTTTCTGCTACTATCCCTTCATTTTTTATGGATGTACCGGTTTTATCATTTTCAGTCCATTCCCTTGTTTCGGGCTTTCTTTCTACTACAATAAGCCTTGCAGAAGGTATCCATCTACCGTTGTTTGGCCATCTTCCCTCCTGCAGCCACCTATGGGGAATCTGTACCTGCTTGGTAGCAACTTTAGCTTCCAGTAAAAACTTTTCAGACATAAATTCTGATTGTGCCGATGTCTTTCCGTCTAAAGGTATCAAAAATGCAGTCTGGCTTGGCTCTATAGTTACCAATTCCGGTTTGTCATAAGGCTTTCTACAACTTGATAGTGCAACTACAAAAACAATAATTATAGCCAGTATACCGAAAAGACCTATTTTCTTTCTCATATTTAATACCCCCCTCTTAATCTGCGAAATGCAGCTTTAAACTCAGGTAAAAATATCAAAACACTAATTATTGCAACCACAACCCATGCTGCATTCCATAGGTTTTGATAAACTGCATAGTCTGTAAAGGATCTTGATGTATCTTCAAGCTGCTTTAGCGCTTCCTCATTGGTAATCACCGGATAATAAACTTTTTCCAGTGTAAAATACAATATCCATAATGCCGCTGTTATTAAGCCTTTTACTAAGATTCCTATCCTTGACATAGTGTCTCCTCCCTTTATTCACACCGCTTCCCTCAAGTAAACTTTGAGGCAACTTAACTCAGGTCGTAATGTTCCCGGGAAATACAAACTATGAGTCAAGAGCTATAATACGTCGTGTTTCACTATACATATCATTATAAACCTGGCGATAAAATAACTAAAGTTCCGATAAATTATAAGCTAAAAACTCTCCTATATGTGAAAACTTGTTTAGCTATTCTATCTACTTCTCTCATATGATTTTCTCTTATTTTTACGTTTTACTATTGGTATAGATGAGATTTGGTGTATCTAATACTTATTGTATTTGCCTTTTAATTCCATTTCATATTTGCATGAAAAAACTTTTAAGAACAAAGGTGGTTTTGCCACTTTTGTTTGCGCATGTTTCGTTCCGAGCATAGGGAGGAATTATGGGACGCGCTTAAATTCAATGTTTTTTATTGTCTAAGAAAGTGCACTTTCTTAGACAATAAAAAACAGTCCGGCAATCAATTTAGACTGTCGGACTGACTCGAAGTATCTTTTTTTTCAAACTCTAATCATATTTACCGCTCTTTAGTACAAATTTGTCATCTTTAAGCTGTAAAGGCATGACAGATACTACTATGTGTTTATGCTTAAGCAGCTCTTTTTCAATAAATACTCTGGTATGATTGTGCAACAATCTATGCCACCATGACCTTACCGCGAACTGTGGAAGTATAACTGTTATCATATCACCCTTCTTGTAGTCATATTCAGCTGACTCAATAAACTTCAACAATGGGTCTACTACTTTCCTGAAAGGCGAATATTTAATTATAAGAGGTATATCGGTATTTAACATATCATATTTTTCCCTGATCTTGTCACCGCTTTCCTCATCAATTGATACATTGAAGGCTATAACGTTATCAGATATGGTTTTTGCGTATCTTAAAGCCCTTACACTTGATTTATTGATACTCTCGATAGGAACTATTACATGATTACTATAAATGTCACGTTCTACATCTATTTCAGCCATTTCTTCTGGTTTTAGCCTTAACTGCTTAGAAACAGCTACATAGTGTTTTTTTACTTTCAACATTGCATATACAAGTATAGGTATAAGGAATACAACTATGAATGCACCCTGATGGAACTTTGTTATTGCAATAATAACTACTGCGATAGCAGTCACAAATGCTCCGAAGCCATTTACTATTGCTTTGGGAATCCAGTTGTCACCCTTATTTTTTACCCACCTCATAAACATCCCTGACTGTGACAGAGTAAACGAGATGAAAACACCAATAGCATATAATCCAATTAAGTTTGTTACTTTCGCTTTAAACAGTACGACAAGTAATATTGATAACGCTGATAAAACTATGATACCGTTTGAATAACTTAACCGGTCTCCCCTCATAGTAAGCTGCCTTGGCGAATACCCGTCCTTTGCCACAACCGAAATCAATAGTGGGAAGCCTGAAAATGCAGTGTTTGCTGCCATAATGAGTATGGTAAATGTAGTAGCTGTTACAAAATAGAACATAGGCCCTCTGTCAAATATTAATTCAGCCATCTGAACTAGCATAGCACCATGTTCGCCGGGTACTACGGGATAAAACTTAGCTAAAATCGAAGTACCGCCAAACAATGTAAATACTATGATAGCCAAAATAATCAATACTTTTCTTGCATTCTTTGTTGGCGGCTCCTTAAAATTAGGTACAGCGTTACTTACAGCCTCCACACCTGTTAGCGCAGTACACCCGTTTGAAAACGCATTTAATAACAGGACCAGAGTTATTGGTTCAAGAGTTTTTATGTCCGATGTCGGAGGGACATACCCGCTCTTAAGTTTTATAAAGCCCGCTATAAGCATTGATATGATTGCAAACATAAAAGCATATGTCGGTATTCCGAATATTTTTGATGATTCCCTTATCCCCCTAAGGTTACCTACCATTAACAGCAGTATAAGCACAACACATATAAGTACAGTATACGGCCTTAGTGGTGCAAAGGCTGACGTTATCTGCTCTACCCCCGAAGATACGCTTACCGCAACTGTCAAAACATAATCCACAGAGAGCGCGGCCCCGGCTGAAACTCCGGCAAGCACCCCAAGATTATCCTTTGCAACAATATATGCTCCCCCGCCGTTGGGATAATTCTCAATTGTCTGACTGTAGGAAAGCGTAAGCAATATCAATAATCCGATTATTGCTGCTGCAATACCTAAAAGCTGATTATATGCTAAAAGGCCGATTGCAGGTATAAGTATGAATAAAATTTCCTGCCCTGCGTAAGCAACTGATGATATTGCGTCACTGGCCAGAATGGGTAACCCCCACAAAACACCGTATTTCTCATCCGCAAGTGCCTCATTTTTTAGAGGTCTGCCAATTATAAATCTTTTTAGTCTTCTTATCACTAAACTCACCCACCTTATTTATTGCCAATAAATTCACTATGATACTTATGGATAACATTAAAGGCTATATACATCTCACTTTCTACGCTTAATTATTATATTCCCTTACACTATTTATCTAAAGAATCAAGGATTACCGCTTAAGAAATTATCCTGTTTGTGAAAGACAATTTACCTTATCTATCTCGCTCGCACGTAGTAATATCATTTATTTTTAAGCTTTACTGTTAGTATGTATTATTGACTTTCAAGTATACCAAACCTATACTTGATTTAATTGTATAATATATAAGAATGGTATTGTCATATATAAATTCAAAACCAATCTTCAAGAAGGTAGAAAATAGTATGTTAAAGACGCTTAAAGGTAAAATTTCATTGATACATATGTGCCTCGTTATTGCCATTGCATTAGTCGGGTCAGTGTCGGCTGTAAACCTTTACGGTCTAAGTAAAACAATAAACGGCCTGGTATCGGACAATTATAATAGCATACATGCCCTTGCAAATATGACTGAAGCACTGGAAAAACAGGATATGGCTGTTTTGACTTACATTAGCACAGATAAGAAACAGGGGCTATCCTTATTTACCCAAAACAAGAACTTGTTTTTAAAATGGTACAATGTAGAGTATGCTAATGTGACTGAGCCGGAAGAAAAAAAGCCCATAGAAAATATTAATAAAGCCTATTCGGAATATTTGGAGCTCTTTTCAGAATTACAGAAAACAAATGGCTATCATGGTGAAAGTAGTTACTTCCAATTCTACAGTTCCAAAATCATGCCTGTCTTTCTGAAAATCAGATCAGAGATTAAAAATGCCACTCTCGTAAATGAAGCAGCTATGCTAAACAGTAAGAACGAGGCTACAAGGAATGCCCAAAAATCTACGTATCTCATCCTTATTCTAGCTTCAACAGTGGTAGCAGGAGGATTTTTAGCTTCCAGGTTTTTTATCGAGAGATTTTTACGTCCCATCTATTCATTAACCCAGACTATTAAGCTTGTAAAAGCCGGTGACTTGAACCAGCAGGCTGATATCAGTGCACAAAATGAAATAGGAGAGCTCGCTCGCGAGTTCAACAACATGACAAGAAGACTCCAGCAATACGAACAAAGTGCACTGGGAACGCTCATCGCTGAAAAAAACAAATCTCTCACAATTGTAAAAAGTATTTCAGAACCTTTAATGGTGCTTGATAGCAGCTTTAATATCCTTCTTTTAAATAATGCCTGTGAAAAAATTTTTAGAGTAGCTGAAAAAGATGTACTTTACAAGCATTTTCTTGAAGCCATTAGAAACAAAGAATTATTTGAGCACATTACAAATGTGTTTTCCTCAAATGATGACAATATAGAAAAGATTATCTTTATAAAACTTTGTGAAAAAGACTACTACTTCAACGTGTTGGTTAGCAAGGTCAAGGATAATAATAACCAAGTCCAGCAATTGATAGCAGTGTTTCAGAATGTGACCCAGCTCAAACAGTTGGAGAGAGTTAAGACGGAGTTTATAGGTACTATATCCCATGAATTCAAGACCCCCCTTACCTCCATTATGATGGGCACAAGCCTGATTCTGGATGAAGGACTTGGAAGTATAAATAATAAACAAAGAGACGTTCTGGATGCAATCAAAGAAGATGGAGAAAGACTCACCGCCCTTGTCAATGACTTGCTTGAGCTGTCAAGGATTGAATCGGGAAGATCTATATTTAAAATTGTCCCTTGCTCTATTCTTGGAATTATCGATTCTTCGGTTAAGCACTTTTACGAGCAGGCAATACAGAAGGATGTAAAGCTGTACTATGAAGCTAACGAAAATCTGCCGAAAGTTTATGCTGATTATGAGCGGATAGTATGGGTGGTAAGTAACCTGGTATCAAATGCCCTTAAATACACAAATGCCGGGGATAAAATATGTGTAAGTGCAGCGGTAAAAAACAAAAAAATGTTTGTTTCGGTGAAAGATACAGGAGTGGGTATCCCTCCCGAGCTTGTTGAAAAGATATTCGACAAGTTCTCCCAAGTAAAAGATCATGATTTTGAAGCCCGGGGTACAGGGCTAGGACTTGCGATTGTCAAAGAAATTATTGAAACTCATTCTGGGCAAATATGGTGTGAAAGTAAGCTTGATACAGGCAGCAGCTTTATATTCACCCTTCCCTTGAGTGTCTAAGTCTGAACTATTTTTTATTACCATCAGGAGGTGCATATATGAAGAAAGTGTTAGTGGCTGACGATACAAAGAATATACGGGTACTTCTTTCTACGTGTCTAGAGCTGGAAGGTTATGAGGTATTAATTGCGAAGGATGGTCAACACGCACTGGATATGTTCAAAACCGAAATTTTCGACCTCGCCTTTCTCGATATAAAAATGCCTGAAATAAGCGGCACCGAGGTATTGAGAAGTATTAGGGAACTGGGTATTGATATTCCAATTATAATAATGACTGCTTTTGCTACAGTAAAAAACGCTGTAGAATGTACGAAAATGGGAGCAGTAGCTTATCTTCAAAAGCCCTTTACTGCGGATAAGGTAAAAGCAGTTCTTAAGGATTTGGATGGGGGCAAATGTTCTTCCAGGCAAGTACTTAGTGTAGAAAAAAGCGTAAGATTAATAGAAGACGCAATAAACCAGGGTATGTACAGCGAAGCGCTTGACCTTCTAAAAAAGGCGATTGCTGTAGAGCCTACAAATCCCACTTTGTACTTTCTGTTTGCTAAGACCTACGAGGGTACGGGAGAAACGGAATACGCGCAGAAATTTTACAAAACCTTTGAATTGTTTAATAATAATCCTACTGGATAATACCGGATTATGTTAAGTTCTTGGTAAAATTAATAAAATTGCAATACATTACTCATTAATGTGTAACTTGGGATAAGTAGTAAAATCGCCTGTGCCTACTATGACACAAGCGATTTTCTATATATTAGACTTCCTTACGGTATAGATAACCAAACCTTAGAAGTGATTTTATCCATTTAGGCAAATCGCACTTATCACAACTCATTCCCTAATAAATCTTTAATTCGCCCTGACTTTCTTAATTTATAATATGCCCAACACGCTAATTCTATTATCTGCCTCTGAACATCACATATAGGCCCGTAGGGGGTGGCTACACTGCCTGTCCACATTTCATTGATATGAGGGCACACCCCTGACCCGCATATATTTTTAGCCCAACACATATTGCAAGGGTGAGAGTTGTCTTCTAGACAGCTTAAATACTCCTTAATACCTAAGTGGCTGCATTCTTGAGTTTGTGGATCAATCTCAAATTCACTCCTTGGGATAAACCTATGGCAGATATATCTCCTACCGTCTACATCAACTGTACAGGAGTTTTTCCCCATCCCACAGCTTCTTTTACCTTGAATGCCGTATTCCAGGTTAAACAAAAAATCGAATATCTGGGGTAAAGCTTTTATATCATTAAGTTCACCGCGCTTTAGGATATTCCACACAAGTCTGGTAAATTGGGCTCTCCAGTTTTCCGCATCTTCTTTTGTCATGGCAAAATCTATTTCTTTTCCACAAACCGGTGACAAAAATATCCTTTCTATCCCCATACTGCGGAATTTAAAGAAGATTTCCGGGAGAAGAGCTAGTGTATTTCTTGTAATGGTAGAGCGAACTGCCATGCTTGATAGTCTGTCTCTATATTCAACTGCCATCTCAAGGCCCCTTCGAATGTCGGAGCTGCTATTTTGTATATGTCCTCCCCGCGGTCTTTGCCTGTCCAGTATTTCATCACTGCCATCATGGCTCACCAGCATGGAAAATCTGTGCTTGGAGAAAAATTCAAGTACCTCTTCATTTATAAGAGTGCCGTTTGTGGTTATGGTATACCTGAATTCAAACTCCTTACGCTGTATACGCATATCTTCACAGAAAGCTACTATATCTCTTATTAGTCCAAACTTTAAAAGTGGCTCTCCGCCAAAGAACCATAGTGTAATTTTTTTATACTTTGCCATTACATCCTCAATAGCCTTTTTAGCGGCATTGAAATCAAGTCCTGTACCGGCATTGCTTTTTCTCTGCTCTTTATCAAAGCAGTAAATACAGTTAAGGTTGCAAGCATGGGTAAGTATAAAGCATATAGAGTAAGCATTAGTAGCATTATTCGTGTTCTCGGCTTGTGAATCGCTTGGAATTTGAATTTCAGTATAATTGGCCTGCTCAAAAAGCCTGTACACTTCACTATGTACATTTCCACCACAAACTACATCCTTTAATTCTCTCCATGTTTTATAATCCACATTGAAAAGTCTTATGCTAGCAGTATCAAGAACAAAAAAATCACCGAAGCATTCGAAAAAATGCAGCGGCTTAATTGAATCTTTCTCGGTATTTACAATCATATATTAACCCCTGTTTTTATTTTTAGCAGTTTATGTACTCCCCATCACTTGCCCAACCGCTGCACGTAGACGGTGTGCAGTATTTATAGTTACCGGTAAAGGATATCTGCTTACTATGTGAGTTTAGTATATCTCTGTCTTGCGTTATCTCATCGGTAAAGCTTTCACCCGTTCCACTACCCGAAAACTCCTTGTTGTAAAACACATTTTCTTTTAAGAATTGGTATTTTTCCGGTTCGTTTATCATTAAAACTTCAGGGTTTCTAAGATAATCCTTATATGCCTCTACAAATACATCGTGAGGGTCAGCACCATATGAAATATTTACCCAGTCAGTATTAGTCATATAATCAGATGCTATATTTTTGTTGTATACATTATCCGCAATGTCCCAAAGTGTGGTAGCTTGATTTATATCAAGTCCTGCAATATGAATTTGAGGTATATAGATACTATTTGGGTCAACTCCCGGTGTATTGTATATCTCATTCACACCGCTAGTGTAGTTTTCCTGAGTTATGTTTTGATTAGGGTCTAGTCCCTGGTTTGTAAAAGTACTAAACGTGCCGTTTGGATCGGTGAATTCAGGATTATTGACACTGTTGTTGCCAAAATCTTCACTATTAGCTAACAAGTCCATATTTTGATCATTTATAAAATCTTTATCCGCCATGTTGCAGACCTCCTTTTTTATTATAAAAATTACTAAAGAGAAAATATATCCTCTGAATCATTAGCTTTACTATCATCATTATCCCTAACAATATTTCCATACCTATATCTTACACTATTGATCACTTTGTCTGTCGTGTAACCTACTGCTTCTTTATTAGCAGACTGTTCATTTTCGCGCTTATGGGATTCATCAGCCTGAAGGCTATGAGACCGTGTGGTATACGTACCTTTTACTTTATCAGCAGACCCAACCTTTTTTTGAGGAGCTTTAAGATTGTCCCTCAACTCCTTGAACAGCGAATATGAAGCAGCACATCCTATAGCTGCCGACAATAACAGTTCTTTATTGCGTACAACAACAAAGTATCCTATTCCCCCAAGTATGCAGCAGTAACGTACTATTCTTCCTACATTCCAATAAGGTTTGTCCGGTAAAGAGATATTTTCAGGCTTTTTTCCGCTTACAGAAGCATGTATTTCGTTCTTGGGAGTATCATGTTCCCCTTTAGATTGAAAAGCTTCAGCTTGCACCGTGGTCTCACTCGTTTTGGTCCGGGTCAAGACTTTCCTCTCAGGCGTATCACAGCTTGATACGTTCATAAAGGGACTTTTGCGGGCATCGTTTATATTAAAGACACCTGTACAAAGAGAAAATGCCCTATCAAATTTAATGCTTGTCAATGCAGCTTCCCACAGCTCCTTATCCTGTATACTGCCGGAAGGGAAGATAAACACCGAGTCCCTACTTGCAAGGTTTAAATCCACTTCGCTGATTTTATCTCCGCTTCTATCTATAAGCCTTATACTATCTATAGTGCGGTAGCAGTCAATAGTTGGCTTTTGAGCATTCGGGTCACTCCACTTTTCTTCCCATCTTTCACCCACGTACTTCTCAAAAAGTTTCGCAAACTGCTCAACAGGTATATCGAATGCAGCGGCCTGAGCCTCAAGCTTGTATACATATCCCAAGAAAACATATATTGGGCGACGGTGTTCGTCATACTGCATAGCGGTATCAATTTTATTTGGTAAAAGAGTGTCCAGTGCTTTTACAGTACAGGTTATTCCTATAACACAATGCTCCCCGTCGCTAAATATAGATTTTCTTATTCCATCTCCCAAAAATTCCATAGAATTTGTAGAGCTTAAAACGTAGTTCCTGGCCCATAAAATCTTCTTATCGTCAAAATCCTCGGGTACTGCAATAAATTTTGGTCTGAAATCCAGCCTGAGTGTCCTGCTATGTACTAATGGAGCGAGCTTTATACCGCTCTGTGAGTCCATCGGTTTATCACCTCGAATTAAATTGGTATTTTGATTTGATACTATATAAATTGCAAAAAAGAATCTACAACGAAGTTCTCCCAAATCTTTTTTGCAATTTGTTACCTTAAATTAACTCGTTGTGCTAATTGAACTTTGATAAAAACATAAAAATTCCAGCACATATTTCCGATTTATCTATAGGAACTTCGCAGGTTTACTAAAGATAAAGAGGTAATGGATATGCTGGAATACAATCATTCTATCAA
>JAOAEJ010000078.1 GCA_026416815.1 Clostridia bacterium | reverse complement strand
CATCCTGCCCACATCCATTCGCTGGGTGCAAGCACCGCCAAGGAGAAAGGCTCTGTGAGTCCAGCTCATGTACGTCGCATACGCGAGACGTTATATAAAATCGAGCGCAAAAGAAAACGCCACATCGTGTGGCTGATTTTAAAGTATTTCTCCGAAGAATATTCAGAATATAGGTAAGGGAGGCTTTATATGCCAGAATTTTCACTCATTCCACCAGATAATGAAAAGTTTTTTAAGGGGTTATTGGTAAAGCTCAAACACGATGGTGAACATGATTTAGTAAATTTATTAAAAGGAGCTAAATGTGTTTTTGAAGATACAGGCATTTGGTCACATAAATACAATAATGTTGGAAGATTTGATGCAAATGCAGCTCTAGTATATTTCTTTGTTCCTTCAAACCGATTAGAATTTCTTGATAAGCAGGATGTTAAAAAGAAAGTATTAAAAGTATCCGATAGCCTTGTGAGTGATCGAGGATTTGATGTGAAAAATGTATATATTGAAATAGATATAGACTTAGATAATGAACTTGATGAAGATCTGATTGAAGATTTAAACTCTGAAATGAAATTGCTTTCGAAAAAAATTATAACAACATTGGTTCCAGAAGATTTAAGGATTAAAGGTCTTTACATGGCGGAAGTATATACTTATCTCTATACTGTTGAGAACGCTTTAAGATTATTTATCGAAAAAGTAGGAAAAGAAAAATATGGGGATAATTATTTTGATAGATTTGTAGATATTCAAGCTTCTAGAAATAGAGTTAAGCAAAGGAAGGAAAAAGCAGAAAAAAATAAGTGGCTAAGCTTAAGAGGTGAAAATAGCCTATTCTATATAGATTTTGATGATTTAGGTGCGATTATAAAGAAAAATTGGAAATTATTTGAGACTTATTTTCCAAGTCAGCCTTGGATTGTAACAAAAATTGAGGAAATGTCAAGTTGTAGAAATCTTATCGCACATAACAGTTATATCTCTAAATCAGAAAAGGATTTAATTAAATCGTATTTCAATTCGATTTTAGCCCAGTTAGACTTAAAGTTTGAAGAAGAGGATAAAGATTTTGTATTTTAGTTGTTTAGGCGCCACCATCCGTGGTGGCTCTGGCTTCAAGGGGCGCGCGACTTTACATAACACTGCATCTACGTGAAGGGCAAAGCATGTAGTAGGTTCAAGCAGAAGGACAAGAGGTCATGCTGCCCACATCTTTTCATCGGGTGCGAGCACCGCCAAAGAAGAAGGGCTCTGTGAGTCCGGTTCAAGGACGTCGCAGATGTCAAACATTATCGGAAATGCCATGCAAAAGCGCGCCATCCATGGCGCGAATAAAACATAGAGACAAAAATTGAAAAGGTGTGAAAACTTTTATGAAAAAAGTTTATCTTTTACAGCATAGTTACGAGTACGATGATTGTGAAGAGACTAAAATAATTGGAATATATTCATCAAAAGAAAAAGCAGATTTAGTTATAGAAAAGTATAAAAAATTACCAGGCTTTAAACACTACCCAGATTGTTTCTTTATTGATGGATATAAAATAGATGAGGATAATTGGCAGGATGGATTTCTCAGGAACTCAGTAAAATGGAATATTTATAAAAAACCTGATGAGAATAAATGTCCTGAAAGCTTTTGTTTCTTATGGTCTGTAAGTGAAGAAAAGTGTGATAGAGCATTTGGTAAATGCAAAAGAGAAGATGCCACTAATAGTAATAGAGATTTCTATGAACCTTGTGAAGCAGAATTAGAAAAGTTTGGTCTGCCATGGTTTTATTTTATTCCTTCTGAAGAAAAGCTAGTTGAGGAGAGAAGAGAAGAATACAGGAGAGAATCAAAAAAACTGTGGGGTGTTTAAGGAAGCACCGTCCATGGTACTTTCCGAGTTACGGGCCATGGCACATCATGTAACAATGCTTCTACGCCTGGGGCGGATAAGCGGGAACACGAAGAAGGGCTCTGGAGAGCGAGCATGAAGAAAGCCGCCTACATCCCTTCACCGGGTGTAACCACCGCCTACGAAGAAGGGCTACGGGGGTCCGGTTCAGGGACGTCGTAGATGCGAGACGTTAGCTAAAATCGGACGCATTTGACCGCGACATCGTGTCGCGGGAAAAAGACATGTTTCAAGAATTGGAAGTGAGTTTCTATGGATGCTATTATTGTAGAAAAAATAATGATGATGAGTACGAAATATTCGATTGTAACAAAAAGCTCGAAAGAGAAGCCAGAGTACATTTGTATTTATGGAAAGACTGAAGGCAATTTGAAAGCTGGTGATACTTTGAAAGTTGAAGGTAACGAAAATTTAATTTGTGAAATTGTTTATTTTCCTTCTATACGGCGGAGCCCATATATAGAAGGAAGTATTGATATTTTGATTAAACCATTGAGGTATGATAAATTAAAAGTAGAATTGGTAAAAGTTTCAGAAGAATTAGTCGGAAAGAAACTAATTAAGTGTATATAAAATGCTTGGAGATAACAGTAAGGGGCTCCCATCCGTGGTAGCCTCTGAATTACCGGGCGTCCGACTATCAGCTAACAAAACATTCACGTTAAAGTGCATGGCTTAAAGGCCTGCCAGAGCACAGAGACTCTTCAAACAGCCATGCCACATCGCTTTGTCGTGTCGAAGTGTCACATCGACTCAGCGACGTCGTGAATGCAGGCCGTTCTACGACATATCCTGCAAAGCCGCGCCATTCTTGGCGCGATTTATTAGCGGGGCTTTGTAGAGTTTAAATATTAGAAGTAAGAGGTAATATTAAATGAAAAAAATAAGAGCAATTTATATTGGGGATGTTAGATATAATGAATGCCCAGTTTTTGAATTGAATAGTGATACTGGCTGGTTTGAAATGCTTAAAGATAAAGAATTTAGGTACGAAAAAGACTGTGTATATGAAGATAATGACTTTATCATTTTCTCTGTGGAGAATGATATTGTTAAAGGAGTTGAAAAGTGTGATAAAGGAAAATTAACAAATAACATATACGTATGTTGAACTTGAGGAAGCACTTAAAGAGGTTGAGATTATCATGCAATCGTTACATAGGATGGGTTCTTATTACGGAATAAAGTTTTTAGAAGATGAAACCAAATATCGCCAACAATATGAGAAAGAAACGACTCGTTTTATCGATGAATGGGGTGTTTGTGAAAGGCTTTCAAAAGTAAGAAGAATTTTATCAGATAAGTTTGATACATCTTTAGGCGAAGATGATATGGAAGATTTAGAACGATCATTTGAAAAGATTAAATATTGGAAAAGCCCAGGGGATAAACCTTAGTTTTCGATATTAAGTTGTTGAATTGCTAACTTTGGAGGTTTTGAATAAGGGTGCGCCCTCCATGGCGCACTCTGAATTACGGGGCAGGATACGTCGTAGAACAATGCATCTGGCGCAAGGGACATGGCGGGCAAGAGCATGAAGAAGGGCTAAAGAGGGTCATCCCATGAAGAATGCGTGCTCACATCCTTTCACCGGGTGCAAGCACCGCCAGGGAGAAGGGCTTCGCGGGTCCGGTTCAAGGACGTCGCAGATGCGAGACGATATATGGAATCGCATGCAAAGGGCGGCCCCATCCATGGGGCTATTAAAAAAACCTTTGATGAACTTTAAAATGAATAATTGAGAGAGGAAATATATGGAGGAGAAATTGATATGACATATGAAGATTACTTAGAAAAGAATTACCCAGAGGGATATTTTGAGCATTATATCGAAATGTTTCAATCTAATGTTTGTCAAGAAGGATTTGAGGAACATGCTAACATTTACATTCAGATTGAAGGTTTTGATGAATTAAAGAAACTAATAAGTGAAATTGAGTTAATCAAAAATAATAATGACTGGAAATATTTTATTGAATTAGCAAAGGATTATGATAGGGAGTACCTTGATTTGCAAAATATTAAGGCTTTAGCCGAAGCTGCTATAAAAAGTTATCAAAAACAAGACAAAAATTATTAGATGTTTTAATACATTTAATAGCCATCAAATAGACGAACAAGGTTTTAGGCCGCAGCATCCGTGCTGCTCTTGCTTCGCGGGGCATGCGACTACAGAGAACAAAGCTTCTCCGTTTCAGGGCCGACACGAAGCAAGGCTTTGGAGAGCGAGCAAGAGGTATTCCTGCCCACATCCACCGGCCTAAGATAGGAGTTATCTAAGACCGGTGGACGTCGGAGAAGCAGACCGTTCTCTGAAATCGCATGCAAAAGCCGCCTGTCCTGGGCGGATAATTATAAGAATGGTTATATGGCGACTAAACCATAATAATATAATTCGATTATTAAAAGAGGTATAAATGAAGTCGTTTAAATTGATATTTGAAGAGTTCTTTGATTTTGGTGATAGATTTGCTTTTGATATGCTTGACGGTTTTCAATATGAGGGATATCCTTTTGAAATATTTGATGATTCATTTTCTTTTCACATAGGAGGACCTTTAGCACTTGATGAACCAATAATAATAAAGTTTGAAGATGTTAACATGAATTGCTTGTATTTTGTTAAGTTTCGTGAATCAGGGTGGAAAAGAGCAAAGTGGGATGATAATACTAAAAAATGGATAATTACATTTAATACATAAAGCTCTTAAGTACAATATTTATTATGTATTCGCCTTGCTAACCTCAATGTGAGGTTTGTTTTTCAATAACACAAATGTTAAAATGTAGATTAATAACTAGATAATAAAAGGTGTCTGGTTGTACCAGACACCATAAATAATACGTAAAAGCTTATTACAGCAAGCAATTAAAGTAACTTTAATACTCTTACCCTCAGTAATTTTTCTTGCATAGAACTCATGCAATACAGGATTGACAGGTTTATCCTTACGCTTGCCAATCCCGATAAATGCGGCTTGATATAAGGACTTGCGAAGATTAGAAGAGCCTCTTTTAGATATCCTGTTGTTAGTAGATTTAAACTTTCCGGATTCAAATACAGAGGGATCAAGACCTGAAAAAGCTACCAACTGTTTAACAGATGGAAACCTGCTAACATCGCCAATTTCAGAGATGATGATAAGCAGTTAATTCACTCACTCCAGGTATAGACCAGAGTAAAAAGTGTGCAGGAGAAAGGGAAGCTTGTTTGATAATTTGAGCTCGTAAGCCAGCCAACGGATCTTGGTGGGTCATAAGGATTTTGATGTAGTCTTTTAGAACCCGTATGTTGGACTGTTGTGCCTTATTACTAGACAAACTTTTTCTTGCAGCAATTAATATTTTATCCACAACATTTTTGCACCACTCTAATGAAGGGCCTCTAGCGGTAGATTTTAAAATATCAACAAGATGATTCTTGTCTGCAAGAGAATATCATATGGTGATGGATTAATAGAAAGAACCATAAGGGATGACTTACAGCAAATATTCTTGAACACTGTATGAAAATTAGGGAACAGAAGGTCAAGGATATTCTGCATATGTAAGTTTGTTTCAGTATAAAGAGTATTAAGCCCATCGTACTGGCGACATAGGATACGAAGATCTGCAATACTATCTTCAATAATTTATTATATAGAAAAATCCAAAAGTGATATAAAAAAGGACATAAAATAATATCTAGAATATTGAAAATAAATGACGAGACTAAGTTTCTATCATTTATTAAAGGTTAATAAAATAAGGGTAGCCACCATCCTTGGTGACTTTTGCTACGCGGGGCACATGACTTCGTGTAACAATGCATCTATGCAAGGGGCGGGTAAGGTAGGAGCAGGAAGAAGGTCTCTGGAGAGCGAGCATGAAGTAGGCCGTCCACACCGTCTCAATGGGTATGAACACCGTCTACGGAGAAGGGATTTGCGGGTCCTGTTCGACGGTGACGGAGAAGCGGGACGTTATTCGTAATAGGGGGCAAAAAGCCTCGCATCCGTGCTCGGAAAAGAAATAAAATGTTTTTAATCAATACATAATAGAAAGAGGATATAAATGAAAAGCGTTTTGGAATTTAAATATGACGAAGATCATACTTTAAACATTTTAATAAGTGAAGGTGAAGGTATTAATAGGACAATGGGAGTTTTAGTGTTTTCATTTCTAACACTACCTATTGCTATTTTCTTTACATTTTCAGTACTATTTAACTTTTCTAGCGGAAAGCTTTTTCATATGGACTTATCGGATAGTATATTTCTAATATCAATTGCTGTTTTTTTTGACTTTATAAGCGGATTGTTTATATATGTATGGTTATCATCAAATTTTACTAAAGAAAAAATCATAATAGATAAAAGAAATGGTAAATTGTTTTATGTTAAATGGATATTCTTCGATGGAAAAGTCAAGGAGTTTGAATTGAATAATATTAAGGAAGTAAAGGTTGAAGCAGAACCAGGTTTTCATCGAAATACTAATCTTTATCGGAAATGTTATTTAAAATATGATGGATATAAGTTTAGATTTGGCATACTTTCTTCTATATCAGATGGAGGAAAGGTTGTAGGTAGAATAAATGGTTTCATTGGTAGAATTTAGCAGACGGGCTTAAGGAGAAACGCCGTCCATGGCGTCTTCGGCTTTGTGGGGCCACCTACTACGTATAAACCAGCTAATTGTTGTCAAGTAATACGAAAAAATAAAAATACACTTGTTGAAATGGGCATAGCAAAGCTAACCTCAATGTGAGGTTTGTTTCTCAATAACACAAATGTTAAAATGTAGATTAATAACTAAATAATAAAAGGTTTCTGGTTGTACCAGACACCATAAATAATACGTAAAAGCTTATAGCAAATATTCTCGAACACTGTATGAAAATTAGCGAACAGAAGGTCAAGAATATTCTTCATATGTAAGTTTGTTTCAGTATAAAGAGTATTAAGCCCATCATACTGGCGACATATGTTACGAAGATCTGCAATACTATCTTCAATAGACATGTAAGGTTTACAATCATTTAAGTAGTATACTTAAGCAATACGGTTAGCATCAATAGGGTCAGTTTTAACCTTCCTTATAGATTTAGGCTTTTGTTGATGGGTTTGAAGTGGGTTAAGGAGAATAACATTGTAGCCTGATTGTTCGAATAAATCAGATATAGGTTTAGAGAAATTGCCTGTGGCGTCAAGAACTACTTCTGGCTTAACACCGGTTTTATACTCGAGATTCTTTAGATGTTTGATAAGTGAATAGGCATCTTGAGGAGAATGTCTGAAATGAAAATGCTTTAGGAAGGGTTCTCCATGGTTAAGAAAAGCAGCCGCACAGCTTTTTGATTTAGATACATCAATACTAAGAACAGGTTTATACATAAATACCTCCTTTTGACAAAGGGGTCTTTGTCAAACAATATCCCCAGGTTCGCGCGGTGATACGGGCTAAGAGCCCAACCAACTCAATCGAGGTATAAGTGTTCACAAAGGGATGGACACTTTATGCGACGAGATCAAAAGTCCCAACAAAGCATACGTCCTTAACCCCTTGATATTACTGAGATTATATATTATCCAGGATTGAACTGGCTATATTACGATTATACGAACAATGCATCTACGCAAGGGGCACAGCATGAAGAAGGGATCTGGAGTTGGAGCATGAGGTCATCCTGCCCACATCCATTCGCTGGGTGCAAGCACCGCCAAGGTGAAGGACTTTGAGGGTCCAACTCGTAGACGTCGTAGAACCAGACCGTTAGGCAAAAGACCATGCAAATATCGCCCATACATGGGCGGAAGTGAAATAAAGGCTGAGAAGTTAAGCTGTAATAATATTCCAAAATTATTGGAGGATTTATGAGTACAAGTTTTCAAGTATATCCTTGTAGCGATGTAATACCAAAGATTTCTGAAGTTGCTAGTCTTGCAAAAGATTCTTTTGAGAAATTTTTAAGAGAAATCGGGATTTTTAAAACCATTCAAATTACTTTTGGGTTAATTAGTAGAGAGGGAGAAGGAAAAGTTAATGGCAATGAACCAATATTTCAAGGAGAAGGGTGGAGTTATATTTATTTTTCAATTTTTGAGTTGAATTATATATGTCATTTAAACTATAGAGATATTGATTATAGAATAAACTGGGATAAAACACATGAACAATATAATCTTTTTATTAGAAGTTATGATTATCCATATTGCTGGAATTTAGAAGGAAGAAATATTTTAAAAGGTTTTATAGCTGGAACTATTGCAAAGCTTACGGATGGGTTTGTTGATTCGGGCGATGGAGCATGGGATTCTAAATTATTACCTACCTTTGGTAATGAATTTTTAAATATATATCCAAGACCTGAAAAATGCCTAAGTCAAAATGAAAAAGAATGGTATAAATTTAATGCTGTAGAACAATTACGCAATAAATTTAATGTTTAAATCAATAGTTATTGAAAGGAATCGCCTTCCGTGGCGACTTTTGAATCACAGGGCATGGTCCATCGTCTAACAATGCTTTCCCGTAAGTGGCCGAACATGCAGAGGTGCTCTGGAGTTCGAGTACGGGGTATGTGTGCCTACACCCATTCACTGGGTGCGAGCACCGCCAGGAAGAAGGGCTCTGTGGGTCCAGTTCATCGGTGTGGTGAAAGCGGGACGTTGTACGAATTGCTCGGGCATCCGACCCTCTTGGTTGCGGCAGTCCTGGCCGCTTTAGTAAAGGAGGAAAATCGTTGAAAAGCGAAATCATGTTTTCTTATGATTTTAAAAATGAATATTTGGTTTGTTCATTGATAGCAATAACTGACGAAACTGCAATAGCACTAGCACGATCAGAGAAAAGTGGAGAATATCATTTATTACTACTCGAAAAAGAAATGTATTTTAGTATTAATATATCGCAGAGATTAGGTGCCATAAAGAAGTATATGCTTTCATTGAAAAACTTACAGACTAGAATGTCTTTATCAACATTTGGTAAAGGGTTTGCTTTAATAATTATGGAGTATGTTTATATATGGGAGGATTTTTTTCAGGATTGCAAAGAATATGTTATTGTTAACAATTTTGAAAGTGATAAGGCGAGTAGGTTTATTAATCCTTCCAGAGCTTCCGGGATAGATAATCAAGACTCAATCATTTTTTCTCTAACTGATTATTTTTATAATAACGTAGCGCGATATTATTGTATACTAGATATAAAAGACAATATTGCTAGCTGGAGTAAACTTGATGACAACTTTATGTATAAGGAATTACCATATAGCCAATATCCAAGTACTAACTCACCTATCAGAAAGGGATGGCTAGTAATACAAGATTTATGCGTTAAAGACAATAACATTTTTTTCTACACGGTTGGGGAAGAGAAAAACCATTATAAGTATGGGATGGACTTCTGTATTCTTTCAAAAAATGATTTGAATGGCGATGTTATTAGTTTAAAAGAAACAGAAAAAGGTTATGGCTATTTTACAACATCAAAGGATTATTTAGTTGTACATTCCTTGAAAAGTAAAGCAAAATTATATCTCTATAACCTAGAAAATGATGAGGAGGAAATTTTAACTTTATCAGCAAAAAAGAATTTGGGTCATTTAAATAATGATTTTCTTAAAATTGATTCAAAAAATCATGGCTTGTGGATTTACAATGCAGATGGTATTACTTGTTGTAGAATGGAAGTTTGATTTAGGGGCGGCCATCCTAAGAGAAAGTTATAAAGATAATAGAACGTTCAATTCAAGGATAGTATAAGGCGCTGACATCCTTGTCAGCTCTGGTTACACGGGGCGTGCGACTGTATATAACAAAGCCTTCACGTGAAGGTTACTAGCTTTGAATTTATCCAGGAGGAAATATTGATAAAGGAAGCCAGCACCATATCGTCTTAGCAAGTGAAAATGTGACTAGGCTTCGACGGCATCGTGATGCCAAACCGGTACACGAAATCAGATGCAGAAGACCGCCCATCCGTGGGCGGATAACTTAAATTGAGGAGTTCATAAATGATTATTAAATCTCTTAATAAATTAAACGTTGAAAAAGAGCCTTATTTAGTATGGAATGCATTTATAAATGTAATAGGTCTTGAAGAATATAATGATTTGAATGAGATTCAAAGAATACCACATCTATGTTATTGGTATGATTCAGAGGTCAATAATGGAGGGCATTTACAATATTTTGAGAATTGTGGAATAAGTCGACTTAAAGAAACTATTGCTGCTTTAGAGGTATTAGGAGCAATTGAACAAGCTAATATACTTAAAGAAGCAAGTGATAAATATATGAAAAAGCGTCGTAATCCAATTAGAACAGTCTTTGAATTTGTAAAAAAAGCATCAGAAGGTGAATATGAAGAATATGATAACAGATTTTATAGTAGCGAAATACAACTTGATGAGTATTTGAAAATTTATCTTGATAGAAATTTGAAGTATTTTGTTGAAATTGTATAGGGTTAATTATAGGACCAGCCATCCGTAAATGATTCTGGTTTTGCGGGGCACCTCGCTATGTGTAACAATGCTTCTCCGAAAGGGTCGCTGGTTTGAATTAAATTAGTGCTAGCAAGAAGCATGAGCAGATACAGATAAAGCCAGCGCCCCAGGATGGGGCAAATTATTAGAGATATGCTTTGAAGCACTATTGAATATATATTCGTCTGATTATTATAAATAAAGATTTTATATTAGGTGGTGGTAATATGTTAGTTCATCGTGGCTCATCAAAAATTGAAACCAAAAGATTAATACTACGTCCTTTTGTTATAGAGGATACAATTAATATGTTTAATAATTGGGCAAGCGATCCTGAAGTAACGAAATATTTAACTTGGCCAACTCATTCAGATATAAATGTTTCTAAATCCGTTATAGAAATGTGGGTAGATTCGTATACTTCAAACGAAACATATCATTGGGGTATTGTCTATAAAGATACTGATAATCAAGTTATCGGTAGTATTGGTGCAGTTAGAATAAATGTGGATTTGGAACAGGCAGAAATAGGTTATTGCATTTCAAAAAAATATTGGAATAAAGGGATAACAACTGAAGCATTATTAGCGGTCATTGACTATTTGTTCAGTTGTGGTTTTATGAGAATATCGGCTTATCATGATGTACTTAATCCTGCTTCTGGAATAGTTATGCAAAAATGCGGTATGCAATTTGAAGGCGTTTTAAGAAATGCTCAAAAAAACAAAGAAGGCGAGTTTTGTAGTATTGCTCAATATGCAATTTTGAAATCAGACCCGAGATAATTAAAGTAATTGATACAAGCTTTAATATTAATAAAGTGATGTAATAGAAGAATAATTTATGGTCGCAACATCCTTGCTAATCATACCTCGCGGGGCATTCGACATCAGAGAACAAAGCATTTGCGCTGACCGGTTCCTGCCAAAGTATTCATAGGATAAGCCTGTTCACTGGTCTCCACCACATGCCCTCAGTAAGTCGAGGTGTCAATTAGCCTCGGGCACGTCGCAAATTTAGACAGTTATCGGAAAGATGGAGCGTTTTGCAGCCACATCGCGTGGCGGATTTTCTTGTGAAATGCACTATGATCTTTTAGAAGTAACCCAAAGGGAAGAAAAGATTTTAGGAGGAAATAATATGATAACCATAGAGTCTATAGATGGAATTAAGGATGATGATTTGGAATTTGAACTTTTCGATTATATTATTGATGAAATTATTTGTGAGGATTATGAAAATCAATATGAATTGATTACTAATCTACCTGACGGATTGAAGTATTTTTATGTATCTTGGCAATTAGAAGCTGAAGTAAATAATGGAGGGTTTAATCAATACTTCTATAATACTTCTGGAGAATTTATTGATGAAGCTATAGAAGCATTCAAATATTTTGAACTTGTGAAACTAGCAGAAATAGTAACTAAAGCAGCTGAGATTGCTGTTGATGAAATTGAACTACATATTAAAACGAAAAGAATTGGAACACTTGAAGCTTTTAGTAATTCATATAAATTTACTAATCTTGGTGAAGCAGATTGTGAATTCTATAAATACGGCAGTGATATAAGTCAAGCAAGGATAAAAAAGATTAGAAGTTATACAAATGACTTTATATTAAAGAGATGACATCCGTGTCATATTCTGGTCTTTGGGGTTCTCATCTATTCGATAAAAATGCATATTCGTAAAGGGCAAAGCTTGAAGAAACGCTAACGAAGGTCATCCAAGCGGTCATCCTGCCCACATCCCTTCACTGGGGGCGAGCACTGCCAGAAGGTCTTTGAATACTAAAAAAGATGTTAAGGAGGCAAATAATATGATATGTCCAAAATGTAAAACTGAGTATAGGAAAGGATACACAAAGTGTTCAGACTGTGGAGAAAACTTAGTTTCAAAAATCATACAAAATCAAGGCGGTAAAGAGGAATGGTTGTTTAAGTTTGGGGAGATTACTGCCCAAAAAGCCTTATCAATACTCTTCTTTCTTGGTTTATTTCCATTACTATTTGCTGCTATTATATTTGGAAAATACTTATACATAGCTAATACATATATGAAAGGTATCTGGTTTATACAAAATGGACAAAAAATGTACACTGAAACAATGGCAAATAACTTACCACTTGGTGTATTCGGTGGACTCATATTCTTTATTATTTCTGTGCTAGTATGGAAAGTAACATGTGAATTACTAATTATTATCTTTAGAGCTATTGAAACATATACGAAAAAGCATAAGGAAGTTTAATGTTTAATTTAAGGAGCCCCATCCTTGGGGCTCCGGCTTTGTGAGTCCGCCGCATATTCATTATGGACTGAGTAATTTTTAATATAATGGGGGAAAAATGGGTAAAAAGTTATTATTGATAAAGTTGATACATACGGTAATTTGGCTTTTTTATGTAGTTCTGATAGGATACATATTATATGCGAGTATTTGTAATATGATCAATTTATATCTGTTCATAGCAATCGGATTTGTGGTTTTAGAAGGATTAATTCTCTTGATTTTTAAATGGAGATGTCCTTTAACAGTTATCGGTTATAAATATTCGGATAATCACGAAGTAGGATTCGATATATTCTTACCGAGGTGGTTAGCCAAAAATAATAAATCTATATTTAGCACAATATTTGTAATCGGTTTAATTATTACAATTTATAGATTGCTGTCATGAAACAACTGTATGTACATATTGCAACATTTAACTAAGGTGAGATCAGGTTTTGATGAGTTTGAGGAAGCACCGTCTCACTGGGTGCAATAACCAGCAGTTCAAGGACATAGCAGAGCCGGGACGTGAAACGACATACGGTGAAAGGCGCCGCCGTCCATGGCATGGTTATAGTATACTGAAGGTCTCTTAAGCATAATAGCTCGCACTTGTTAAATATATTATTGAAAATGGAGGTACATGAATGAATTATATATTGGAGCATGATAATTTATCAAACTATTTATTAGCAACCAAATATGTAGATTTCGATAAACAAATTATTCAAGACAAGGTTAAGGAATTGTTTTATGGGAATTTAGACGAAGTTGAAAAGGTTAGAATTGCTTTTGAATATGTTCGAGACGAAATTTCACATAATTGGGATATTCAAAGTGAGAGGGTCACAAGAACAGCTTCAGAAGTATTAGCGTATAAAGAAGGTATTTGTTATGCAAAGTCAATGTTATTAGCTGCATTATTGAGATGCCAAGGTGTTCCAACAGGTTTTTGTTATCAAAGAGTATCTTTAGGTGATACTCCTGGAAAAGTATATGCCATACACGCACTAAATGCTGTTTTTCTTACATCAATAAACAAATGGATTCGAATAGATGCTCATAGAAATATAAATGGCAAGAAACCACAATTTTCTATAGACGAAGAACTACTCGCATTTTCTATTCGTGCAGAATATGATGAAATTGATTATCCAACCATATTTGCAAATCATACTGAAATCATAACACAAACATTAGAAAACAATACAAACTGTATCGAAATGATAAATTGCAAGCTGCCTACATCTTTATAGTATTTCACAATATTTAAGCACACTGAAAGGTCTTTTGTTTATAGGAGAAAATTGGATATCTAGAGTCGTTGGGAGAGAGTTGAACCAAAGAAAAAGGCTTTACGGCTCCAGCTCGACGTCGCAGCTGTTGTATAACGTTATTGGAAGGATTAGACCTTTGCTGCGACACTGTGTCGCGGCTTTTATAATAGGTGCTTTGAAGATTTGATTGATGAGTAAATTTAAAATGTGAACTTATGATTATTTATATTTGTAAGGGTGGGGGAGTTATGTATAGGTCAATGATGCAAACTTATGTTATAGGAAGTGATAAAGCAGTTGAACTTTATCAAAGGGCTTTCGAGGCTAAAATTGTATCAAGCTATCCAAATCCGGATGGAACATTTTATCACGCAGAACTTGACATCTATGGGCAAATATTAGCGGTAGCCGAAGCAAGATATGCAGACTATGGTAAAAATGATGATAGAATTACAGGCAATACCATGCAATTTTGTTTGCATTTTGGGCAAGGAAAAGAAGATATCGTTCAAAAAGCATTTGATGTACTTAAGGATGGAGCCAACATTTTATACCCATTAAGTCCATGCGAATTTAGTCCGTTAATGACAGATTTTATTGATAGGTTTGGTATCCGTTGGTGTCTTTTTGTGTAATATTGACAATGCAGTGTAAGTAAAAGATTAAGTTAAGTGGCTCCCATGAACTTAGTTACGTCGCAAATGCGGAGGTTATATCGCACGTATCCGTGCTTACTGCGTGGCAATCCATGTCCCGAATATAATGAGAGGAACTATAAAAATGAGTGAAAGAGTAATATATGCAGAAGAGATGTTTAAAAAAGGATATATGTGTTCTCAAGCTGTTTTTGCTGCCTTTTCTGAAATTTTTGGACTTGAGAAAGACATTGCATTAAAAATAGGAAATGGTTTCGGTGGAGGTATTGCAAGAAAACAGGAAGTATGCGGAGCAGTTTCAGGAGCAGTTATGTTAATCGGACTAAAATATGGAAAAGTATTGGCAGAAGACAATGAAGCTCATGAGAAAACTTATAGCACTATTGAATGCTTTTGTGAAAAATTTACTGAAAGAAACAAATCAATCAATTGCTATGAAATACTTGGATGTAATTTGTCTACCGCAAAGGAAAGAGAATTATTTTCTACAGTTTGCTTAAAATGTATAAGGGATGCAGCAGAGATAGTGGAAGATTTGTTAATAAAAAATAATGTTTAGTATTTATAGAATTAAAGGCGCCACAATTAGTGCATGTGGTGCTAATAAAATTTACAGAGGTGTCCATAGTGTTTAGAAATATGAAAGAAAAGCTTATATATATTATAATAATTACTTTAGCGGTATCCTTTTTGTCGGCATGTTCAGAAGAAGGATATGGTATAAGTAATGAAAAAAGTTCGGAAGGTGAGGACCCCACTTCAGCTATCGCAAAAAGTGCTGGGAAACCTGATGATAAATCTGAAGTACTAAAACAATATACTGATAAAAAGAGAAGACTTAAGTTTAATTATCCTGACAGTTGGTCTGTTCAGGAAGTGGAAGTACTTGATTCTCTTGTGATATGGCCAATAATTGAGGAAAAAGATTGGCAATCTGTTATTTATATTGAAATTAATTCGGACTTACGTGAAAAGACTATTGAAAAGCAATTAGATATTCGTATTCCTGAAGTCAGAAAAATGAAAAAAAATTTCTCTTTAATAGAACGGAAAATTATTTATACAAAATCAGGTTTATCTGCAGGTTACTTTCTTTATACTAATAGCTTAACTCGTATTAAATTGAAAGATATAGAGTATTTGATACCAGTGGACAATAATAAAGTAATTCTGGTTTCTGCTTCTATTAAGCAGTCGTTATGGGAGAAACATTTCCCAACTATAGATTTAGTCTTAAATTCAATAGAATTATTCTAGAAGGGTATGTTTCTTCATAATAATTTTAACCTAAAATATAGGGGGAAAATATGCAGAAGACTGGTAGTATAATTGCACCATGTGGTATGAACTGCAGTATTTGTATGGCATATCATAGGAAGAAAAATAAATGCAATGGTTGAAGGGAACCAACTGATTGGAATCCAAAGACAAGGGTAAAATGTAAAATCAAGAATTGCAGTTTATTAATAAGACGGACTGTTCAAACTTCTGGAGAAAACGATAAAATGATGGGGAATAATAAAATGCTGAGAAAAATATTAGCCTGCTTTATACTGATGATATATAGAATTTGTCATTTCAACAGAAGGAATAAAATATAAAGACATAGTTTTTGAAAGAGATTCATTAAATGATAAACTTCCCTTTTCATACTTCAGCTAATCTGAGGGAATTTGAAAAATAATCGGATAGAATTAATAAACCGTGTGTGGTAAAATATTACTGTCGCAAAAATATGAATAATTCTTTTATTGGGATTTTTATTTGGTAAATTTGGAAATTGCGTTACTTGAGGAAAGTAAAAAATAATGTTAAATTGAGTACTAATTAATGAACATCCTCAAAGGAGAATAAATTGAGTGAAATCAAAATATATAATAAGCATTTTAACATTTATTGTACTTGGTTTGTCAGGATGTACCAATGATAAAAATCCTAATATAGTATCGGAAATAAGCTCATCAGTAAGTACGGAGTCTCAGGATGATAGTACAGAGGACGCTGATAAAAGCAGTGCGAGCGTAAGGATATGGGATGAGTATACCAAAAGATATGGAAATGAAGTGCAAAATGGTGGACTTCCTATAGAGCCTGATTTATACCATCTATATGTTGAAGGAATGAAAAATAAGAGTGCAAATGTAAGGTGGTATTGTGTCAATAAAGCAGTTGAATACTCAAATCATGAAAAGAAACAGGAAATAATCGATGCAGTAAGTCAATTACTTAATGACCCGGATGAAAATGTAAAAAAGGCTGCAGAATTCACTTGTTCGGTTTTGAAATTCACATTTGAAGGAGAAGATTTTATAAAATCTCCTAATGGCAAAAATGTAGCTTTTTATAACTACCGTGAAGCAAGGTTCAATGACGGTAAGCTTTGGGTATATAACGGGGAATACAAAGAGGTTTGGTTGCTTAAGACTCTTGAAGGAAGTCTCGGTAGTATAAATTGGTCACCTAGCGGTGAAAAAATTGCAGTTTCCTATGGGGGGAGGCTATGGTCTGACGTTGCTATTATTGATAATCCTTCCGGTGAAACCTATGGAAATGGACTATTTCAGCATATACTGAAGTTCAAGGATAAATATGGATATAAAATAGGAAAGAATAATAGGGTAGATCCATGGATTACCTTTCTGGAATGGAGCCCCGACAGTAATAAAATATTGTTATTTTACAGTTTTTTTGATGATGATACTGTCAGTCAAAAAGGTGCAGCAGTTTACAACCTACAAAAACGGGATTTCGATAAATTGATACCCTTAGGACCATCGGAAGCAGATTATCCCAAAGCAGTGAAACCTAAAGATTTCAAATGGTAATTAAGAAAAGATATCAATTTTTCGTAATATAATAAGTAAATTAGCAGATCATTCGGAGCTTAATAAACGATATTGAGGTAGACCCATGCAAATAAGAACCGCGAAATTCGAGGACTTGCACGCTATTGTTCAAATATATAATCAAGCGGTTGAGACAAAAAAATCAACAGCAGACCTAACCCAGGTAGAAGTTTCAGATAAAGTGAAATGGTTTTATGAGCATGAATCCCAAAAGCATCCAATCTATGTTTGTGAGATTAATGGAATAATTTGCGGCTGGATTTCCTTAAGCCCTTACCGTCAAGGAAGAGAAGCCTTAAGATACACTGTAGAGCTCAGCTATTATGTGGATTCCAATCATCAGAAAAAAGGGATTGGTACAAGAATGATAGAATACATTATAAGAAAGTGTCCGGAACTAAACATAAAGACAATTTTTGCCATCGTCCTTGAGTTCAATGAAGCAAGCATAAAATTGCTCAAAAAGTTTAAGTTTGAGCGGTGGGGTTATCTACCAAAAGTTGCAGATTTTGATGGAGAGGAATGCGGACATCTATACTATGGTTTAAGGGTAAGTGAGTGAGTAATTGCTATTGTGTAGTCCGGTAGTCATGCCAAAATCAAAATCTATGAAGACATTAAATCTTCAGTATAAACCTGAAAGAAAGCAAATAAGAAAATTATCTCAAAGTAGAATGAAATAAAAGAGCAGAAATAAAATAAGATTATGTCAAGTAAAGCTTGCCATAATCTTATTTTATTTCTTAGTATAGTTTCTATAAAAATAATCCCTTATGAGTTTTATATACCGAAGAATAGTAACATAACGCCAATTCTTAACATAATATGTACAGAATAGCAAACCATAATTACTTATTCTAGGAAGGAGTGTTTTTTGATGTCAGATGGAGTATATGCTAATACCGGTGCAGTTGCCGGTAGCAATTTTGCAACTTTATTGGCAAATTACATTGGTGAAACAGTAACAATATTCACTGCAAGTGGAGGACAGTCAGGCTCAGGCTTTACCGGAGTCATACTTTCTGTAAATGCTTGCTTTGTAAGACTTATTACAAGGATTGGGCCACCTCCGGGATGTGCTCTTGGAAATGCGTGCACGGGCTTTAATACAGGTTATGGACCTGGTGTAGGTTCCAATACAGCTGGAAATCCCGGATTTGGAAATTACGGTGGAGGATACGGCTCCGGACATATTGCTCCTGCAAGTGAAATAGGTGCAGTAACTGCAGGCGGATGGAATGGATACCCTGTATATACAGTCGGATCTGTAACAGATATACCGATATCAAGCATAGTATCCTTTGTACACAATGCAGTTTAATTAGTGATAATAATAGCCGGTATGGTATTAAGCAGGAAAGGGTGTTTTCCTGCTTTTCTATTATTTAATAAAATTAATAACAAAAAAGAAAGTTATAAATGTAGCAAATAAAACTTCAAATACATAGTATGTATTGAATTCACATAAAAAAAGTTATTATATCGGGAGGTTTTTATTATGTCTGAAAGATGCGGAATATTTAACAACAGCGAACTGTTATGGTTCATAATTCTTTTCTTATTACTGTTTTTCTGTAATTGCGGATGCGGCCCGGTTTCTCCTATAGTAGACAACAAATGCTAAAAAGAAATTAAGTAGTAATGTGAAGTTTGAATAAAAATGTAAGGAGTGATATTTATGTCAGACGAAAGAGGTTTTGGTTTTTTCTTCGGTAACAATTGGGTTATTTGGATTATCATCATTTTGATTATCTTATGCGTTTGCTGCAACCCCGGTTATGGCGGCGGTTATGACAATTGCAAATAATATTGAAAGTACTTAGTATATGAAATAAAAAACAGAAGGTTGAATTTTGAAAATTCGACCTTCTGTTTTTTGGTATACTATATGTCATATAATATTAATGGACTGGAAATTATATAGGAAGTGGGGTGGATAAGTGATGGAACAAAATATAAATTCTGAAATTATGGATAAACTGACAAAGGTCTGTGTCTGCAAAGGTATATCCCGAGCTGAGATAAAAAAAGCAATAGTTAACGGTGCCAAAACTTTTGCAGATGTCCAAAAAGCTACCGGTGCCGGAAAAGGATCATGTAAGGGCAGGAAGTGTACTGAGAAAATAGAGCAGATAATAAAGGAAAGCATTTAAGAAATAATTTGATATTAATTTTCTCTAAAATTCAAATCGGAAAAGAAAACTTCTTATCACTATATATAAGAAGTTTTTTATTTTTGCAGCATTTCATATAAAGGTTTTAATATTTAAAATCTACATAAAATCTTCATATAAAATATATATAATTCAAATAATAAATCTGACAGGCATGCTTAAAGAAAGTAAAAAAAACAGTCTAGTATTACTAAAAAAGTAATTTTAGTAATACTTTCCGGTTATATTAATAAAAATTCAAATATAAAGAAAGGAGATAAAAATGAATAAAAATATGCTTATAGTTTTAGGGATAATAGCAGTAATAGTTGTGATTATAGTAGCATCAGTAGCCATACATCATGCAATGAATCCTGCAATGCCAATGAAATAGAATTTAAAATAATAATGTTAACCATTACTTCCTCTACCTAAAAGAGGCAGTAATATTATCAGGTAAGAAAAATTCCCACTTGAAGGGAATACCTAAATATGAACATCGTGGAAGCATTACAAAATACGCATATATTACTAGGTTTGGATAAAAATATTTATATAAGCAATATTTTAAGGAGTTGGTAAAGTGAAAGTACTAAGAGGTCTGTTAGCGATATTATTAATACTGATAATTGTCGGAGGACTGGGTTACGTAATATGGAACACAGGGTTACTGCCTATGAACCACTCAGGTATGAATATGACACCCAATACCCAAGCGCCCGATACCAATAATTCTGCGAATACGCAAATGCCGGGTCACCAGAATGCCAGCGGTAATACAGGGCAGAACAATGTTCCGGCAAACACCACAGCTATTCAGAACAGGGACAAGTTGAACCAGGCTTTGAGCACAATAAATCAGGCAATTGACCTAATAAGCATTGATCCTTATTCCAAAGCAACCCTGCCCCAGTCAAATCCCAATAATATGCAGTCGGGAGCCGCGCAAGGCCAAGGAAGCGGAACAATAAACATTTACCCAGGCGGGAATAGTTCGGTAAATATCGCACCAAATGGAAATAACACCCCTAATAATACGGTACCACCGGCAAATACTAATCAGGGAACAGCAAATATGCAGCAAAACCAGTATTATGTATTTGATCAGAATAAGCTCGAACAGCTCCATAATGGAATTTTTACCCTAGCCCAGGGAATTATGATGGTCAATCAACTGAATGACGATCTTCTAGCCCAGTCGGCAGCTGTTGAATCAAATCCCCCAAACTATCAGACCTATGTTTTGAGATATAATACTGCACTGCAAAACAAGACAAAATTGAATAGTGCCATGAATTTACTCAGTCAGGCATCTACCCTTATTAATGTAAATCCTTATGCGTCTCCAAACGGCTATGCATACAATAAAGATGCCATGGCACAGCTGCATCAGGGTGTCTATAAACTTGCCCAGGGGATGGCCGGTTTGAATAGGCTGAATGAAGACTTTACAAACCAGATGGCCCAGGCTTCGATGATAGTAAATAGCGTTGTCAACACTCAAATGACAGGAATGACCCATGGGACATCAATATTTGACAACATGTTCGGCAATGTCAGTATGACAACCTTGCTTAATATTATTTTGATAGTTTTATTGGTAGGATTGATTTTAGGGGTACTGGGAGCGATTATGAGCATGTTCAGGAAAAGCGTCGGCAATAAATCCGAAAATGAACCCGAAGCTATAAAAACAGAGTAATAAATATGGGAGGTGAATTCAAAAATAATATCATTATCAGAGTTCTTTTGACCGTCATAATCGGAACTATTGCTTTTGGTTTATTATTTAATCATTTAACAGGAGGTGAAAGTATGGATCACATGGGAGGAATGGGTAGTACAGACGGCTATGGCACATCCCTCGATGCTTTCTTAGGAGGCATGCTGCTGCTTTTGGTCAAGTTTCTAATGGTTGTCCTGGTTATTGCTGTTATAATTGGCGCGGGAGTATGGATTAAAAAAACTTTTTTTAAAAATGCCAATACTAATCAGTTATTCCAGGCGGTAAAAAGTGATCCCATTTTGAAAACCGTATCGGTCATTACCCTTGGAGTAATAGGAGTAATTTTTCTCCTTGCTTTGCTTGGAGGTTTGACAGGTACGGGTATGGGAATGGGGGGCGGTATGACCAGCCACGGAAGTATGCTTGGCGGATTTAGTACTGCTCTCAGTATTTCAGGCTTACTGACTCTTTTAATCAGGATTTTGTCCTTTGTACTTGTAATATCTCTGATACTGGCTTTAGCAGCATATTTAAAAAAGCAATATGACCAGGGGGCATTTAACTTTACCGGAGGCAATGCCCAGGCAGGACAGAGTGGAGCAAATGCACAACCCGATACGCAGCCCGAAGATAGCAATAACAATGGATAGAAACAGGAGTAGGTAATGTGAAGAATGTAAGATTTGATTTTATCATTCATTGGCTTTGGACAATTGTATTTGCCTTGCTGGTTCTTAGCGGACTTGCGATGGTGGGAGCAAAATACGGATGGATTTTAAATTACGATATTGCTTCCGCCGATTACATCCACCGGCTACTGGCAGCAGTATACGTAATGCTAACTTTTATATCCGTTGCCATTGAAGTGATTCGAGGTATAAAAGGCGATGATAAGAAGCTTACCTGGTTTATAATCGGAAAGAGCGGTTATCAGCTCTTTACCTTTATTACAACTTTGATTTTCATCATTACAGGCGTAATTATATGGGTCTGTATGGATTCCAATATTGCAGCGGTTTCATTCGCACTATATATTCATGAAAAGCTGACATACATTGTTATTGCAAGCGTTATCTGGCATATCTATGTAAAATGCCATGCACTTTTGTGGCCGAAGAAAACCGAAGCAAAAAAGAACAGCATGGAAGCAGGTAAGTAGGATACTGGAGGGAAGGAGATATTATTATGATGCAAAAGCCTTGGTTTAAGCTGGTTATATGGATTCTTGCAACATCATTTTTCTTTATGGCCTCGTCGATCATAATATCCCATCTCAGTCCCGGTCCAACGGAGCACCAATCCATGCGGTATATGGAAGGTATGATGGGAGCGATGCACAATTCCCTGATGGGTCTTTCGATGACAATAGAAGAAGACTTTGACCTTAAGCGCCTTATAATAAATGCTTCGGCGATCACAATCCCCCTTATATGCATAAGTATAATCCTGGGATTATATATACGATTAATAAGGGGGAAGAGAAATGCCGGATAAAAGAAAGCTTCACTTTTGGCAGCTTGTATTTGTTTTCGGAGCAATAACTATTCTGGCATTGGCTGCAAATTACGGGTACGGAAGCATGAAGCAACCAGGCATGATGAATGACACTATGGGTAGTATGATGGGGTTAATGCATTTGAAAAATATTACGGTCAGCGATTTGGTGAAACAGCAGGAGAGACTGGAGAGCATACAGGGACAAGCTCAAACCCAGAATCACAGCAACCATCATGCTACAAGCGGCAGTTTTTTGAAGACCGCTCACTACCTTACTACTGCTGCCGTTATTCTACTGCTGCCCTTTATAATTGCAGGCTCAATTTTTCTTGCAATAGTCTGGATAAAATAATGAAATTGTTTTAGATCAATTTAAGCAGAGGTTAAAAACAGTATGACTATACTTGGAAATGTAGGTTCTTTATATATGCTCATATTAATGCTGCTTTTAATAGTAGGATTAGGGCTTGTCGGAATGGGTCTTTTCAACTACATTACAGCCCTGGGGCAAAATAACAATAACCCAAAAAACAGGACACAAAATCGGAATGGAGGAAATATAATGCAAAATAATAACTGGCTTAAACTTGCGCTGTTTTCCCTTGTCGGTATCATCATCGCAGTAGTTATACTGAACTTTATAAATCCCGGGAATAATATGGCGGGTCACGGAAATATGCAGATGCAGCCCGGTATGACCATGCAAGGAAATATGGGCGGTATGAGTGGCATGGGAATGATGAACATGAGTACTCCAATGGGAACAGATACAAACGCAATGATAATACAGCGCTTAAATCAAATGCAAATGCAGATAAATCAGATGCAGCTTATGATGATGAATAACATGGGCGGAATGCAAATGCAGTCCATGCCCCAAGGCGGTATGAGCGGCATGGGTAGTGGAGGAATGGGCATGATGGGCATGCCTATGAGTGGTATGGGAAGCGGCGGCGGTATGGGTATGATGAACATGGGCGGTATGTCCGGCGGCAGTATGTCAAGCGGCGCCAGCGGGTCAGGAGGAATGTCCGGCGGAATGGGCATGATGTAACAACCTACCGTGCCTGTATCAGTGATGAAATCCGATGTCCTACCTTAAGGGACAGGTCTTTAAAAGGACGAGGGGATGGTAAAAACCATCCCTTCTCCCTTTTACCAGAGAAAAAATATAATCTCATTGAAAAATTGTTTTCTTCATAAAATCTCCACATTTTCTCTATATAATAATAAATATATTTTTCTTGCCAAGAGGTGTACAAGATGTCCACATTAAAAAACAAAAAGTTTGACTTGAAAACTATTGCTTTTTTTAGTATTGTTCTGGTTGCCTTTGCTGTAATCGTGTACTTTACACTAGGCTTCAATAAGGAGGGGGACAGCGAAACACTAAAGACGGCAGAATCCACTGTACAAGAGCAATCCATAGGCGGTCCGGAGGATAAACCCGAAGAACCCGGAAATGATAGTGACGTAAGCACGACATTACAACAGGACGAGGTAAATGGTGAAACAATAAATGAAGAAACTTCATCTTCTGCCGTAGCTGCCCCGGTGGATAAAGAGCAGACGACAAGTACACCGACTCCTGCCAAGGAAAAGAAGAGCACAAATCAAATAAAAGCAGCCGGGTCAACCGGTAAAACTCAGCCGGCTAAAAAAGAGGAACAACCAACAAATACGCCAGCTCCGTCTCCAAAAACCGATAATGCCGAACCCTCACCGGAGTCAGATAATACTGCAATAATTATAACGAAAAGTGAAATAGCCTCTACAGCTAAGTTTTTTTCCTATAGATACGACGGGATAACGATGGAAGTTATAGCCGTTAAAGCCAGCGATGGAACGATAAGAACAGCCCTGAACACCTGCCAGGTCTGCTATGATTCAGGAAAAGGTTATTATGAGCAGATAGGAGACTATCTAGTATGCCAGAATTGCGGAAACAGATTTCATGTGGATCAGGTCGAGAATGTAAAAGGCGGCTGTAACCCTGTTCCGATTACCGGACCGGACAAACAGGAAAATGGTAATTATATTACCATATCAAAGGATTTCATGGCCAGCCAGAAAGAGTACTTTCTCAACTGGAAAAAGTATTGATAAGTACTAGTGGAGGATTTTATAAGGAATTCGGGTTCAAAAATGCTAATTCTCAAAAAAATATAATGAGCACCAAATAAACACTCCAAAACCGTTAACAATGACTCTATAGTGTGTAGTGTTGTAAAATGTATTGACGGATATTAATGGGCATGATATAATAAATATAAATAAAGGGGAGTAGCTTACAAGCTATAAAGCCAACAACCGGCATAATACAGCCTGGCTTTATACTCCGGACAAGGGAAGCAAGACCTTTAATATATTTCAGTAAAAACTGATTTATGTTGAAGGTTTTTTTGTTATATTTTTTGAGAAGTGGGATAAATTTATAAAAAGGAGGAATTAAAGTGATTATTTCTTATTCTTATATGCTATTGGTTATACCTGCACTTATTTTTTCAATATATGCTCAGTTCAAGGTTAAAGGTACCTTTGATAAATACAGCAGGTATTCCACCTACAGAGGACTTACGGGAGCTGAGGCTGCAAGGCAGATTCTTTATAACAACGGACTTTATGATGTGGCAGTCGAACCCGTAGCCGGAAGCTTGACAGACCATTATGACCCTAAAAAAAGAGTAGTTAGGCTTTCTGAGACAGTATATTCAAGCACTTCGGTTGCTGCAATAGGGGTTGCCGCCCATGAAACGGGACATGCGATCCAGCATCAGGTAGGATATGCACCATTGAATCTAAGGAGCAACCTAGTACCTGTTGCAAGTATCGGATCTATGGCAGGTCCTTATATGGCGATTTTCGGGCTTATATTTCAAATGTCCTGGCTTGCCCAGTTAGGTATAATTCTCTTTACCGTAGCTGTTGCATTTTACCTAGTGACCTTGCCGGTCGAATTCAATGCAAGCAAAAGGGCGGTAGCAGTATTGGAGTCCAGGGGAATACTGAGCGCAAGCGAGCTCGTTCCTACTAAAAAAGTTTTAAATGCAGCAGCGATGACTTATGTAGCTTCAGCTTTGACAGCAATGGCAAACTTGATTCATCTGGTACTTTCCTTTATGGGAAGCAGCAGTGATGATTAACCCTATAGTTATTGAACGCAAAAATTGTGAGGAGGAAAAATTATGGATTTCTTTGAAGATTTATTTGAAGGTGTTTTGGAAAAGAAAAAGCACAAAAAACACAAGGGCTACTATGATAACCATTACAATCATTATGATGACGACCATTATCCGAATAGGGAAAGGGATGCTTTTCAAAAACGGGATTTTTGTCCCAGGTGTTCTTCGGAAGTATCTCCTGACGACAAATTCTGTTCAAATTGCGGAAATGCTATAAATAAAGCAATGCACTGCTCAAACTGCGGTGTTAAGCTCTCACCTGATGCGAAGTTCTGTTCGGAATGCGGTACGAAGGCTAAGTAAGAATATAATTCCAAGTAAAATAATTTAAAAATAGTCCGATCCTATAACATGCATGAACAGCCTGCAGAGGAATGCGCAATATTCCCGGCAGGCTGATTTATTTTATGCCGGGCTTACCGCTCCTGCTTTTTTTCGCCATCAGTATAATGCTGCCGGCGACAAGGACTGTGATAATAAGTCGTATCCAGTTTTTATTGAAACTAATTAAATCATAGCTTATAAGGGTTTCAAGGGCTAATGAAGGAAGCTTACCCAGAGCGGTAGCTATAAGGAAATATATGAAGCCGACATTACTTAAAGCGCCAGCCAGAGTAACAAGTCCGGAAGGTAAAAAAGGAAGCAATCTTGCTTCAAAAAGCAGAAAATAAGCCTTATATCCATTTGCTGCTGCTATTTTACCTAAAAGCTTGTGTTTTCTACCCAGGCCTTCGAAATTCTTTTTAAAGCCAAGCCTGTAAAGCTGAAAGACAATAGAAGCACCGATTACCTCACCGGCCCAGGATATAATAAAACCTTTTACAGGGCCGAATACAAGTACATTTGCACCCGTGATAAAAATTGATGGCAGTATGCCTGAGACAGCAATAAGCACATTAAGCAGTATGCTTGCTAAAAACCCAAAAGCGCCCCAAGAGTATATCATGTCTGAAAAAAACTCTATAGACATTGCAATAAGACCTTTCAAACTATTTACATAATATTATAGATTACCCGGGGAGGGTTGTAAAATATATTGCTTAATATATGTAAAAACGGCTCAAATAAGTATAATAAATACCTCTTAAGCCGTTTTATTTTAATTTCGGAGAGTTTAAACTATGATAAATAATTATTACTCCCACGACTGTTGGTTGTATCAAAAATCCTTTAAGGACGTATACTTTGCACCAGTTTGTTAAAATCATTATTTAACTCTTGTGCAGCGCCATTATTTCTTATATTGTTTGCCAGACGTTCAATTCCGGATGAAATATCGTTCCTATCGCTGACCAGTACATTTGTTATAGAGTTATCAATCTGCTTTATCCTGTTAGTAATATCATTTCTTATAGAGTTTGCATCCTTTGCATTATTTGTAGGAGTGTATCCCACCAAGGCAGTGTTTCCGTTAACAACGGCATTTATTCTACTTGCACCGTCAATATTTCCTATACGGTCACGGATATTTCCTGCCTTTTGGCCTTCAAACCCCATTTGGTTTTGTATTTGCTGTCCATCCCTATTTGTACCGTTATTATTGCCGGGATTTGGGGTTGCATTAATATTTCCGGCATCAGGAGGATTAATTCCCGATCCTGAATCCCTGTTTCCGCCTAACATATTACCTCCGTTAGGATCGGTGCCGGGGTTTACGCCTTGTATGTTTTCCCCAGCCAAGTTTCTGCCGTTTTGAGTTGTTCCGTTTTGACCCAGGCGCTGCGCATTTCTATTTATATTATTGTTGTTAAGAAATAGTATGGAAAGCAGGCCGATACCTAAAATCAATAAAAAAACTACTGGAAATCTTCTTCTCATTATTAATCACCTCCAGTGTTATTCTTCTTAAAAACCTGTCATTTTATTAAAGTAAGTTTTTATAAAACTTTGAGAATTGTTGTTAAGTTATAAAATGAATTTGTCCAATTAATGCCTTGTGCTGCCGTTTTTATTTGAAACAACCGGTCTTTTTTTGGGGTATATTGCATAAATCCCAGCCATAAAAGCACCTGTAATATTGCATATCATGTCAATGTTATTATCGGCTACGCCGTTTTGATTTAAAGTTTTAAATATGACATCAATAATAAACTCACCAATTTCAAAAACCGTACCTAAAAAGGAACCTAAAAACAAAACAAACATTAAAACCATAAACCTCGATAATTTAATAAAAAAACCTTCTTTTTCGGTAATAAGGAATATAAAGGCAGTAAAGGAAAAAGTGCCGATAATATGCAATAACTTATCGAAATAATTTGATGTATTGTACATGCGTAAGTATTCACCAAGAAAACTGTGTCCGAATACCGAGAAAATTACCGCTAACCTGATTGAATTTGTAACTGCCATACCTTTTTTATGTTCATAAACGATAAATAGCAGATAGATAATCAGTACAGCCCCGGATATTGCCATGCTCATATACATTTTTTTTGGAATAAATGCTATGATTAAAGCGATTTGTAATATGATATAAGCAATATCTATTGCTGCGGTACTTGTTTTTCTTTTCATAATCATATCTCCCGGCATATTTGCATTTAAATAGGCTACATTTAAATTGATTTTAGTTTATTTTTGAAATAAATAGCAAATAATATACTTCCAAATGATTACACAGGATTTTTTCAATAATTTCTCTGAATTATTAAAAATTAAATAACGGTTGGTTTTAGTAAGGAATAAATTACCCGAAAGAATTACAAGTACAAATCAATTGACAAAACAGCTAAAAGCAAATTATGATTAATATATTATCTAAATCATTAACAATCAAGCATTGCTTTGCATCCGTGATCTGAAGCGGTAAAAGGAAAACCTGACAAACTAACCCGGAAAACATACACTTTTATAAGTATCTTTACAAATTTCTTACGACAGATTACTCATATTTTCATAACTAAAATTACAGAGGTATTCATATGGAATATAATATTTTTGCTGTCAATCCAGGATCAACATCGACCAAAGTTGCCTTATTCAGAAATAGCGACTGCATTTTTAACAGGGTGGTCCGGCACAGCCCGGATGAACTCAAGGAATTTACTTCTGTAGCAAGCCAGTTTGAGTACCGTTTTGATACCATAAAAAAAGCAATACAGGAAGAAAATATTAAGATAGACAGTGTCGATGCCTTTGTAGGAAGAGGAGGTCTTCTTCGACCTCTTAAAGGCGGAACCTATATAGTCGGGCAATCTATGCTTGATGATTTAATGAATTCTAAATATGGAGAACATGCAAGTAATCTTGGAGCGGTTATTGCATCAAAATTCGCCTGGGAATACGGGAAGAAAGCTTATATAGTTGACCCGGTAGTGGTGGATGAGCTTATGGATATAGCCAGGTACAGCGGTATACCGGAAATCCCTCGTAAAAGTGTATTTCACGCCCTGAATCAGAAAGCCGCTGCCCTTCGCGCCTCTTCGGAAGCCGGAATAGACTACACAAAAGGCAGATTTATAATAACTCACCTGGGCGGTGGCATCACAGTAGGTGCCCATGATTGCGGGAGGGTAACAGATGTGAATAACGGGCTGGAGGAAGGGCCCTTTTCACCTGAAAGAGCCGGTAGTGTACCATCCTTGCAGTTGGTTGAAATATGCTTTTCGGGAAAATACAGCAAAGACGAGATTAAGAAAATGCTGGTAGGCAAGGGCGGGCTGGTGTCATATACAGGAACAAGCGACTGTGAAGTATTAGTACAGATGGCTGAGAAGGATGAAAAAGTAAAAAAAATTCTTGATGCCATGATTTATCAGATTTCCCGGGAGATTTGTGCTAGTGCCGCAGCGTTATGCGGAAAAATTGACCGGATTGTAATTACCGGGGGTCTTGCTTTCAGTAAATATATTGTTGAAGAGATAAAAAAGAGGGTATCTTTTTTAGGAGAGATTGTTGTTTATCCGGGAGAAGATGAAATGTCAGCACTGTCAAACGGGGTATTACGGGTATTGGAAGGAAAAGAAACAGCTAATGAATATTAATTATTAATTCAATGAAAGGGGATGTACATGCTAAACAAACTAGCACAGATTGAAGAATTTGTCTTGGGCAGAGGAAAGGGAAGAGTCGCTGTAGTAGCTGCCCATGATGACAATGTTCTGACATCAATCAGGGAAGTGTATGAAAAAGGCTATGTAGAGCCAATATTAATAGGTGACAAGGAAAAGATATTCAGAATAGCAGAAGAAAATGAAATTGACATTTCCCGTATGAATATAATAAAAGAAATAGATGATACCCAGTGTGCCCGGGTAGCTGTAAATATGATAAATAACGGTGAAGCGGATATTCTTATGAAGGGCTTTATTCAGACCGCGGATCTATTAAGGGTGGTATTGGATAAGGATAAAGGACTCAGGACAAACAGGGTAATAAGCCATGTCGGCATCTTCGAGGTAGAAAACTATCCCAAGCTACTTATTGTAACCGATGCGGGAATAAATATTGCCCCTGATCTTAAGCAAAAGGCGGAGATAATCCAAAATGCCGTTTTTGTTGCAAACAAGCTCGGTATAGAAAAGCCCAAGGTAGCCGTATTGTCAGCTATCGAAGTTGTTAATCCGGCGATGCAAAGTACAATAGATGCTGCTGCACTATCTAAAATGGCTCAAAGAGGTCAAATTACGAATTGTACCGTAGACGGGCCCCTGGCCATGGACAATGCCATAAACCTTGATGCAGCACTTCACAAGCACATAGAAAGCGAAGTTGCGGGGGATGCGGATATACTTGTTGTGCCAAATATTGAATCGGGTAATATTTTGGTTAAGTCGCTGGTTTTCCTATATAAAGCTAAATCCTGTTCGGTATTTCTTGGTGCGAAAGTACCTCTCGTGATTACCTCGAGGGCCGAGGACAGCAATTCCAAGTACCATTCGATACTTATGGGTTTGGCATTAAGATAAGTTAGTTAAATGATAAATTTGAAAATTATTAAATAAATATGTTTTATATACTATGAAAGGGGAATGAATAAGTGAAAAAACATATACTATCTGTTTGGGTTGAAAATCATGCCGGGGTGCTATCACAGGTTTCGGGTCTTTTCGGTGAAATGGGCTTTAATATAGACAGTTTGGCAGTAGGAGTAACAGAGCGTTTTGATATTACCAGAATGACTATTGTGGCCGATGGAACTGAAGAAATGATGGATGCTATAATTTCAAAGCTGCACCAGATTACAAACCTGGTAAAAGTAAAGAAAATTACCGAAGGTGAGGCCGTATTAAGGGAATTGGCCCTTATTATGGTTGATGCCCCAGAAGCGAGGCGTTCGGACATAATACACATAGTAGAAATATTCAGAGCGCAGATTGTTGATGTAGGCTACTGTACGATGACAATTGAGATGAGCGGTGAGACGGATAAAATACAGGCCCTTGAAGATTTACTGCATCCTTTCGGCATCCGAGAGATAGTCCGTACCGGTACTATAGCGATAGACAGGGGAATCCGCCGTCAATCGAACAATGCTTAATATGAATAAATTTGAACCATATACTAATTCTAAATAATAAATTATCAATTTACATAGTCGTTATATTATGTAAATTAAATAACTAAAACCCAGTAAAACAAGTTAATTGAACAACATATGAATAAAAAACCAGATAGTCATTATTTAAATCTTACTGTATAATAGGGAAGTATGTTATGTAACTCTTATCCACCATATAATGGTAATATATTTTCACCTTTTTAAGGGTGAATTCAAACTAAAATAGAATTAACGGAGGTAATTCAAATGTTTAGTGTAAAAAGGTTATCACTTATCCTGGTAGTAATTATGTTAGCAGCAACAATGTTTACAGCTTGTTCACAGTCGTCAAACACAAATTCAAACGAAATCAACGTAGGTCTGAACTACGAACTCTCAGGTGCAGGTGCAACCTATGGGCAGGATACCGTTGATGGTATTATGATGGCCATCGATGAAATCAATGCAGCCGGCGGTGTACTCGGCAAGAAAATCAATCCAATCAAGCAGGACAACAAGACAGACCCGGCCGAAGCTACAAGTATAACAACAAAGCTTGCAACAAAAGAAAATGTTGTGGCAATACTTGGCCCGGCTACATCAGGAGCTACAAAAGCTTCAATACCTGTTGCAGTAAAGAATAAAGTACCTCTTATCACCGGATCAGCTACAGCAGACGATATAACTGTTGATGCAAAAGGTGTAAAGGAGTATGGTTATAGAATTTGCTTTAACGACTCTTTCCAGGGTACAGTTATGGCGAACTTTGCGCTTAAAAATATGAATGCTAAAAGCGCTGTTGTTTTAATGGATAGTTCAAGCGATTACGGTAAAGGTCTTGCTAAGAACTTCAGAGAGACATTTACTAAGGCGGGCGGTACTATCGTTGAGGATGAAGCCTTTATAAAGGGCGATAAGGACTTTAGTGCGGTATTGACAAAGATTAAGGATAAGAACTTTGACATATTGTTGATTTCCGGTTACTACAATGAAGCCGGTCTTATAATCAAGCAGGCTAAGGATATGGGAATAAACAAGCCTATATTGGGCGGCGACGGTTTCGATTCACCTGACTTGGCAAAACTGGCTGGAAATTCTGCATTGAGTAATGTATTTTTCTCAACCCACTATTCATTGCTTGATAAAGACGCTACTGTTGTAAAGTTCATGGATGAATTCAAAAAGAAGTACAATAAAGATTCAAATGCTTTTAATGCTTTGGGCTATGACCTCGGTTACTTTATAGCAGATGCTATAAAGAGAGCAAATTCTGAGGACCCTACAAAGATCAAGGAAGCAATTGATGCTACCGAAGGCTTCAAAGGCGTAACAGGAAAGTTCAGTATTGACGAAAACCATAACCCTGTTAAGACCGCTGTTGTTATAGAGCTCAAAGACGGTGCTCAGGTATCTGCTTTGAAAATAGAGCCATAATATTTACAAATGGACTTTATGTGAATTTCAATATATAATAAGTGAGGAGAACACATCTCCTCGCTTATTTTTTGGAAATACGCACATTCGATCGGAAGTTACTTAATCTACATACTGGGTATACATTATATATTCGGACTTTCAAATAATTAAAATTTAATAATGGATTTATTCACTGTCCTAAAACTAAAACCGGAAAAATAGAATTAGGTAAAGGGAGCGTGGGGTTTTTTGGAACAATTTGTACAACAGTTGATAAACGGCTTGTCCCTGGGCAGTATCTATGCACTTATAGCGCTGGGATACACCATGGTATACGGTATCGTAAAGCTTATCAATTTTGCTCATGGTGATATCTTTATGGTAGGTGCCTATGTAGGCTTTGTATCAATAACCTACTTTAATATGGGTTTTTTTCCTGCACTGCTTATAGCGATGCTATTCTGTGCTGTACTTGGAGTTGTTATTGAAAAGGTAGCCTACAAGCCACTCAGAAATGCATCAAGAATTACTGCACTGATTACGGCCATAGGTGTTTCACTCCTACTGGAATATGTAGTTATGTTTTTTGCCAAGGCAGGAGTAAGGACCTATCCTGAAAATGTCTTGCCAAACTTAGAAATGACTATACTTGGGGTTAGAATCACTTTTACTCAGGTATGTATTTTTGCAGTCACCATTGCTCTTGTGATTTTATTGCAGTTTATAGTTCATAAAACCCGGGTTGGTAAAGCAATGAGAGCTGTATCAATGGATAAGGATGCTGCTCAGCTTATGGGTATTAATGTTAACAACACCATATCCGTTACCTTTGCTATAGGATCTGCCCTTGCCGGAGCAGCCGGAATACTGGTAGGTGTATATTACAATTCAATAGACCCTTTAATGGGTATCATACCCGGACTTAAGGCCTTTGTAGCAGCGGTTTTCGGAGGAATAGGCATTATCCCGGGAGCAATGATAGGCGGATTTTCCATCGGAGCCGTGGAAACTATGGTAAGCGGTTATGGAAGTTCCCTTTACAAGGACGCAGTTGCCTTTGCGATACTGATCCTTGTGCTGATTGTAAAGCCTTCAGGATTACTTGGCAAAAATACAAGAGAGAAAGTGTAGGTGATAATAATGAAGCAGCTATTCAGTTTTAAAAACTTAAAATATTCAGCCTGTGTTGTAGCACTTTTTGGGGTAATTCAGCTTCTTATTTCACTGAATATTTTTGATGATTACTATCAAATTACTATAGCAACAATCTGTATAAATATTATACTTGCTGTGAGTCTGAATCTTATAGCCGGCTTTACAGGGCAATTTTCATTAGGCCATGCGGGCTTTATGTCTATAGGTGCCTATGCCTGTGCCTTGATTACCCTAAACATAAACTCGAATTATTCATTCTTTCTCGGGATATTTGTCGGTGCGATACTTTCAGCGCTTTTAGGATTTGTAATCGGTATTCCGACCTTGAGATTAAAAGGTGATTATCTGGCAATTGCTACCCTCGGTATGGCTGAAATAATAAAAATTATTGCGCAGAATCTGGAGTTTACCGGTGGTGCTGCCGGTCTCAGCGATATACCCCAGTATACAAATTGGGTATGGCTGTTCTTCTTCACTGCAGGAACTGTGGTAGTAATAAAGAATTTCATAAATTCTTCCCATGGAAGAGCTTGTGTTTCCATACGTGAGGATGAAATAGCCTCGGAGGTTATGGGAATAAACACTACAAAGTACAAGGTACTGGCCTTTGTTATCGGAGCTTTCTTTGCCGGTATCGCAGGCGCCCTTTATTCAACCTATTTTTATGTAATAAATCCCGGCTTGTTCGGCTTCCTTAAGTCGGTCGATATACTTGTAATAGTAGTAATCGGAGGTATGGGAAGCATACGGGGCTCGATAATAGCATCAATACTTCTGGCCATCGTATCTACTTACCTGCAGGACTTCCCGGAAATCAGAATGATCCTGTATTCACTCATATTGGTAGTAGTGATGCTTGCGAGAGAATTCATTAAAACCAAAAAAATAAACTTGGATATATTAAATATAAAAAAATATATAAAGACAAATGGAGCGAGGTGATAGAATGCCGCTGCTTTCGGTAAAGAATCTGACAAAATCCTTTGGTGGATTAACTGCAGTATCAAATGCAAACCTTACATTAAACAAAGGCGAACTGGTAGGCTTAATCGGCCCTAACGGTGCAGGAAAGACAACGGTCTTCAATCTGTTGACAGGGGTATATGTTCCAAGCTCCGGTAGTATTGAACTTAGTGTAGGTGATAATGTAAGAAAAATAAACGGTTTAAAGCCCTATAACATAACCAGGCTGGGTATATCAAGAACTTTCCAGAATATAAGGCTTTTTAAAGATCTTACGGTGCTGGACAATGTAAGAATAGCCATGCACCAGAATGTTAAATATGGTTTAATCAGTTCATTTTTCAGATTGCCCTCCTATTACAGGGAAGAGCAGGAAGTAATTAAAAAGGCTGAAAGTCTTCTGGAAATTTTTAAGCTTGATACTAAGAAGAACGAGCTTTCCAGGAATCTTCCCTATGGTGAGCAGAGAAGACTGGAGATAGCAAGAGCTCTGGCGACAAACCCTTCACTGCTGCTATTGGACGAACCTGCAGCCGGTATGAATCCTAATGAGACCGCTGAGCTGACCGACCTGATTGACTGGATCAGGAAGGAATTTAACCTTACGATCCTCCTGATAGAGCACGACATGTCTCTGGTAATGAAGATATGTGAAAGGTTATATGTATTGGATTACGGAATGATTATAGCTGAAGGGAAGCCTGAGGAAATCAAGACCAATAAAAGGGTAATAGAGGCATACCTGGGGGAGGAAGTTCCGCATGCTTGAGATAAAGAATATTGATGTATTTTATGGAGTTATACATGCTCTTAAAGACATATCCCTTACGGTAAATGAAGGGGAAATAGTAACCCTGATAGGAGCAAACGGTGCCGGAAAAACAAGCACACTAAGGACTATTTCCGGACTTATACGCCCGGCAAAAGGATCGGTTCACTTTAACGGTGAAAAAATAAGCGATAAAAGTGTTCAGGATATAGTTAAAAAAGGACTTTCCCATGTACCCGAGGGCAGACATGTCTTTGCAAGCATGACGGTTCTGGAAAATCTTGAACTGGGAGCATATCTTAGAAATGACAAGAAGGGTATAAAGGAAGATTTCGAAAAAATCTATGCCCGGTTCCCGATTCTTGAAAAGCGCAGCAAACAGCACGCCGGTACTTTAAGCGGCGGTGAACAGCAGATGCTTGCCATAGGAAGGGCTCTTATGTCAAGACCGAAGCTCCTGCTGATGGATGAGCCTTCCATGGGACTTGCACCCTTATTGGTAAAAGAGATATTTTCCATAATTGAGGACATAAACAGGCAGGGAACAACCATTCTGCTTGTAGAGCAAAATGCCAATATGGCGCTTTCCATAGCCCATAGGGCCTATGTTCTTGAAACAGGCAGTATAGTTCTAAGCGGTTCAGGTAAAGAACTTTCGCAGAGCGAAGAAATTAAAAAAGCATATTTGGGAGGTTGATTTTATGTACGTAAAAAACAGAATGACTTCCAATCCTTATACCGTTTCTCCTGATGCAACTATAGCTGAAGCCCTTGAGATTATGAGAGAGAACAAAATCAGAAGACTTCCGGTAGTAAAATCGGGTGAGCTTGTTGGTATTGTTACAGACCGCGAGATGCTGGAGGTTTCTCCATCAAAGGCAACTACTTTAAGTGTATTTGAAATCAATTATCTTCTATCTAAAACAAAGGTCGGGACCATTATGACAAAGGACGTTATAATGGTGTCTTCAAATGACCTTCTAGAGGAAGCCCTTGTAAGAATGAAAGATAATGATGTGGACGGGCTCCCGGTTGTTGATGATGGCAAGCTGGTCGGAATAATTACCGAGAGTGATGTATTTGATGCCTTTATAGAAATTCTTGGATTCAGAGATACAGGCAGCAGGATAACTGTTGAAATAGAGGACGATAAACCGGGTATTCTGGCTAAAATTGCGGGAATAATAGCTGATTTTAACGTCAGTATTACCCATATAGCCGTATTCCGAAATGAAATTGTTTTCAGGGTAAATGCTATAAATGTAAAGGGAATTACCGATGAAATAGAAAAGAACGGCTATAGAATAATTTCGGTTTTAAAAAATGAATGATTAAAAAATAGACAAAAAAATTCCGGACATTAGTTGACCGGAATTTTTTTATGTATTGATTTTAATTAAAAGAAAATAATAAATTGTATGGTCATATTAAGTTAATAAACTTAAATGGATTTATTTTAAGCCACTGAAATACTATTCTATAATGGGAAAGGATTGATACTATGCAGAATCATAAAAAACAGGACAGCATTTCAGTTAACGAAATATCACATACAAATGAAGTGAGAAATATATCGAAGAAACCTGTTGGTAATGCAGGGGAAGATGCTTTTTGTGTTTATGACCACAAGAGGCATGCTGTTGGTTCAAAAATTATAAATAAAGACGGTACCGAAACGGTATGTCAAAAAAACGGCTCCTGGAAAAACACCTAATTAAATAAAGAATAATGCCAAGTTTAATAAAACAGCAGGTAAATCACTAATTATGAGTTATCTGCTGTTTTTTAGTTTATTTGAAATAATTGTCTGTAATGACCTATAACTTCAAGTTTAAATTAGAAAATAAACGATTATTCTGCTACTTTTAAGCAATATGCGCAAAAAAAAGAAAAATAAGAAGGATTTTTATTTATCATATCGAATTTAATATATAGTAATTATGGTATTTTATCAATAACACCTTGTTCATTTCCGAATAAAGAATTTTACTAATCATATATTACTTTATTATCCGTATAGCTTTCTTAAAATACCCTTTAAAAGCATTTTTACAAACTGCCGGCAACTATCGTATTGTCAAAACTGCGTACAGTGAATTATTGAAATCGGAGGCCTGCATAATGGTAAAAAAGACATTAATGTTAATTTCCATCCTTGGGATTTTGTTTTCAATCAATGCATGCTCTCAGTTTAATATATATAAAGATAAGGATTCCGGTTCCGCTCAGGAGGATTCCAGGGAAAAAGCCAAAACACTAAATATTTGGATAATGCCGAACAGCCCGGATGCAGAAAAAGATTTTATGAGCTTGATTGATCCTTACCTCAGGGACAAGCCCTACTTGAAAGTCGTACCGACAGTATTGTCCTGGGAGTCGGCGTGGAATAAAATCTCTCTTTCCATTTCAGGAGGAGATGCCCCGGATATTACACAATTAGGTACAACCTGGCTTGCAGCTATTGCCTCGACAGGTGAATTGGTAGATTTGACCGACAAATACAATGAAGAAGATTTTATTCCTGCGTGTTTAAGAACTACTACCATTGAAAATAACGCAGGTTCGAAAGGTGAAACACAGAGGTTTGCAATGCCATGGTTTCTTGATACAAGGGCTCTTTACTACCGTAAAGATGCTATTTTCAAGGCCGGTATAAATCCCGATGCGGACTTTAAGGACTGGAACAGCTTTAAAGCCGCCCTTGTTAAATTAAAGGGTTTGGAAGTGAATGGGAAGAAGATAACTCCGATGGGGATGGGTGCGAAAAACGATTGGAATATCATCCATGATTTTTCCTGGTGGATTTGGGGTGCCGGAGGAGATTATCTATCGCCGGATTATAAGCAATGCACCATAAATTCAAAAGAGGCTGTGCAGGGGATAAAATTCTATACCGATCTGGCCAATGAAGGACTTTTGTCCAAGGAAGCTTTACAAAGAAATTCTACAGAGGCAGGTTTTATGTTTAATAACGGAGATTTCGCTACAATGATAGTTTCTCCGACGAGTAATATCGATATCAATGATAATATAGGCGTCTCGTTAATTCCTGAAGGCCCTAACGGAAGGTTTTCATTCCTTGGTGGAAGTGTTCTTTCCATTTACAAATCATCAAAAAATATTGATGAGGCAGAGAAACTACTCAATTATCTTGCTTCCTCATCAGCTCAAATAGAGTACTCCAAAAGAACCCTTTTGCTTCCTTCTGTTAAGGCAGCATACAATGATCCCTATATATCCGAAAGTCCGGTACTGAGTGTTTTTAAAAAGCAAATTGAATTTGCAAAGTCTTATCCTTCAATTCCTGCCTGGGGTCCTGTAGAAACAATATTCAAGGAAGGCTTTACCAAGGTTTGGGATGCAGTTCTGGGCGGAGACGATACAACCAGAGATGCGAGGGTTTTGAAGCAATTAAACGATACTGTAAATAATGTGAATAAGGAACTGAATAAATAGGGTTTATATTGCTAAGGTTCAGGAAGAAATGGGTGTATTATGAAATCTGTTAATTTATACTTTATTGATAATTTAAAAAAGTTTTATAATTATATCGGATTCATAAAGTCAAAAACCGATCTTAAAATCATTTTGCCATTTATTATAAGTATAGTCCTGCTGTTAACAATTGTAGCCTACTTCTCTTTTAACGATATAGCAACTACAACCGGAGAAAATGCCCGCAACAGTGCATTTGGGCTAACAAGGCAGACAGCAAAAAACATACATACTGTATACTCGGAGATTGATAGGCAGGCACTAAGAATTTCAAGGGACGAAAGAATAGTTTCTTTATTGGAATTATATAATCAGATGAATAGAGAGAAACAATTGGAAAGCAGCAATACTATACATAAAATATTAGTTGAATATGCCAGTCTGAATACTGAGTTTGCAGATATATATATTTTTACCGAGCATGGTGACATTTTTTATAGTGGTGTGGGAGTTTCCGATGGATTTATGAAATCTTACGCAGTACAAAAATATAAGGAAGCCAATAAGAAATCCCTTTGGATAGATACATATACCAGTGACAATAAAACAACAAAATTTGTTTCACCCAAAGTAATCACACTTATGAAAGCTATGTATATTTCGTCCAGTCTCAGGAGTGTGGGTACATTAATGATTAACATTAATGAAAAGCACCTATATGGCCTATTACAAGATGTTGATTTGGGTTATGAAGGTAAAATGATGGTATTAGGGGGAAATAGCAATATAGTAATGGACCCCGTAAATATGGAGCGAAATTCTACTGTGCTTAAGGACAAATATATCAAAGAAGCTTATGAAAATGAAAGTGGGTACTATTATACCGCTATTGAAGGAACTGAATATTTAATTACCAATTATGAAGTAGAGCGTACCGGTTGGAAATTAATTGGTATTATTCCTTTGAACAATATTACTAAAGGTATTAGACAGGCAAGCATAAGGATTATTTTGATTGTAGTTATTTGTTTTATCGTGGGTTTAGCTCTATCCATTGCTTTAAGTCTTAGAACCACACAGTTGATGGAAAAAACCATCAAACATAGAACAGAACAGCTACAGGATGCGTTAGAGACTATTAGAAAAACACAGGATCAATTGATTCAATCGGAAAAAATGGCATCATTGGGAATACTCGTGTCAGGAGTAGCCCATGAAATCAATACGCCTATAGGAGTTAGCGTAACTGCAGCCTCCCATTTGGATTCGAAAACAAAGGAATTTATAGAGCTTGTTAAGGGCAAAAGCATTAAAGCAAGCGATATTTCCAAGGTTACCCTTACAATGACCGAGACAACTGAGGTATTGTTAATCAACCTTCGTAGGGCATCCGATCTGATAAAAAGCTTCAAACAGATTGCTGTAGACCAGTCATATGAGGATAAACGGTATTTTAATGTAAAACAGTATATCAGTGAAGTAATATTAAGTCTTAAACCTACATTGAAGAAGACCAGGCTTGAGATTAATATTAACTGTTCGGAAAATATGAATGTAAAAACCTATGCGGGTTCCTTTGCCCAGGTAATAACAAATTTGATTATGAATTCATATATACACGGATTTGATCAGACTGATGAAGGAGTTGTAAATATTACTCTTTTTTCAAATAATAATTTCCTTGAATTTGAGTATACCGATAATGGCAAGGGAATTGATAAAGATGTCCTTAAAAAGATTTATGATCCTTTTTTTACTACAAGAAGAGGTCAGGGAGGCACAGGACTCGGAATGTATATTGTCTATAATATAGTATCGCAAAAATTGGGCGGAAGTATTTCTTGTGAAAGTGAAATGGGAAAGGGAACTAAATTTTTAGTTAAATTTCCTGTTGAAATAAAGTCGTTCTAGTGAGTGCCCTATAAAGTTTCAGTTATCCAACAGGTTATGCGGGATTCAATAGTTTAACGGTATCCGGATTAGTTTATAAAGTAATAATAAAGGATATGCATTAGGGGGTGGAGTTCCATGAATTCTGAGACTAGGAATTTATCAGAAGATTTGGATGAAATCATCATAATTGATGATAATGATACAATAGGAGAACAAATCAAGACCGAAACATGGAAAATGATTATTGTGGATGATGATATTGAAGTTCATCACATAACCAAGCTTGTACTAAGAGATTTTGAGTTTGAAGGAAAGCACTTAAGCTTTTTAAGTGCTTATTCCGGCGCGGAAGCAATACAACTAATAAAAGATAACCCTGACACAGCCGTTATATTATTGGATGTCATAATGGAAAAAAGTGATGCAGGCCTGAATGTAATCAAATACATTCGTAACGAGCTTGGCAATAAAATAGTTCGAATCATTTTAAGGACCGGTCAGCCGGGAGAGACTCCTGAAGAGGAAACAATCATCAGTTATGATATAAATGATTATAAAGAAAAAAGCGAATTAACTTCAAAGAAGCTGCTTACTTCGGTTATCACTGCCTTAAGGTCCTTCAGGGATTTGATAGTGCTTCAAAATAATAAGCTGAGTCTCGAGAGGATTATAAATTCATCATATGTTATCCATAGACAAAAGACTCTTAATAATTTTATCAATGAAATTTTGTCTCAGTTATTATATTTGCTCTATGAAGGAAAAAAATATGTAAATAATTACTATTCAGGTCTGGCAGCTATGATGGATGGCGATGAATTTGTCATAGTTTCAGGTGTTGAAGACTATGCAAATGTTAACGGCAGATATTTAAAGGATGTACTTTCACAGGAAGAGTTTGAGAATGTCCTTGAAACACTGCAGGCAGAAGGAATAGTGTGTAAAGGTAAATATTTTATTGCTTGTTTTAAGAATGAAGCAATAACGCCGGTTATTGTTTTTGTAAGATGTAAGAACGATCTTACCGAATGGGAACAGGATTTATTGGCTATTTATTATACCAATGCTTTTATTGCGTTGGATAATTTTATGTTAACCAACGAAATTGAATCTACTCAGAAGGAAATTGTTTTAACCCTGGGTGGTATTTCTGAAGCCCGTTCAAAGGAAACCGGCAATCATGTAAAAAGGGTGGCGGAATACAGTAAGATACTCGCTTTAGGTTATAATTTAAAGGAAGAAGAAGTGGAGATTCTAAAACAGGCATCACCAATGCATGATATAGGAAAACTTGCAATTCCCGATGCTATTCTTAATAAACCCGGAAAACTTACGGCAGAGGAATTTGATGTAATTAAGACCCATTCTCAGATAGGTTATGATATGCTCAAAAACTCAAATCGTTCCCTTATGAAAGTTGCATCAATTATTGCTTTACAGCATCATGAAAAATTTGACGGAACCGGATATCCACAAAGATTACAAGGTGAAAATATTCATATATATGGGAGAATTACTGCAGTTGCAGATGTCTTTGATGCACTGGGAAGTGAACGGGTGTATAAAAAAGCGTGGGACTTGGATCGCATTATAGAGCTTTTTAAAGAAGAGCGGGGAAAACATTTTGATCCGGAACTTATAGATATTTTCTTTGATAATTTAAGTAAAATTATTCAGGTTAAAGATTCTCTGGCTGATATATGAATAACAAATGCAAATAATAAATCCTGCGGCTCATTAAAGCTGTAGGATTTATTTAGTTATTTGCAAATTAGGTAAAATTGATGGTATTGAAATATATGTCATGGACTGATAAAGAGTTAAATATCGTTCAGCAATAAAAACAAGTCTTGCAGTACCAAATACTGCAGGACTCGTTCGTTTATTGTTATAAATGGAGTAAGGTATGGTCAAAGTATAATTGGGGTATAATGTAAATTAGAATATAAGAATATTTGGTTTATTATTCTAATATTAATTTTCCCTCCACCAGATTAAACGAAATTTTTATTTCGTTTAATCATATATATCTTTTTATAGCTTTATCTTTCATCGTGCCTTCAGAATTTATTCTAGACAAATAATATACCTATTCAAAAAGAATTAAAAAATAAATTTAGCTCTTTCGTATCACTTCTGGATTTCAGAATTCAAAATAAATGTATCCGTTAGTGTCTTTGTTCGGAACATATTTGGTGCCGTCAAAAGTAAAAACGATCTGATCCTTTAGCGGCTTCACCGGAATTATTTCATCATGATTTCCGGAATTGTCATCAAAAACTTTTTTTTGAGAATCCAGATTTAAAATTATATCTGTTAATTCCGGGTTGCTTTTATTTTGTAATAAATTATAGTTGAACCTGCTTTCATATGAGTTTCGCAATGTGTATGCACAACTGACATGGAATATTCGATGCAATATACCTTCCCCATTATCCTTCAATACTGTCAGTTGCTGACTCGAACCTTTAAAATCCGAAGTAATATACTCAAAGACCTCTTTTTTCTCATCCTTGTCTATATCGATTAATGATATGTTTATATCTCCAAAAGCCAGCTTAATAAAAGCTGCTTCGAAATGTTCTCCAACCTTTCTCAAAATCAGAGTCGCACTATCGCCGGATTCAGTAATATCATTGAAGCCATAAGCTAGAACAATGACAATATCCTTATTAGTCGAAGAATATATATTACCGGTAACCGCATTATTTATAACCACTTTTTCAGGTAAAGCAGCATTTGCATTTTTCTGCCTTATAGCATCATGAAGACTGGAAATCATATTGTTTATACTGTCAGCATCTACTGATTGCATGATGGTTTTTAATCCGTCGTTTTTATATGCGATTGAAATAGGGTTATTCAATACAGGATTCTGATCGGTTGTTTCTGGCTGAGGTTCTTCGGGATGCAATATCGGTTTGGATTCAGGTGTGCTTTGTGAACATGAAATTAGTAATACCAGTATTCCTAAAATGATTAATAATCTTATTAATTTGAATTTCATTGTCAATGACTCCATCTATTTTCTAACTATGAGAAAATTATCATTAATATTGCAATATATTATAACATAAAAAGTCCTGCAGAATTAATGTCCCGCAGAACTTTGGTAACTAACATCCTTGATTCAGATTCCTATAAGATTTAAAGTGCCTTTGGCAATGAAATAATAAATTCGGTACCCGAGTCCAGATTGCTCTGAACTTCTATGCGGCCTTTATGGGCTTCAATAATTGTTTTCACTATGGTAAGTCCTATGCCGGAACCGCCAGTGAGCCGGTTTCTGGACTTATCCGCCCTATAGAACCTTTCGAATATATAGGGCAGGTCTTCTTCTGGGATACCCTGTCCATTGTCTCTGACACTTATCTCGGTGATATCCTCTGCACCCTTTACGCTTATATTTACCCTTCCCTTATTAGGAGTATATTTTAATGCATTGGATATCAAATTTATAATAACCTGGCTGATTTTATCCTTATCTGCGTGTATCTCTTCCCGCTCAGCGTTTAAGAAAATTTCAATTTCTTTATTTTTGAATTCCGGTTCAAAATTATATACAATTTTCTGAATAAGCTCAGTAACGTCAAAGACGGTTTTATTTAATACAAGGTTCTCTCCTTCGTATTTAGCTAATTTCTCCAGATCTCCCACTAGCTTGTTTATCCTGATTATTTCCTCATGGCAGCTTTTCAATCTTTCGGTATCCGGTTTCCAAATCCCGTCAATCATTGCTTCCATATGGCCCTGCAAGGTTGCAAGTGGTGTTCTTAGCTCATGAGCTACGTCGGCACTCATTTTTTTCCTTAAATTCTCCTGCTTTTCAAGGGTTTCTGCTAAATTGTTAATTGTCGAGGTTAGCTGGCATATTTCATCGGTGCTTGATTTTTCCGATATTCTGTCGGAAAAATATCCTTTGGATATTGACTGGGCAGCGCTTATAACCCTGGATATAGGTGAGCTCAGCCTTCTCGCCATAATGCTTCCCAGCACAAGGGCAAAGAAAAGAGAAAATATACCTACACCGATTAGTAATTTATATAAGGTATCAATAAAAGCAAGGTCATTATCGCTCAAGTAATAAGGCCCGTAAGATCCTATTTCTACCACCCCTATATTCTGCTGCTTATAACTCAAGGGGTATGGAACTTCGGTATAGGTGCTTTCGGTATTCGGGTACCGGCTGTTGACGTTGTGAGCCATATGTTCGATTATACGCTGGCACATACCGTTATTATGAACTTTTGCATCCCAAAGCACCTTCCCGTTTATGTCCTTTACCTTTATTATCATTCCATTTTCCAAAGCACTGACACCAATTGTGTCAATCACATCCATATTCCATTTTCCGTTTTCTATATACTGCTGGCTTATGGATGAAACAACTTCATTATTTTCCTTTTCCTGATTCTGACGTACATATTCTCTAAAATATTTATCCAGAAACATATTGGTAAGAACACTTATAAGTACAACACTTAATAGTGCTACAAGTATATATGAAAGTGAAAGTTTTGCTTTCAAACTGTATTTCATCCCAAATCCTCCTTTCTAAACCTTTAACTTCTTTCCAACTGTCAACTGTCCTCTGTCAACAATACAAATATTTTTGCTTCCAATTAATTTTTCGTGGCAAAAAAGTTGTACCATTGTCAACTGAGTTAACCCTCTCCTCCAAATCTATACCCCACCCCATGTACCGTCAGGATGTATTTTGGTGCTTTGGGGTCTGTCTCTATTTTTTGTCTAATGTTCTTGATATGCGTATCCACTGTTCTGTCAAAGCCTTCGTAATCATTTCCCAGAGCCATACAGATAAGTTCCTCTCTGGTAAAAGTTTTTTTGGGATATTTGACTAAAGTCATAAGAATCTTATACTCATTTGGAGTTAGATTTGCAATGCTTTCATTCTTCCGTACTTCGTATTTTAACGTATCTATTACAAGATCATCCTTATTAAAGGACAAAACATTTGATAACGGAACAGGATCTTCCGAAGTCCTTCTCAAAACTGCGATAACCCTTGCAACAAGCTGTTTGGGACTAAAAGGCTTGGTAATATAATCATCCGCACCAATATCAAGACCTTTCAATATATCTTCTTCTTCAACTTTTGCTGTGAGCATTATAACAGGAACCCTGGACTGTTTTCTTATTAACCTGCAGATGTCTTCCCCACTGATGTCGGGAAGCATCAAATCCAAAATAACCAAAGAAGGGTCAATTTTTTCAAACAACTCAATAGCCTGCTTTCCGGTATAAGCTTCGTACACTTCATATCCACTGTGTTGAAGATATGACTTCACCACTTCTACTATTTTTTGTTCATCATCCACCACCAGAATCTTTTTAGCACAGGTTATCATTAAATCAACCTCCAATGAAGTTTAGAAAAAGTATAAACTTGTTCATGCTTGATTTTAAGAATATATGCAAGTATGAGCAAAGCCCCATTAAGGGGCTTTGTTGAAGTTCGTAGTATCTACAGAAAATAGCTTTAGCTCTTATTTCACGTCAAAGCCTTGATCTTCAATTGTATCCTTTATAGTATCGACACTTACCTTATCCGAATCAAAATCAACACTGACCTTTTTTGTTTTTAAGTCAACAATTACACTTTCGACTCCGTTTAATGCACCGACTGCTTTTTTTATACTGCTTTCACAGTGACTGCAGGACATGCCTTCTACATTTAAGCTTTTAACTTCTTTAGCCATTATTTTTCCTCCATTTCTTCCGAGGGATAAAAAATATCCCCTATTTATAATCCTTTATTTTTTGTCATATTTCCACTCTTGTTTTGACCATTCTTCAATGCTGGTGTATTGAACAGCTGATAACCCGGGCTCATACCGCTTCAAGCTCAGGGAATTAGTTACAACCGACACTGAACTGAAAGCCATTGCTCCGCCGGCAATAATCGGGCTAAGAAGACCGAAGGCTGCAAAGGGTATTCCTATTATATTGTAGATAAAAGCCCAGAAAAGATTCTGCTTGATTTTTAGCATTGTTTTTCTTGAAAGCTTTATGGCTGTAGGTATAGATCTTAAATCTCCCCTCATCAGGGTGATATCGGCTGCTTCTATAGCTACATCCGTACCCGTACCTATAGCCATTCCTATATCTGCTGTTGCAAGAGCCGGTGCATCATTTATACCGTCGCCCACCATCCCTACAATCTTCTTCTGCTTCTTAAGCTTTTCCACTTCCTCGGCTTTGTTTTCAGGCAGAACCTCTGCCAGTACATTGGTTATACCTACCTGCTTCGCTATAGCCATCGCTGTCCTTTTATTATCCCCTGTAATCATGTAAACTTCAATACCCATTTTCTTAAGAGCATCTATTGCTTCGGCAGAATGTTCCTTTAGGGTATCTGCTACAGCTATAATAGCTTCAAGCCTATTGTTCACCGCCATTAGCATAGCTGTTTTGCCTTCATCCTCAAGTTTTACCACAGCAGTTTCGACACCGGAGATATCAATTCCTTTTTCATTCATTAGCTTTCTTGTGCCAATATATATGTTCTTTTCTCCGATTACAGTTATTATTCCCCTGCCGGGAACTGCTTCAAATTTATCCGGGTCAGGTATAACTCCAAATTCACTTTTTCCTTTTTCATAAATGGCTGCTCCCAGCGGATGCTCGGAGGATTTCTCGGAAATAGCTGAAATCTTGAGTATTTCCGTCCTGTCCATGTTACCCAAAGCTACGATATCGGTAACCTCCGGCTGCCCTTTTGTAATAGTACCGGTTTTGTCAAGTACAACAGCATTTAGCTTATACGCAGTTTCCAGGTGTTCTCCACCCTTTATCAGTATACCGTTTTCCGCCCCCTTACCTGTTCCTACCATGATAGCAGTTGGTGTTGCAAGCCCAAGGGCACATGGACAAGCTATCACAAGAACAGAAACTGCACTAATGACTCCTAGTGTAAATTGTCCAAATATAAAGAACCATACAAAAAACGTTATAAATGCAATTGCTATTACTACTGGCACAAATATTCCTGACACTTGATCTGCAATTTTTTGTATAGGTGCTTTTGATCCTTGTGCATCCTCAACCAATTTTATTATTTGGGCGAGAGCAGTATCTTTTCCTACCTTTGTTGCTTCAAACTTAAAGGTACCGAATTTATTAATTGTCGCACCTATTACTAAGTCTTCTGCATTTTTATTGACAGGCATACTTTCTCCAGTAATCATTGATTCATCAACTGCTGAATTTCCCTCAACTATCCTACCATCTACTGGTATTTTTTCTCCTGGCCTTACGATTATAA
>JAOAEJ010000076.1 GCA_026416815.1 Clostridia bacterium | reverse complement strand
TTTCAAGTGATTTTCCCTGCGCATTTGCGTTAATTGTTAACTGCCTTTGCGCATTCATTGCCATAATGTTGTTATTAATTCTCATAACAAACTCCTCCTTGATTTTTATTTCGGGAATCCTTTCCCTAATACTTATAAGTATATTAAAGTATTCCTTATCCGGCCGGGCTAAAAAATACTTCATTTTACTTTTCATTATGTATATCGTAATAATTTTGGTAGTTCTTTAGAGAAACTTTATATTATGGTAGTATATTTGTAAGCGCTCAACAAAACAGTGCCTAACAATTTTATCATAGATATGGGATAATTCATCCAAATATGTCTTTAGACTTTTTCGAGTTTTTTAACTACGACTAAAAAGTCTAAAAGATACTAAAGGAGGTAACCTAAAATGGATAAAATCGCAAAGGCAAAAAATGAGTTCCGGCTGAGACAATGGACCCAAATGATACGTGATTGCCAGGAAAGCGGCATGACAGTCGTGGCGTGGTGCGAGCAAAACGATATAAAGCCTAAATCATATTACTACTGGCTAAGAAGGATTCGCACTCTGGCCTGTGAAAATAATACTTTTGTGCCAACGCAAAATAATCATCAGATAGTCCCTGTTGCATTAAAGCATACGGGGTCATCCACTGCAGTAACGATACATCTTTCTTCAATCTCAGTAGATATTCATGACGGGGCAGCCAGAGAAACTATCGAAACAGTTCTTGCTGCATTAAAATCAATATGCTAAAAGACCTGGCGATAAAGGAAGATGTATATATTGTCTGCGGATATACCGATATGCGAAGATCAATTGATGGCCTTGCTGCAATGATAAAAGGCACTTTTGGAATGGATCCTTTTGCTCCAAGTCTTTTTCTGTTTTGTGGGAAAAGACGTGATCGTCTCAAGGCTCTTTATTGGGAGGGAGACGGATTTGTACTTCTATACAAGCGCTTGGAAAATGGAAGCTTCAAATGGCCCCGAACACCGGAGCAGGCTAGGCGTCTCTCTCATCAGGAGTTCCGTTGGCTTATGGATGGACTTGAGGTCGACCAACCCAAAGCGATCCGCAATTCAAAACCAAAAGACATATACTAAGCAAAAAAGTCTTAAAAGTATCGAGAATATTGCGTTTTGACTGGAAATTCTGTACAAAAAGTGGTATAATATAACCATCAAATAACAGGAGAAAACCGGCTTGGATAATAAGGACGCATATATACTTCAACTTGAAAATACCATAAAAAATCTTGAGCAGCAGGTTAATAATTTGACCGAAATGATTCTCCTTATGCGAAAGAAGAAATTCGGAAAATCGAGTGAAAAGACCCCTAGAGCAGAAATGGACGTTCAATTAAATATCTTCAATGAGGCTGAAGCCGAAGCAACAGAAAATGCGCCTGAGCCCGTTGTTCAGAAAGTTGGCGGATTCTACCGCAAATGTCCTAAAACAAAGCGTGAAGAGATTATTAAAGACCTTCCTGTGAGAGAGATATAATGTTTTATCCATGAGGATGACTGCTATTGCCCCAAATGTAGTACTCATCTTACTACTATCGGAAGAGAAACCATCCGTGAAGAACTTGAATATATTCCAGCACAATTAAATGTCATAAGGTATGTCAGGTTATCGTACAGCTGCCCTCAATGCAAGAAAAAAGGCGAGCCATATATCGAAAAAGCCGAGACTCCAGTATCCTTGATGAATCATTCACTTGCATCTGCTACTACAGTAGCCCATGTTATGTATCAGAAGTATGTAAACGGGATGCCTTTATACAGGCAGGAGAAGGACTGGGAGCAGCTTGGATTTTCACTTAGCCGGGCAACAATGTCTACCTGGATAATCAGATGTTCACAGGATTGGTTGGCACCGGTTGTTGAATCCTTGAAAAAAGAACTTTTAAAGAGGGATATTATACACTGTGATGAAACTCCGGTGCAGGTTCTTAAGGAACCTGGTAAATCACCGCAAACCAAGTCATACATGTGGCTTTACCGTACAGGTATGGATGAAAAGCCGCCAATTGTCCTATATGACTACCAACCGTCCCGGGAAGGCAAAAATGCTGCTGATTACTTGAAGGGATTTCATGGATTTTTACATTCCGATGGCTACTCAGGGTATGAAAAGGTCGAAGATGTTATCCGATGTTGCTGCTGGGCGCACATAAGAAGATATTTTGTGGATGCGATCCCGGATTTAAAAAACAAGGATGCCCCAAAATCAAATGCAGAGATAGGAAGGGATTATTGCAACCAACTTTTTGAAATAGAAAGAACTCTGTCGGATTTACCACCTGAAAAAAGGAAAGAAGAACGCCTCAGATTAGAAAAACCGGTTCTGGAGGCTTTTTGGAGCTGGCTTAAAAACTTGTCTCCTATGGGCGGATCTGCATTGGCCAAAGCTAAGACTTATACTCTAAATCAGAAACCGTATATGGAGAATTACCTTCTTGACGGTAGATGTTCAGTTTCAAATAATATAGCAGAAAATAGCATCCGGCCTTTTACGGTCGGTCGAAAGAACTGGCTTTTCAGTGATACGCCCAATGGAGCCGAGGCAAGCGCGATTGTTTACAGTTTGGTTGAAACAGCTAAATCAAACAATCTCAATGTTTACACATATTTAAACTATCTGCTTCTTTATATGCCAGGTTTGGATTACAAAAACCACCCTGAATTTATGGATGATATAATGCCATGGTCAGAAAGGGTACAGCAAGAATGTAGAAAGTAGGATCGTACCCGGCTGTTGCCGGGCTTTTTTATTGACACCTTCAAATTAAGCGCTTACGTATATTTTCGTATATTTTCTTATATCTATATTTACATAACATATACCTTATATAAACATAGCCGGCATATATTATATGCCGGCTATGTTTATATAAGGTAATTGCCTTAAGAGCTGCAGGTATTCCGCTTTGTCAACTGCCCTGTTAATTCTATATACTGAGGACAGCTTCTTAAGTGGTTTTCCCTACACATTTGAGTTAGTTGTCAACTGTCTTTGTGCATTTACTGACATAACATGTTATTAATTTCCATTACCTTTCCATAGATATTTAAACGAAATAGCTTTAACCTCAGCAGCCCTTATGTTTTCTTGCTGAATTTCTAAAAATATCTCCTTCCTATGAATGGAAACATTTTTAGGTGCTTCTATTCCAAGTCGTATTTGTTCACCCTGGATATCAACTATGGTAATTTCAATATTATCGCCAATTATAATGGATTGGCCTTTTCTTCTTGTTAATACAAGCATTATTCATGCCCTCCTAGCTTTCGCAGTTCATCCATGATATAGTGCCTAACTTGATACTCACCCTGTTCCATTGTTACCTGTTTTCCTCTGTTATTTTCCGTATTAATTATTAACGGAGCCTTTAGATTAGCCGTCATCTTCGATACATCATCAGGTATTACTACAATAGAGTATATCAATACTTGATTTGTATCTTTTATATCCAGTATTTCTACTTCTTTATCTTCTACATCTACTACATAATCCGGTTTGAAGGCCTTAGGTTCAATAATTATAAAAGCAAGCTCAGGTTTATCTACAGACTGAAGCCACTGAAAAGGTGAACCTTCATCCTGACTTCCTAATAGTATAAACTTTTTCACATTTTCAAACCCCGGTATTCCTTCAGGAAAATCTATAATACCTTTTTCATCTATTTCAATAGTTCCGAAGTGCCTTGTATTTAATTGCATGACCCTTCCTCCTTAGTATGATAGTATGCCATTATTATATTAATTCTATCATTTATGTATATAAAGTACAATATTGACGGTACGCAATAATAATGGGAAGCCAGTTAAGGCCCCCCATACATTTAAATTTATTCAATTACTCCTCTACTAACCCACTTATTTTTTACATTTCGCGTTTATGTCCCTACTCCAGTCGCTTATTGTGTTTGCATTTTTCGCTCTAATTTTATAGGTATGCTGGCTCCCGGGTGGCAATCCCATGTGTTTATATATCGGTGTTGTAACTATTTCAGGTATCGCTGCACCGTCTACGTAAACCTCATATTCCATCGCGCCATCCACAGCAGCCCAAGTTATCACTACTTCAGTACTGGTAACTTCAGGATCAAAATGTTTAGGTGTGTCAAGCAGAGTCCATACCGACAAAGGTGTACTCCAGCTGCTTATAGACTCGCTATTTCTTGCTCTTACCCTGTACGTATGCTGTGTCCCTGCATTAAGCTGGGTGTGATTATAAACTGTTTCTATTCCGGTATCCACCAACACTCCATCAACCTCAATGTCATAACCGGTTGCTCCAGGCACTGGACTCCAAGTTACTTTTATTTTTTTATCTGTCACTATGGCATTTACATTGGCAGGGTTGTTAATAAGCGTTTTAACAATTACTTGTGTGCTCCATTCACCAACTCCGCTTTCATTCTTTGCCCTAACCCTGTATGTATACTGCGTCATAGGAGCCAATCCGCTGTTTGTATAACTTGTAGCTGTGGAACTGCCTATTATGATACCGTTTACTTCGATGTCATATCCTGTAGCACCGGCTGCTGCATTCCAGGTCAGCATTATATCGGTAGCAGATGGTACTGCCATTAGATTGGTAACCTTACCTGGGTTAGTACGTTTAGTTACAGGTGCACTCCAATTGCTTACTACTACTGCATTTTTAGCCCTTACTCTATAAGTGTGCTGTTCACCGGCAACCAAAGGACTATGTGTATAGCTTACACCAGTTACATTGCCTTTCACTATTCCATCCACTTCTATATCGTAATCCACCGCCCCATCTACTCCATTCCAACTAATCGTAATTGCACTGTCTGTTGTTGCAGCGGTGATAATTATAGGGCTGCTTAGTAGTGTAGTTACCTTCACAGTATTACTCCATTCACTTGCCCCACCTGCATTTCTAGCTCTCACCCTAATGGAGTTTTGCGTGTTAGGAGCTAAATTACTGATTGTATATCCGCTTAAAGCATTCTCTAATATTCTGCCGTTAACTTCTAAATCGTAGCTTATAGCACCAGATACATTACTCCAACTTATAGTCATAGTAGTTTCGGTCACTGCAGTATTAATATTTGTAGGTACCTCAGGTACAGTCCAACATGAATTCATTGTACTCCAGTTACCCGACACCATACTGCCTTTAGCCCTTACCCTGTAGGAATACTGTGTGCCCGCAGTGAGTCCTCTGTCAATATACTTTGTAGTGGTCACACTACCTTTTGCTACACCGTTTACCTCTATTTCATAACCTACCGCTCCAACTACCGGCTCCCAAGTTAAAGTCACTTCGTTTCCTACAGCCTTAGCTGCTATGTTTAAGGGTATACCTATAAGTGTGGATTTTGTTATTTCGTTAGACCATTCACCAGTTACTAATGTGTTTTTTGCTCTTACTTTATAGTTATGTATAGTGCCCGGTATAAGGTCTTGGTGTATATACGGACTTGTTACGCTGCTCTTTTCAATTCCATCAATAATTAAATCATACCCTTCGGCTCCAGGTATACTGTCCCATGTAATAGTTATAGCAGTCTCAGCAGCTACAGCATTTACATTTTGTACTACACCAAGAGGTATAACCTGAATTACAGCATTACTCCATTCCCCTGTACCCTCACTATTTTTTGCCCTTACTTTGTATATATGTTGAGTTCCTGGGGTTAAACTTCTATGGACATAAGTAGTGCTTGCTCCTGTAGCGTATACTTGACCATCGGCATCTATTTCATATTCTACGTTACCGCTTACACCATCCCATGATAATATCATTTCATTTCCTGCTGCCCTGGCAACTACATTTAGTGGCACTCCAATAATTGTAGCTTTGGTTATTTCAGTGCTCCAGTCGCCTGCTACTATTGAGTTTCTTGCTCTTACTTTATAAGTGTGTACAGTACCAGGTATCAGGTTTTCATGCACGTAAGGGCTTGTTACATCATTTCTTTCGATACCGTCTATGATTATGTTATATCCTCCAGCTCCGGCTACACTATCCCACGTAATTGTCATAGTAGTTTCACCAGCTGCAGCATTTACATTTTGTACTACACCAAGAGGTATGAGCTGGATTACCGCATTACTCCAATTACCGGTTCCCGCACTGTTTCTAGCCCTTACTTTGTATATATGCTTGGTCCCTGGTGTCAAATTTTTATGTACATAAGTAGTACTTTCGCCTGTAGTATATATTTGACCGTCAACGTCTACCTCATATTCTACATTACCTTCCACACTATCCCATGCTATTATTATTTCATTTTCCGAGGCTGTAGCTACTACATTCAAAGGTACTCCAATAAGCGTAGCCCTAGTTAACTCAGCACTCCACTCACCTTCTATTGCTGAGTTCTTGGCTCTTACCTTATATGTATGTATGGTACCAGGCTCAAGACCTTCCTGTACATATGGACTTGTCACATTCACCTTTTTAATACCATCTACAAGCAGGTCATATCCTTCAGCCCCTGTTACTATATCCCATGTAATAGTCATTGAAGTCTCTGCAGGTGCAGCACTTATACCGGTTACTTTGCCAATAGGCACATATTCTGCCACTGTAGTACTCCAGTTGCCTACAGCTGCACTGTTTATTGCTCTCACCTTGTACATATGTTGAGTCCCTGGAATCAGGTTTCTATGTACATAGATTGTGTTTGTACCTGTTGTATAAATTTGCCCATCAACATCTATCTCATATTGCACATTACCGATTATACCGTCCCATGTTAATGTTATTTCATTTCCCTCTGCCTCAGCTACTACATTGGTCGGTATCCCCATGTATGTACACGTGGCTATTTCAGTACTCCATTCGCCTGTTACTATTGAATTTTTTGCTCTTACCTTATAAGAGTGTACAGTACCAGGTATCAAATTTTCATGTACATAAGGGCTTGTTACGTCACTTACTACAGCATTATCCACAAGTAAATCATATCCTTCAGCCCCAATTACACTATCCCATGTAACAGTTATATTAGTCTCGGTTGGTACAGCTTTTATGTTCATAATGGCACCTAGAGGTACAACCTGTGTCACTGCTGCACTCCAATTACTTGTACCTGCAGTATTCTTTGCTCTAACCTTATAGATATGCTGTGTCCCTGGAGCTACATCTTTATGTATATAGTTAGTGCTTGCACCAGTACTATATACTTGTCCATTAACATCTATTTCATATTCCTTTGCCCCGGTTACACTATCCCATGTAACTATCATTGTAGTTCCTGATGGTATAGCAGTTAAATTAACAGGTACTTCAAGGTTGCTTATATCGCCCAGGCTGGTAAGCACCTTCATTCTTGGAGTCCAGAAGCTAGTAACCTGCTCATTCTTTGCTCTTAGCTTATATATATGAGTCGTACCAGGTATCAAGTCGCTATGTACAAATTCAGTACTTGCCCCGTTATTTGTCAGTTTTCCGTCTACCTCTATCTCATAGCTTGTAGCATCTTCCACCGGAGCCCATGTCAACTTAATTTCTGTACTCTTAGCTTCTACGCCGATATCTTCAGGTGCACTTACTGAAGGCTGTACAAGGAGAGTAGATACAACCAGCGAGTTACTCCAATTGCTCATTCCATCATCATTTTTAGCTCTTACCCTATATGTATGCTGAGTTCCAAGCTCTAATCCATCATGTTTATAGGTTAAGCTGCTGTCATTATCATTTATAATACCATCTACTTCTATATCATAACCTGTTACGCCACCTACTGCATCCCACTGCAAGCTAATGGAGTTTGCATTAATAGAAGTTACTGTAATCTTAAAGGTATCCGGTAAAGTCAGTGTTGGTTTATCCGGCAGAATTTCAGGCTTCGGAAGATTACTTAAGTATGGGTACGTCATTCCTTCTTCTATCATCCAAACCGAGTTGAAATCCCATCCTACGAAGGTGTTTTTCTGCAACATCTGTACTGTTGTCCTTGCTTGGGTAGTAGGCGTTGTAATCACTGACGTAGTACTGTTAAAGTAGCTGTTTGCAATATCAGTAGACATTGAAGACAAACCACCTTTATTTGTAGTACTTGCAGTCAGTTTTACAGCAGCATAGCTGTTTTTAATTTGAGCCAGTTTTACAGTTGTACTGCTATTAGCACGTGAACCAAGCAATCCTCCTACATACTGTTTACCGTCAACCTTTCCCAACGAAAAGCTATCTTGTATTAAACCATCTTGCCCATAACCAACCATTCCTCCAACATATAAGCTTGCTGTTGTACTACCAAGGACATCGCTTGCTGTGTAACACCTAACTATTCTACCATAACTGTTATAGCCGACTAATCCACCCAGATTGGAACCGGTACCCATTACTTGAGCTGTTGAATATGTATCTGTAATTGTTGTTGCTGCCTGTGAGTTCCCGACCAAACCTCCTACATATCCTACACCCGACACAATTCCATTCTCTATAGAGCAATCTTGAATAGTACTTGCATAAGCTTGTCCAACCAATGCTCCTACATAGTTTTTACCTTTAATATCTATACCCGAGATATTGACGTTTTTAATAGTTGCATCCTTTGAGTATCCAAAAAGGCCTATATAATCTAAAGTAGTTTTATATATTTTTAAGTAACTTATTACACTTCCATTTCCATCAAAAAACCCTTCAAATGGCGCTGTATTACTACCTATAGGCATCCATTCTGCACTTGCAAGATCTATGTCATTAGCCAGCTTATAGCTTGCAGTCAACTCATATCTCACATTATTCAATTGTTCCGGAGTGCTTATGATATATGGGTCATCTATAGTTCCGGTACCACTTGATACATCATCTGTGGGTAATCCCTCGCTTACTTCCACTGGCCTTGGTAAGCTTCTCAAATAGGGATACGATTCCCCTTCATTTATATCCCATATTGCTTCAAAGTCCCATCCCGCAAAGTTTGATTTCCTAGTCATTGAACTTGTTAATCTGCTTATGTCATAAGGATTCTTCGGTGCATATCCTGAAGCTACTCCATCGTAGTAACTGCTAATAATATCGGTAGTTATTGAACTCAACCCACCTACATTGATAGTAGTTGCAGTGATTTTGCCGCCCGCATAGCTGTTTTTAATTTGTGTCAACTTTACTGTAGCACTGCTGGCAGCACGAGAACCAAGTATTCCTCCCACATGCTGTTTACCAGTTACATTTCCTAGAGAAAAACTATCTTGTATTATGCCATCCTGCCCATATCCTTCCAAGCCCCCAACATATAAACTTGCTGTACCGCCTACAACATCGCCCGTTGTATAACTCCTCATTATGCGTCCATAGCTGCTATATCCCGCTAAACCTCCTATGTAAGAGCCTGTTCCTGATACTTGAACTGTGGAATATGTATCTATAATTGAAGATGTAGCCTGTAAGTTACCGACTAATCCACCTACATAGCCTGTACCGGATACCACTCCACTAACTAGCGAACAATCCTCTATAACACTTCCATAAGAATAACCGGCTATTGCACCCACATAGTTTCTACCTTTAATGTCCACTGTTGATATATTAAGATTTTTAATAGTAGCATTCTTTATGTAGCCAAAAAGCCCTATATAATCTACTGTAGGTCTGTTTGTTTTTATGTTATTTATTGTGTATCCATTTCCATCTAATACCCCTCCGAATGGAGCAGTGCTGTTTCCTATAGGAGTCCAATCCATGTTCCCAATATATATGTCATTCCCCAATTTATAGTTTGCAGATAAATCATTATTTATCTGTGCCAACTGAGCAACCGTAGTAATTATGTAAGGATCATCTACAGTACCGGTACCAGTACCGGAAAAGGCTGAGACAGGCGTTAGTCCCATTCCTCCTGAAATAAATAACACCGAAACCATAATAACAATTAATACCGCATTTAATACCTTTCTATTAACTGACCTCTCCATATTAATCCCCCCATTTTAACTTAGAACCCTGACCTCATTCTCCCTAGCACAATAACATACCCTACTATTTCCACCTCCTGTAAAAATTGCAGATATGTAAAAGGATCATACGCTAATAAAACTATAGTAATATGTGAAAATACAACTATTAACTATTGCGTTAACTAGTCGCATATAAACTATTATTTAAACAAGCTGTGTTTAAGAAAATATTTTATAGGTTATTGTAGTAAAAACCGAATAGTTACTTTCTTTTATCGGTTATAGACTGGTATAAAGAAAGTAGTATCTTCGGCGGCCCGGCTATCCTAGTATGCTTACCTTAGACCCGTAGCTTTGCGTCCCTGTTTTTCAACAGGTTTGCCATTTCGGATTACTCTTATTGATTTAGATAGTTATAGTTAAATTCTATCACTTAAGCCAAGTTACTGTCAAGTTTTCTGCCACTATAAGGAAAGAGGCTAGAAGGATACTAAAATCCTTCTAGCCTCTTTCCTTATAGCTTTATATCTACATTTTTCGGTTGATAGTCAAAACTGATTGAAGCATATTGCTTTAAAAATATATTCAGCTTTTGAGGTGTATAGTTTACATCTAATCTAGGAGGCGTATAATCTCCATGAACTCCGTTATTTGCTCCCTCCCAGTTTCTTTCTGGCTCAATTTTTAATGATCCGGTTACTTCTATCTTAGGACCTACCTTAGGAATACAATCAATATTAAACTCGTGGACCGGATAGGCATTCTTTTCAGCAATAGCAGGTATTGGGTTACCCTTATTCTCAATAGCAGCAAGTTGGTCTCCGTCAGCTGCAGTATTACCTATATACTCCAGCGCTTGCTGAATACCTCTCCGTGCCGCCTCCTTTGTTAACTCAAGGTAATTTTTGAGCCCAGCACTTGCAAATGCCTCACGTTGGTCAATTATAACTCTAGGTAATTCAGAATCAATATTAACCTTAGCCTGTTTATAATTTACCTCCAACTTGGCACTTTGAGTACTGATTTCGAACTTTGACTGGGTCCTCTCTATACCAATTTGAGCAAAGGTTTGGCTTATTGTTAACCCCATAACATCACCGCCCGTAGTATACTTTTTTTAACCTACCTTAAAAAGTCTACAAGGGTAGGCTGAATAATCCTTGCTCCCCCTGCCAGAGACGCCCTATAAACGTTTTCTTCATTTTTTAGGTTCATAATTGTTTCAGCCATATCTACATCTTCATTATCACTCATAAGCTTGGTGAAATTAAGAGTATCACTTTCCATCCTATTAGCAGTTAACTCCAGCCTGTTTTGCCTTGCACCTACATCCGCCTGTATGCGAAGTACGTTGTCAATTCCTTTATCAATATTGGCTATAGCCTCATTAGTCCCTGCATTATCAGCAGTAGTAAGGGCATTAATAAACCTGTTAAAACCATCAATCAAGCCACCCACAGGTGCCGGTCCCGCAACGGCATTTGCTCCACTATTAAACAAATCTCCCCCCGGCACGTTTACATCTATATCGTCACCTACACCAATTTCGAACTTTATTTTTTCGGAATTATTTACGTTTATTATAAACGATCCGTTCTCATCCATTATTTTTTGGTTGGTCTTATATCCCGAAAATATATACCTTCCAGCGTAGGTAGTATTAGATATGTGCGTTACTTGAGCCTTTAACTGTTTTACCTCTTCCCTGATTTTCTGGGTCTCTTCAGATGTAAAGACCCCATTGGCTGCTTGGACAGCCAAATCCCTTGCCCTTTGCAAAATCTCTCCTACCTGACCAATTGTAGTCTCAGTTATATCCAACCAGGATTGTGCGTCCTTTATATTTCTTTTATACTGCTCAATTTCTGCAACATCAGTTCTAAGTTTTAAAGATCTGGCGGCGACTACAGGATCATCGGACGGAACCTGTATCTTCTTTCCGCTCGAAAGCTGATTTTCGTATTTTTCCATTCTTGTAAGATTTTTACCTATACTATTCATCATATTGTTAACAAGCATATTGTTAGTTATTCTCATATTTTACACCTACCTTACTCCCAACCTGTTTATTAGTGTATCGTATATCTCTGCCATAGTAGTTATCATTTTAGCTGAAGCGTTATACGAGTGTTGAAACTTTACTAGGTTTGCCATCTCTTCGTCAATAGATACACCCGACTCCGATAACCTTCTGTTATCAACCTGCTTTATTATATTCTCCTGATTGGCAGATAACCTTACCGCCTGCTGAGCATCTATACCCAGGGTAGTTATCATTGACTTCATAAAATCTTCCGGGGAACCTTCGGAAAACATATGTGTATCGTGTCTCATACTAATAAGGTTATTCAAAACATTTATATTGCCTTTCTGACCGGCAACGTCAGCAACTGAGATTAAGCCAGGATCATTTTCAATGTCAAGGCCGACAGTAAGGTTTTTAGCTGTTATCTTGCCATACTGTTTGCAAATATCACTAACTGTAGTAGCTGTACCTATAAATGTAGCACTATCAATGGGCTTGTTTTCAACTCCTGACATAGTAAAAAACCTTATACCGGAAGGGGTTGTATCACCCTCAACCGAGTCCAATTCATAACCATCGGCATGTCCAATATTATCAACAATTAATGTTGGATCAATATTTCCGTCACTGTCTCTCCTAACATTTGAGTATCCTTCATTAAAAGACATAGCAAAGGTTTGTGCAAACTCATTAAGTTGTTCCATATAATAAGGGATACCCTTATATAAGGGACTGCCGTTTTGGCCTAAACTTCCGTCTCGCACATCCAGATATGCCTTTAATTCACCGCCTTTAATATCGAGACTGTTGCCGTCAGCCCATTTTACCTCATAAAGGTTATCTATATCTTCATCATTTAATTTCATTTTTCTTTGAGGCGTATCAAGCTTACTTATACTAAAATGGTCTACAAAAGCTTTACCGCTTATTGTTACAACAAAATGCTTATCGTCTCTACCGTCGGGCAGCTTACCTGTTACTAATTCATTAGCCTCAGCATTTATAAGTTTACTTAATTTATCAACAAGTAAAGTTCTTTGGTCTCTTAAATCATTTGCAATATTTCCATCGAGCTCGGTAGTATATATCTGCCTATTAAGTTCCGCAATTTGAGTTCCTATAGAGTTAACTTCTTCAACTTTAACCTTTGTCCTATAGTTTATATCGCCTTGCTGCTTTTCAAAATGCGCTGCCATACTGTTGAAGTACTTAGCTACTGTTACACCTTTCTCCCTCACTATCGACCTTGCAGCCTCACTGCTGGGGTCTTTTGCAAGCTCGTGCAAAGAGCCATAGAATTCGTTCATTACCTGAGTGAATCCGCTATCGGAAGGCTCTCCAAAGATAGCCTCTAGGTCAGATAACAATTCTTTTTTTGTGCTCCATTCGCCAAAGGAAATATTTTCGCTCCAATATTTGAAGTCAAGGTATTCATCCCTTACCCTGTTTACGCTAATAACCTCTGCACCGGAGCCAACCATACCCGTACCGTCATTCATGTGTATAGGCGTTGACGCAACCTGGACATTTTTCTGCCTTGAGTACCCGGGGGTATTAACATTGTTTAAGTTATGATTTACAACATCGAGATTTCTTTGCGCAGTGTATAGACCTCTAACCGCTACATTAAGTCCAAAAAAGCTACCTCTCATTATTTATCACCTACCTGCCAAACCCATTCTATTTATTATGGTTTCTATCATTTCATCTATAGTATTGAGTGTCCTTGATGAAGCATTATATGCAAACTTGAATTTCATCATCATTGTCATTTCCTCATCCATTGAAACGCCTGTTATAGATTGCCTCTTCATGTCGGCAGACTCAACCAGCTTACTTTGGTTATCCGCTATTCTTATCGCATCAGCACCGCCGTTGCCTACACTTAGTACAGTAGACCTGTAATAATCATCAATACTTAAGATTCCCCCGGCTTCACTCATCACAGATTTGTGTCTTAACTGAGCCATCTGAAGTGCAATGGTATTATCACCACTATCCCCTGTAGCCGAAGAAACTATATTATTTAAATCCGAAAGGTTATCATTTAATTTTATATTTCCCATACTTAACGGAAATGTAGAGTTTGTGGTAGTAAAGAAATCTTCCCCGTTTGAGCCATTCAGCGTCTTACCCTGTTTATGCAGGTTATTTATTTCTCTTGCCATGACATTTATAAGAGCATTCAGCCTTTTCCTCAACTCGGGAAGAATATTCTCCGTAGGTTTCACCAAACTTATCCCATCATTCACATTATCCCTTGCTATCGTTGTGATTAAGTCCTTAAAGTCAGTTGAATTAATATCATAAAGTTTACCGCCGGTTACGTTGGCAATACTATCCCACCCCTTCTCAGAAGCGGAATCACCGTTATAATAATAGTTCTGGTTGGTAACTACTGATGTTTTGATTCCCATATTAGTCAGTGCATTTACAAACGTTGACGGATCTGACACGGTAGTTTCATTACCATCCATGCTTTCACCGGTAAATACAATAGCATATTTATTTGCATTATCCCTAAAATTACTTATAGAACTCAAGGTAGGTATAACCCCACCTGCTCCTCCAAAATTATTGGATGTATCTGCAAGTACGGGGATAGAGTTTACATCAGAGACGAAACTCGCAAAATTATTTTTATCATAAATGGTGTTGTTATAGGAAGCGCTAGCCCCATAAGTAACAAGTCTTATATTATAGTCCACCCCGGGATTATTAAGTTCACTCACATAGTTAAGTATATTTGATTTGATTTTTGCAAGGTTAGCAGCATTGCTCGCCGAATTATCAATTACAAAGGTTATATCTACCTTAGCGTAGGGTGCTCCGTTTTCAGGGCTTTCCTTCCCAGCTGAAACTGTTCCCCTAGATTCCATAAGGCCTTTTATTATCCCACTCTTGATAGGTACTTCTATATTCGTTCCCTCAAGTTTAGGTATTGTAAACACGCCCTGTGTACTAATCTGATCTGTAGACAATCCCCTACTTGTAATACCTTCTACAAGCAAGTATCCTCCTACGGCTATTGTAAGCTCACCGTCTTGCATTTCATTTACATCAATATCTACAAGCTTTGAAAGTCTATCTATCAGTGAATTTCTCTCATCTCTATAGTCATTTGCAGAATCCCTTGTTGCCTCAGCCTTTAAGATTTCCATATTCAGTTTTGCTACTCGGCTTGTTATCTGATTTACTTCGTCAATACGAACTCTAACTTCGGAGTTCAGATCACTTTGAAGCTTGTCCAGCTGGCCTCCTACATGATTTATTTGATGAACAAGAGCTTCACCTCTCTGCCTGACCAACGCCCTTACTGTAAGACTATCAGGCTCCTTTGAAAGTTCCTGCCATGAGTCCCAGAACTGGTTCATAACATTTTGAAGGCCCGAGCTCATAGGTTCTCCCATAATAGCCTCAATATCCTGAAATGTCTTGCCTCTTGATTCCCAATATCCAAGTGATGTATTTTCTTGCCTGTATATGCTGTCAAGGAATGTGTGCCTTATCTGCCTCACTTGCTCAACTTGGGCACCGGTCCCTGTCTGGTAGAGCCCATATTTGCCTACTTCGGTATTATAAGTCGAAGCTGCAATTATAGCCTGCTGCCTTACATATCCAGGAGTATTGACATTGGAAATATTATGGCCGGTTACATTGAGTCCCCTCTCATTAACCGACAATCCCGATCTAGCAATTTCATAGCTGGCAAAACCAACAGCCATATTTCTCCCTCCAAAACGTCATTCTAACCAATTAATTAAATGAACCAATCTGTTTGATACTCTATAATAAACATAAAACAATTTTCATCTTTAAATTTTTATAGCTTCACATCAAAAAAGCTACGCTTCTTTGAATCTCCAGATTCTCCAGTACTACCATAATTATTACTTGTCGTGCCGATATTCGTCATTACATTTAATGAAAAATCTATATAATCAAGAGAGTTCTTAATTAATTTTGAGTTTACCTCGTTAGTGTTTTTAATATCCGTTATAATGTTATTTAAACTATCTTGGCATGTTACTAGTTTTTGTACCTCATTACCTTTTACGTGATTTACTAATTCAGATATAGTTAAGTCAGAAGAATTTATCCCTATATTTGTAGATATTTTTTCCACCAAGTTTTCCCTTATGTTTTCCAGTCTGCCCATTTGCAATACTAGCGACTGCTCTATCTTTACTATATTTTCAAGTTCAGCTACTTTTCCCTCTATTATAATGCTTGTCTTATTCCTTGCAATTTGAAGTATACTTTCGTATACTTTAATCTCCTGCTCAAGTACACTAATCAGCTCATTTAGTATTTGAATATCCAAGTTATCCCCCACCTTTAATATACTGGGTATATATATCATATAATACGTTTGCGGGATAATGTATTATCCCGCAAATCTTCAACAAACCTAAACTCTTTTATCAACCATAGATTTTACAATTCTGTCGGCTATATCCTTGCCGTCAACACTATAGTTACCTGATTGATACTTCCCAGCCAATTCATCTACCTTATCTTTTCTTACATCAGGAGTCTCCTTTATAGCCTTCATTACTGTCTGGAAATCCTTTGCCTGATTTGATATTGACACTACATCTTTCTTTGAAGCTACTCCAGCTGTTTTTTCAACCCTATTGACATTTTTCTGTTTGTCGTAGACTCCAAAAACCTTTGAAAACTCCCCCCAGATTTTCATACTAACCACTCACCTTCATAAAAAAATTCTCAGCAAATTATATAATATTGCCCATATATTTTCTATATAATACCGCACTATTTACGCGAATAATCCTTCCGCCCTGCTACGGTATTAGCTTTATCATTTGTTATTTAGCTTGTTATTATTTATATCGTCATTTTAAAAAATTTATTAACATAAATTTTAAAATACGCTTATTTAACCTGCATTTAGATTACTCACAACCAATAAATAATTCTACATCAAAAAAGCTATCTCACATTTTGAAAGATAGCTTAATCATAAGTTTCATATTAATATAAATTAGCGCTGTTATTGTCTAGTATAAAAGCTTATTTTACCTTTTTTTATCATCTTTATTCAGGTATCTCATCCCAATAGATTTCTTCTGAACCTCAGATTGCTGTGAGATAGTAGAGCTTATGTCATGAGCAGTAGAAGCAAAATCCTTTGAAAGGGACTTGGAACATTCATCACAAAAACGGCCTGTCCTTATGGATTTTCCGCAAACTTCACATTCCAGTATCATATTTCCCTCACCATTAACTATTTCAAGCCTTCCATCTCTTAAAAAGGTTTTAATCTTCTCTACACTAACTTCCAACTCAGTAGAGACCTCAGATATGGTAGCACCAGGATGGTTATATATGTATTCCTTAACCCTCTTAAAGTCTTCTTCATCCTGCTCTTTACAAACAGGACAAATCGGCGCTCCCCCTATATAGTTATACATTTTTCCGCATCTCCTACAGTTTCTGATATCTGGCATACCCATCCCTCCAAAATAAAGTATTTAAAAAAATGCTATAAACTATGGATAACTCATGCAACTGCATATTAGAAACAGCCTACACAAATACTTGAACAATTAGCAATTTCAATACAATACCCTTGTCCATCTCTTATGCTACACAGATTGTCTACCAGTAGCAATAACTGCAGCAAACACCTTCTTAGCTCCTGACTCTTTTAGAACCTTACAACACTCGCTTATAGTACTTCCTGTTGTCAAAATATCGTCTACAAGCAAAATAGATTTATCCTTGACTTTATCTCTGTCACTAGTAGCAAATGCATCCTTAATGTTGGTGTACCTCTCCTTTTTCCCTAAGAGACTCTGGCTTTCGGTATTCTTTATTTTTACTAGCAACCCTGAATAATGCGGCACTCCAATTTCTTTGCTCAATGCTTTAGATACCAGAAGCGATTGGTTATATCCTCGTACCCTCTCTTTGTTCTTATATAGCGGTACACTTACTATTATATCAAAATTTCGACAGTTTGTCATTTCTTTTAGTTTATAAGATAGTAACTTTGCAAAAGTCCTGTAGTAAGAAGCTTTATTTAAAAATTTGTACTTGATAATTGAGTCCTTAACTATTCCTGAGTAATTACATACACAAAATACTCCATCACAGTACTTAATATCATAGCCTTGCCTTCTATCCTTAATACCTTTTCCGTTTATAAAAGGGATTCTACTATAACAGCGGGCACAAATATCCAATTCTGCATTTATATCCAGTAATGTACCACAAAATATGCATTTTGACGGAAAGATGAACTTAATTATTCCCTCAAGCATGTAATGTTCCTTTCTTGATTATTATCAAGCAAAATATTTATCGACAGATAATATTAAATGCTATAGTGTTTTAGGCTATGAGTATACTTGTTTTTTCTGTAAATGTATACAGACTATAAAATTAACCAATAAAAACGCAAAAATAAGGACTGGATAAAGTCAGATTCATCCAGTTCCCTTACAAAGGCCCCAAAAAGCACTTTCTCATTTTCTCAGCAAGCCCGGAATTTCTTAGTGTCTCCCTTTCATTCTTAATCATTTCATATAAGGTATTTTCTGAGCCTACAAGTATCACCAGATCCCTTGCTCTTGTTACAGCTGTATATAGTAGGTTTCTGGTCATTAGTACCTGTGGACCCGGGTATAATGGGATAATTACCACCGGAAACTCTGACCCCTGACTCTTATGAACCGTTACTGCGAAAGATGGCTCTATTTCATCTAGGATGCTATATTCATACTCTACAACTTTTTCGTCTTCATACAATATAGTTATTTTCTGTTCATCATTTTCTATCTTTTGAATTAATCCCATATCGCCATTGAATACACCCTCCCCCTGTGCTTCAGTTCCGGGCTTTTGCCACCTTAGATTATAATTGTTCTTAACCTGCATAACCCTATCTCCATCTCGGAAAATAAACCCACGAAATTCCTTTTCAGTTTTATACTTAGCTTGAGGGTTTAAGATTTTTTGCAATTCAATATTAAGATTACCTACACCTACAATACCTTTTCTAGTTGGTGTCAGTACCTGAATATGCCTCATAGGGTCATAGCCATAGGTGTTGGGAAGCCTTTTGCTGCAAAGTTCAACAACAGTTTTGACAATATCATCTGGGTTATTTCGAGGAAGAAAGAAAAAATCTTTTCCTTTTACATTCAGGTATGGCCTTTCTCCTTTATTTATCCTGTGAGCATTGACAATTATCATACTTTCTTCAGCCTGCCTGAATATTTCCGTTAACTTCACAGTTTTAATCATATCACTGGAAATTATATCTTTTAATACATTTCCGGCTCCTACCGATGACAACTGGTCCACATCTCCAACAAGTATGAGCCGTGTTCCCGGTGCCACAGCCTTCAAGAGGTGATTCATAAGGAGTATGTCAACCATAGACATCTCATCTATTATAATTACATCAGCATCAATGGGATTTGCCTCAGTTCTGGCAAACACAAGCTCATTATCCGTCCCCATATATCCTATTTCCAGCAACCTGTGAATGGTTCTTGCTTCAAACCCTGTAGCCTCTGACATTCTTTTGGCAGCTCTTCCGGTAGGAGCTGCTAAAGCAACTTCATACCCTTCATTGTCCAGGAGTTTTATTATGCTCTTGATTATTGTAGTTTTGCCCGTGCCCGGTCCACCGGTTATGACCATTATTCCACTTGTCAGAGCTTTTCTTACGGCAAGCTTTTGGTTCTCCGCAAGGGTGATTCCCTCTTCATACTGAACCTCATCCAGAGACTTATCAAACTGTCCCATATCTATAGTAAAACTGATAGCGGATAACTCCATCAATCTTTTACACACACCGATTTCAGCATGGTAAAATGCAGTCAGATATATCCTGCTCTCGTCATCCTCTTTCTCCATACAGATGGACTTATCCAACATGAGAGATACAAGGGCATTATCAATATTATCTACCTCAACCTCCAGCAGTTGGGATGTGTATTCTTTCAGCTTTTCAACAATAACATAGGTATGACCATTTGCAGCTGCTTGCGACAATACATATTTTATACCGCTGCATATCCTGTATTTAGATAATGGGTCAATTCCCAAGCTTTTAGCAATCCTATCTGCGACTTTAAACCCTATACCAAAAATTTCGTCTGCCAGTTTATAGGGGTTTGCTTTAATTTCTTCTATTGTTTTATCACCAAAAACTTTATATATTTTCGTAGAGTACGTTGGACTAATTCCAAACTCCTGAAAAAACATAACAACATCTCTTAATTCCTTTTGTTCCTCAAAGGCTTGTCCTATCCTTATGGCTTTTTCCATGCTTATACCTTTGATTTGAGCCAGCCTTCCCGGGTCAAACTGAATGATGTTTAGAGTATCCTCACCAAAGGTTTTCACAATCTTACTTGCTGTGGAAGGCCCTATACCTTTTATAATTCCCGAAGCGAGATATTTCTCGATAGCTTCCGTGGTCTCGGGCAGCCTTTTCTCATACATTTCTACCTTTAATTGCTCACCATAATCAGGGTGAGTTACCCATTTGCCGCTTATTTTAAGAGTTTCTCCTATATTTATAAAAGGCATATAGCCTACAGCAGTTATTGTATTGTTTTCATGCCTTATATCACAGACTGTGTATCCGTTTACTTCATTGGTGAAGACAATATCTTCTACTGTTCCTTCTATAGTAATCAATTTATCCACCTAATCTCTAACGCTTTACCCTTAAAGGGTTTAAAGCAAAAAATTATACTTTATACGCAATATATAAAGTATAATTTAATTTAATACAAAATTAAAGACGTTCATTTATTTTCCATAAAACCTTCAAAAATTTTCTCTTTCTCACTTTCAGTCAAAACCTCTATGTACTCATACTCATCTTTCAACTTCATTAAAATATTGAGAGTCTCGTCACTGGAGTCCATATCTAATACTACCAGTTTTTCCTCATAGTTTATTCTCTTTAAGAAATCTCTTGCATATATGCTTCTTATAAGACCCTCAACAGTCTCCTGTTGATCCTTAACTAGCACCACAAGCTTAACTCGCCTATTTTCGCCTCTAGCCCGTCTAAATGCTGTACCTAAAACGCTTATCACCAAAGTTAAACCGCCAAATAGAGCCAAAAGGCCGATAAGAACATAAAGTATTACTTCAAACATCACATAACACCTCTCAAATTTATATTATGATTTTCATGTATTAACTGTTACTAAAGCATTCCAGTCAAAGATACACAGTAATACTCGATAAAGCTTTAAATATTGATAGTTTACTATAAGCTTCTATGCCAGCCTATTAGGTATAGAGTTTCAGTATATTCTTCCAAAGTTTGAAACTCAGAAATACCAATAAATAATTTAAGTTTTTTGAAGGATTTTGTCTAAAGTAGTAGAATTATATTATTATGCAAGGGGTGGTTATGGTGATTAAAGTACCCGTTTCAGAATTGAAACCAGGTATGAAGCTGGCAAAAGATGTTCATCTTGAAGATGGAAGAATACTGCTTCTATCTGGATTTGCCGTCAAACAGCGCTATATTAGAAAACTAGAGTTATTTAATATTGAGCATGTTTATATTGAAGAAGGAGAGGCCGTACCACTTGAGGAACTTAGAGAGGAAAAGGTATATGCTGAAGCCTTCAATACCATTAAACATGTACTTTCCTCCGTCCGTGAAGGGAAAGAGCTTGATGTCCATGCTGTTAAAGAAACAGTTAGTGATATAGTACAAAGAGTAATAAACAATGAATCTGTATTTATGCAATTGACGGGAATCCGCGACATAGATAACTACACCTTTCTACACTCTGTAGACGTATGTATTTATTCGGTAGTAACAGGTAAAAATTTGGGACTATCAAAAACTGACCTTACAGAACTAGGTATTGGTGCAATACTTCATGATATAGGAAAATGCAAGATTCCTCTTGAGGTATTAATGAAGCCGGGAAGGCTTACCGAAGACGAATTCCACGTAATGAAACTTCATACAATATATGGCCATGAAATAATCAGTAATACGCCGGGTTTAAACAAGCGAGTAGCTAATATAGCCTGCCAGCACCACGAAAAGTGGGACGGCACTGGATACCCCGTAGGGCTTAGCAACTATCAAATAGATAAATTCGCACGTATTGTAACTATTGCAGATATTTACGATGCGCTAACAGCCGATAGAGTTTATAAGAAAAAGGATTTGCCCCATGAAGCCGCAGAATACCTTATGTGCTATTCATCAGTTTTAGTAGACCCTGAGATCACAAAGTTATTTATTAAAAATATAGCATTTTATCCTGCAGGCTCAATTGTTCTCTTGAATACCGGAGAAATCGGGAGTGTTATAGAGGCCAACAAACATGTATCTATTCGTCCTAAGATAAGGGTAATAGCAAGGAAAGAAGGTCCTCCTGTGTTTGAGCCCTATGAGCTGGACCTAGTAAAAAACCCGAGCATTTTTATTATTGATATACTCGGGTAATTATAACTTAAGTAATTGAAAAGCTAAAGAGGGTAGGTTTCTACCCTCTTTAATATTTATACCAGTTCTTCAGCTTCTTTTTTCAATACTTCAGCCTTATCTGTTCTTTCCCAAGTGAGATCTATGTCAGTTCTTCCAAAGTGCCCGTAAGCAGCTGTCTGTTTGTATACAGGCCTTCTTAAATCCAAGCTCTTTATAATACCTGCAGGCCTTAAGTCAAAGTGCTTTTCTACCAGCTTAACAATCTTCTCTTCGTCTATTTTGCTTGTCCCAAAAGTATCAACCAAAATAGATACAGGTCTAGCTACACCTATAGCGTAAGCAAGCTGAACTTCACATTTTCTTGCAAGTCCTGCTGCTACTATGTTTTTTGCAACATAACGCGCAGCATAGGCAGCTGAACGGTCAACTTTAGTGGGGTCTTTACCGGAGAAAGCACCGCCTCCATGCCTAGCATATCCGCCGTAAGTATCAACAATAATCTTTCTTCCTGTTAAACCTGCATCACCTTGAGGTCCTCCAATAACGAATCTTCCTGTAGGGTTTATGTAGTATTTTGTGTTACCATCCAGGAGGTTTTCAGGTATAACAGGCTTTATTACATGTTCTAAAATATCTTTCTCTATAGTATCGTGGTCAACTTCAGGACCATGCTGACTTGATACAACGATAGCGTCTATTCTTACAGGCTTGTCATCTACATACTCAACAGTAACCTGTGATTTGCCGTCCGGTCTCAAGTAAGACAGAGTTCCATTTTTTCTTACCTCTGTAAGCCTTCTTGTAAGTTTATGCGCCAGTGAGATAGGCATAGGCATCAACTCAGGTGTTTCGTCACAGGCAAAACCAAACATCATTCCCTGGTCTCCTGCGCCAATGGCTTCAATTTGCTCATCGGTCATTTCTCCAGTTTTGGCTTCCAGGGCCTTATCTACGCCCATAGCGATATCGGAAGACTGTTCGTCTATGGAAGTTAAAACAGCACATGTATCAGCATCGAACCCATATTTGGCTCTATCATAACCGATTTCTTTTATAGTATTTCTAACAACTTTTGGTATATCCACATAGCAGTTTGTTGTGATTTCTCCCATAACAAGAACTAATCCTGTGGTAACAGAAGTTTCACATGCAACCCTTGCCATAGGATCCTTCGCAAAAATTGCATCGAGAACTGCATCGGATATCTGGTCGCTGATTTTATCCGGATGTCCTTCGGTAACTGATTCTGAAGTAAATAATTTTCTTCCCATTTTGAGTATCCTCCCTTTAATACTGTTTACATTGATTTATGGCTGTAAATATGTTTGAAAATCAGTAAATATAGACCCCTTGTGCAGGCTACTATAAAGCACCATTAGTATGTACTTAATCACGATTTTCAAATAAAAAAACGCCTCTTCAAGAAGAGGCGCTCGGTTCTATTACGTTCCTCATCTGTCAGGATTTTATATCCTGTAGGAATTGGCACCGCTGCATTTAAGCCGGTTGCCGGGTTTCATAGGGCCCAGTCCCTCCACCTCTCTCGATAAGGCAATATTTACATTTTTTACTAAAATAAATTATATCATAGGCGTATTATTTAGTCAAGAAATATATTTCTTAGTCTCATTATATCTACATATGTCGATAATTAACCCTCTGACTTTGTATACACCTTGTTCCGAAACTTTTGTGAGTCAACAACATATCTCTCATGTTGTCCCTCACCTATCTTCTCAGCCTCATCGTAGGCTTCTACTCTAAAAAGCAGTTTTTTACCTTCTACTCCTATTAATTCAGCTAAAGCCCTGACTTTCATTCCTACAGGCGTAGCAGCTACATGCTTTATTTGTATTGAAGTTCCAACTGTAGTGTATCCTTCCGGCAAATACGGTTCTACAGCTGAGAACGCTGCACGCTCCATTAATGCAATCATTGCCGGTGTCGCATATACATCCAGACCGCCACTCCCAACTGTCTCAGCAGTATTTTTTTCGGAAACATTCATTTCTATTTCAGATGATAACCCTATCTTTAAACTAAGCTCATTCATCTACCTATCCCCCAGTTACTGAATTTTGCACTCTTCATCTTGAGTCAAGTACTCGTACTTATCTTGTTGAAATCATAGCATTTCACTTAATAATGTAATATCCGTATCGATTTCGATACGCTTTATAGCAGAATTTTATAGAACTATAAAGACAAAATTTAAAGGAGAAAGGTATTAACCTCCCTCCTTGCTTATTAATTTTGGTTATGCATTTGCAAATATTTCTTCAAACTCTCCGCCTTCTAGTTTCTCCTTTTCGAGAAGGGCTTCTGCTACCTTATGGAGTTTATTGATGTTATCCTTGAGAGTAGTTAGCGCTCTTTCATAGGCATTATCAATTATGCTCTTTACTTCCTTATCAATTTCTGCCGCAACTTCCTCACTGTAATTTCTAGCTTGAGCAAAATCACGGCCTATAAATACCTCATCGTTTTCATTCCCAAAGATAAGATTCTCGAGTTTCTCGCTCATACCGTATTTATTAATCATACTTCTTGCTACGGAGTTTGCATGCTTCAAGTCTCCATATGCACCTGTACTTATTTCTCCAAGTACAATCTCTTCTGCTGCTCTTCCTCCCAGTGATATTACAATTGACTCTATCAACTGAGATTTAGTATGATATTTTTTATCCTCTTCGGGCTTAAAGGAAGTATATCCCCCTGCCATACCTGAAGGTATAATTGATATCCTATCTACCTTATCTGTCGAAGATACCAGCTTCACGGCTATTGCATGCCCTGCTTCATGATAAGCTGTAAGTTTCTTTTCTTTATCGCTCATCACTCTGCTTCTCTTTTCAGGCCCCATAACAACTTTAAAAGTAGCCTCTTTAATTTCTTCCATTGTTACTTGCTTTTTGTTTTTTCTAGCTGCTAACAATGCCGCTTCATTCAACAAGTTTTCCAAATCTGCACCAGTAAATCCCGGTGTTGTTTTTGCAAGATCATCAAGTTGAACATCCGGTCCTAAAGGCTTACCCCTTGCATGTACTTTTAGGATTTGTTCTCTTCCTTTAATATCCGGTAGTCCTACCACAACGCGCCTGTCAAACCTACCCGGCCTTAACAAAGCCGGATCGAGTATATCCGGACGGTTGGTAGCTGCTAGTATTATTACTCCTTCATTTACGCCAAACCCATCCATTTCTACCAAGAGCTGATTAAGGGTCTGCTCACGCTCATCATGTCCGCCGCCAAGCCCAGCTCCCCTGTGCCTGCCCACTGCATCAATTTCATCTATGAATACGATACACGGAGAATTTTTCTTTGCCTGGTCAAAAAGGTCTCTAACACGCGAAGCTCCAACACCTACAAACATTTCTACGAAGTCCGAACCACTTATACTAAAGAACGGTACACCGGCTTCTCCCGAAACTGCTTTTGCAAGTAATGTCTTACCTGTACCCGGAGGTCCTACCAGTAGAACACCTTTAGGTATCCTTGCACCTAATTCAACGAACTTCTTAGGCGATTTTAAGAATTCAACAATTTCCCTTAACTCTTCTTTTTCTTCGTCAGCTCCTGCAACGTCATCGAATGTAATTTTTTTCTTATCGTCAATGGTCATCTTTGCCCTACTTTTTCCGAAGGACATAACTCTGCTTCCTCCACCGCCCTGCGATTGTTGGAGGAAAAATACCCAGAACAATATAAATATAACTATTAATCCCACTGTAGGAAGTATAGCTACCCACCAAGGAGCTGTCGGCGGAGGCTGAACCTTAAATGACTCTATCTGCTTATTTTTATAAGCATTTGTAAATTCATTTGAAGCCGAAGTTATATCCGGTGGTACATGCACAATGTATTTAGTAGTTTTTAATTCTGCACCCGGCTTCAACTCCACTGTGGCTTTGTCTCCTTGAAGGACTATGGTTTTTACGCTTCCACTTTGAACTTTATTTAATAGTTCTGAGTAGGACATCTCCTGCGGGGTATCTGAAGTTGAATACAGCGCAAGAATAACCAGTATTATCACAAACAGAACTATATAAAAGCTTATCCCTTTGAAATATTTCAAAAAGCTCCCTCCTCATTTACAATCTATAAGTAAAAATGCTGTATTACTTTTGGAAAGCTGTTTATAAAACAAACTGCCGATATATTTATATTATATTAACATATAGATTACCAAAACACAATAAAACTAACATTAAAATCCTCATATAGATTCTTAATACCATTTTGCCGTTAGTTACCTATAGACCTATAAGGATTTCAAACCTTTACAATCTTTATGTAACTTACTAGTTAAAGTAAAAATGGCTCAGACAGCAAATCATCTTAATTATAGCGCTAATCTTTTTCTTCCTTTAGCGATTTTCATAAATCCTTGGACTTAAAGTGCATACTTCAGGCAAATTACGGTACTTGCCTCCGTAATCCAGTCCATAGCCTACCACAAACTCATCGGGAATTTCTATCCCCTCATATTCAACCTCAATTTCAACTTTTCTACGGGATGGTTTATCCAATGCCGTACATATTTTGACACTTGCCGGCCCTCTGGTATTTAGCAGCTCTTTCAGGTGCTTTAGTGTAAGACCGGTATCAACAAGATCCTCTACTATAAGAACATGCTTGTTTGTAATGTTTATATCTATATCCTTGATTATACGCACTACCCCTGAAGACTTTGTAGAATCACCATAGCTGGATACTGACATAAAGTCCATATCAACAGGTATTGTTATTTCCCTCATTAAATCTGCCAGAAATACAAATCCCCCTTTTAAAACCCCAATCAGTACAAGTTCCTTTCCTTCGTAATCTTGAGATATCCTTCTTGCCAATTCCTTTGTTTTTTCATTTAATGCTTCTTTACTTACTAAAATGCTTTCTATATCGTTTCTCACAGTTTTTCCTCCTCACTAAGATGCTTTTGTATATTTTATTGCAGCACTTTGTGTCCATCTGAATATTTCAACTTTAATACACACTTAGTATTTTCAGTTACCTTAAATTTATCACTAATTTTGTAGCCTACAATCCAAACAATCTCATTCCCTATTACCACAAGGGGAATAGACTCTCTGACATTCCGTGGAATTTTGTTATCAATAAAGTACTCTTTTAATTTTTTCGTACCATTTGATTTGTACGGTTTGAAAACATCTCCATTTTGCCGTGTTCTAATATTTATCCCCGCTTGCAGCTTGTCATAATCAAAAATTTGCTCCAGCAAACCCTGCCCGGCATTACTGCTTATTCCAGCCAAGTCCGATTTGTTGTGTATAGAAGCTTCCATTAATGCACCGTTTGCCTGTAACCGGGTTGTTCCAGGAATATTTATACTTTCGTTGTAACTCACTGCTGGGCAATTTTCTTTGACAAATATAAACAATTTTAAAGTATTATAGGACTTGCTTACATGGATTTTATGAGGTAAATGTATTTCACTACCTGTTCTTCCCTTCGTCCCCAATGTAATTATATCCTCTATATGTACATTTTCAACACCTTTTAAATCACCTTTTAAATCTCTTATGGCTTTGCGTACTATTCTCTTTTTTACTGCCGGGTGGTAGTTTTCCAGTATCAGGAGGTCTAATTGTACCTCATGCTTATTTTTATTTACTAAGCACTTATCATACAACTCCAACGAGGCCGTCTCAACAAAATCACTATCATCTTTCGCCAATAAAGACATTTTAAATATGTTGTCTGTTATATCGGTTTCAAAAAGCATGTTTATGTAAGGAATCAAATCAAGCCGTATTTTATTTCTTGTGTAGATAGTTTGAAGGTTTGAGCTATCAGTTCTTGGCTTCAAAAAATTTCCCTCACAATATATCTCAATATCCTCCCTCTCAATATCCAACAATGGCCTTATTATCCTATCTCTTCTATAATCCATGCCTTTCAGACCATCAATACCTGTCCCACGTAAGATACGCATTAGTACAGTTTCAACCTGGTCATTTTTATTGTGTGCTACTGCTATCTTGGTGGCTCCAACCTTGTTTGCGTATACGTCAAACTGGCTGTATCTCGCTTCTCTACCTGCCTCTTCAAGGGAAATACCTTCCTGCTTGGAAAGAGCTTTTATATCTACTTTAATTGTATACACAGGAATGCCCAAGCTAGTACAGAAGTTTATGGCATACTGCTCATCAAGCTGGGATTCTTCTCCCCTGAGCATATGGTTTATATGCACAGCATAAAGCTTTATATTAAGCCTACTAGTAAGAGTATGCAGCACATGAAGAAGGCATACCGAATCCGGCCCGCCCGACAAACCTACGACAATACTTTCACCACGTTGTATAAGGCTATATTTTTCAACGGTTTGCAATACTTTTTCTATCATAATCTAATCAATCAACATCATACACCCTGCCATTTATTTAAATTTACGAGTGTCTCTGCCTGAATAACCCTTTTCACTATGTATTATTATCTTAATTTATTAAAAACTATACTGTTATATTTATAGATTAAATACTTGCCCTTTATCTTCATATACCTACGTCCTAAATTTATCAAGGTTTCCAAATTTAGTATACTGGCCTAACCATACCAGTTCAACAGTGCCTGTTGCACCATGTCTGTTTTTGGCTATTATTGCCTCTGCTATGTTCTTCTTTTCAGTATCAGGGTTATAATAATCATCCCTATAGAGGAACATTACTATGTCTGCATCCTGCTCTATGGCCCCCGACTCCCTTAAATCGCTTAATATCGGTCTGTGGTCGGTTCTGGTTTCGGGACCACGGCTTAGCTGGGATAGAGTTAATACAGGTATATTCAATTCCTTAGCTAAAATTTTCAATGACCTTGATATTTCTGATACCTCTTGCTGTCTGCTCTCGTTTTTACCCTTACCCTGCATTAACTGCAGGTAGTCTATGACTACCATGCCCAGATTTTTCTCAAGCTTAAGGCGTCTGCATTTTGCCCTTATTTCGGTAATGGATATCCCAGGTGTATCATCTATATATATAGGAGCTTCAGATAAAGGTCCCAGCGCACGCGCTACCTTCTGCCAATCGGAGTCCTCCAGCTTCCCTGTTCTCATTTTCTGACTATCAACCATAGATTCACAGCAGAGCATCCTGTTTACCAACTGGTCCTTCGACATCTCAAGACTGAATATAGCAACAGGGACCTTGGCATGTACTGCTGCATACTGTGCAATATTAAGAACAAATGCCGTCTTACCCATTGCAGGACGGGCAGCTATCAAAATAAGATCCGAGTTCTGAAGCCCTGAAGTCTTATAGTCAAGATCTATAAATCCGGTAGGTATACCGGTTATATTTCCCTTACTGTTGTATAACTCTTCTAACCTGTTGAATGTGTCTATCAACACGTCTCTTATAGGTGAAAAACCTTGGGTGTTTCTTTTTTGGAGTATATCAAAAATTCCTTTTTCAGCTTTATCAAGTATGTATGAAACCTCATCAGCAGCCTCGTAACCCATATTTATAATATCAGAGGATGCCTTAATAAGCCTTCTTAAAAGGGCCTTCTCTTCAACGATTTTTGCATAGTGCCTTGCATTTGCAGTGGTAGGCACAGCAGTAGCTATATTTGTGAGGTATTCCAATCCCCCTATGCTATCTAATGTACCCCTGAGCTTTAATTGCTCCGACACTGTTATAAGGTCAATAGGCTTAGCCTTATCGAAAAGGTCAATAATTGCCTCAAAAATCTCCCTATGGTCTTCCCTATAAAAATCCTCGCTTTTCAAAATCTCAGTTATCGAAGGTATGACTTCTTTGTCAAGAAGCATTGAACCGACAACCGACTGTTCTGCTTCAATGTTTTGAGGTGGTATCCTACCTAACACACCAATGTCCATAATAGGCTGACTCCTTGTAATTAAATAAATGTGAAACTTGCATACATCAGAACTCATAGAATTGCTGGCCTGAATCTAGTACTCCAGATTCATACCTCATAATCCTTATATAGAACATATCTTGCAGTGGCTCAATACTTCCCAGTACAAATTTAACTGTCGATATTATGCAATTTCCATCAATAGATACATTGTGTGCCTGCCCAATAACATTTTACAAATTCAGGCAACCATGTGGATTACTCGAATTTAAGCCTGTTCAATCTTTACAGTAAGTTTTGTACTTACCTCAGGGTAGATTTTGACTTCAAGTTCGGTAGTGCCTACAGTCTTTAATGCATCAGGCATTACAATCTTCTTTTTATCAATATCAATATTGAAATCGCTTTTAAGCTTTTCCGAAATATCCTTGCTGGTTATAGATCCAAAAAGCTTCCCGTTCTCACCGGCTTTTACCTTAAGTACTACCTGCAGGCTTTTTATTTTCTCTGCAAGAGCCTTTGCATTAGCCAATTCTTTGTCTTTTTTCTGCTTTTCAGCTTCTTTCTTAGTTTTCATTACATTTACATTGGTTGCACTAGCTTCTACAGCCAAACCCTTGGGAAATAAAAAGTTTCTTGCATAACCGTCGCTTACTTCTACCATAGTTTCTTTCTTTCCTAGACCTTTAACATCCTCTTTAAGTATAACCTTCATAGTAATCTCTCCTTTATACACGAATATCTGCTGTAATCCATTTTTTTAATCTAAGCATCTTTATTTAGGCTTTCTATATACTCAATTATAGCACACCTAAGTTTCTCTTTTGCCTCATCTACAGAAATACCCTGTATCTGGGCTCCGGCAATGGTAAGGTGTCCACCTCCGCCCAACTTTTCCAGTATCATCTGGACATTTATATCACCTAGTGATCTACCGCTTATGATCACCTCATTGCCTGTATGGCTTAATACAAATGCAGCAATCAGTCCGGAAAGACTCAGTAACTGGTCTGCTGCTTGAGCAGCAATTAACTGCATATTCTTTATGTTGGACGGACATACCGATATTGCAATATTGCCGTTTATAATTTCCGCATCTTTTACTATATTTGATATATTAACGTAGGTATGCAGGTCATTCTGGAATAGTTGTTTTACAGATACCGTATCAACACCTTGCCGCCTTAGAAATGCTGCAGCCTCAAAAGTTCTGACTCCGGTTTTAAAGGTAAAATTCTTGGTATCAACTACTATTCCTGCATAAAGCGATTCTGCTTCTATCGGGTGAAGTTTAACCTTCTCTTCTACATACTGCAAAATTTCGGTGATAAGCTCACAGGTAGATGATGCATAGGTCTCTTGATAAGTAAGTACCGCTTCTTGTATAAAATCTGCACCTCTTCTGTGGTGGTCAATTACAACAATCTGGTTGGTAAGCCTCAGCAGTTCAGGGCTGTCTGTAAAGCCCGGTCTATGAGTATCTACAACTATCAATAATGTTTTTCTGCTTATCCTGTCTAAAGCTTCATTCCTTGATAAAAACAAGTTATCGTAATCATGTACCTTGCTAAGTTTATTTATAAGCTTATCTATTGTAGGATTTGAATGGTTTAAGACTATATAAGCCACCTTACCACGATTCTTAATAATCCTATACAACCCCAAAGCAGAGCCTAACGAATCAATGTCACAGTTCTCATGCCCCATTATCATAACTTCCGGTGACTGATCTATCAACTCTCTGAGCGCATAAGCTATAACTCTTGCCTTTACCTTTGTCCTCTTTTCAAGCTCCCTTGTCTTTCCGCCAAAAAACCTGAAGTTGTCACCGTCCTTGATAACTACGTGGTCTCCACCCCTGCCTAAAGCTATATCTATACACGCTCCGGCATTATAAAAGTTTTCTACTATTGACTTACCGTTTATCCCAAAACCTAAGCTTAAAGTAACCGGTATTTTATTGCCTATATTAATTTCTTTGATTGTATCGAGTATCTCAAACTTTTTTTCTTCAAACTCTCTTAGATATTTAAGTTCAAATACAAACAGGTATTTGTCTCTCTCAAACTTCTTAATTATACCTCCGGTCATACCCATCCACTGAATGATCTTCTTTTCGATTTCAGCCATCATCTGCGGACGTTTTGCGTCCTCCATACTCTGTGTTAACTCATCATAATTATCTATGACGAAAAGACCTATAGCAGTTTTCTCATCGTCATACCTTTTCTTAGTCTCTACCAGTTCAGTGTTATCAATAAAATAAAGCATAAGTATATAACTTGCTGCTTCAGACTTTTCATCAGTTTTAACAAAGTTGCCAAGAACCGAGTAATGCCTCCCGTTAATAATAATATCCCTAGAGATATTAGGCATTTCGTCCACAAGTTTATCGGGATGAAGCTCCTCAGCAAAAGAGTTTATAGTTTTTTCCAAGAGATCTTCCCCATCAAATATACGCCTGAAATATGAGTTATACCATACAATAGTTCCGTCCAGTTCTATAACTACCAAAGGCATTGGGAAATTTAATAAAGTGTCCTTTGTAGCTGTATCTATATTAAATGTAAGGTTTTCAATGTACTTTGTTATTTCCTTGCGTCTTATGTGGTTTGACTTAAAGTTATAGTATACTAAAAAAATCAATACGGCGTAACCGGGTATAGCCGCATACCAAAATTTTAATGTGCTGATAATAATCAGCAGTATAAATATAATCCATAAATAAAGGCTTGCACGGGGTATAAAAATACCCGAAAACTTTTTGTTATCCATTGTTCTCCCCTCAAAAACATGTGGAAGTACTTTTGAATCAAATATCTTATCGCAAAACAATGTTTTAACAGTTTATACAACTGTCAAAGTATGTAATAGGGCTATTAGGAATAGGAAATCAGTTCTTCACTTTTATCCTGGAACTATTCAAGTGTTTTGCCAGTTCGGATAAATCACCATAATACTTTTCTACATCGTGATTTTCTATCAACCCTAATTTAATCTTGTTTTCTACCTTTATTTCAATAGAGTTATAACTAATTCCGAGCCGTCTCCCCAATAAATAACTTATCAAAATAATATTTGAAAGTGTATCAGATATGGCATCATGAACTTCTTCCTTCATCCCGTTAACGAGTACCTTAAAAAGGTTGGCTAGGTCTGTCAGCAGCTCACTCTTAAGCCATTCTATAATTTTTATATTTCTGGTAATATCAATCTCTTTATCAAACAAGCCCATATAACCACTCCAGTATCTACATTCTATAATCCATACTACGCCTGTATATACCTTGGACAAGCTTACAATCATATAGTTTATACTATAATATTTAACACCATAAGCGTCACGAAAAGGCAGTATATATTATATCACTAAAAATCCAACTACGGTCAATTTCCCAAGAAAAAGATTGTGCTAGTTGGAACCTGGAGCAAATAAAATTTCTTAGCAGTACATAATATAACCCCAAATGCCTATTGAACCTCACAATTGAACTGAGGATAGGATCCAAGAAATTTAAAAAATGAAGTCTTTCTCTTTACCATAGTAAGCGCATCCTGCACATCATCATCGTCCTTATGACCATTTATATCTATATAAAATATATATCGTCCAAGCTGATTTTTAGCTGGTCTTGACTCAATTCTCGTCATATTGATATCCCATAGACTGAATATATCCAAAATCCGATAAAGGCTTCCAGGCTTATTTTCCGTAGAGAATACAATAGAAGTTTTGTCTGTACCTGTTTTTTTCGCATCTCCCTTTGAAATAATAACAAACCGAGTACAATTCTTGTCACCATCTTGTATATTGGCTGCAAGAACCTCCAATCCATAAACTTCTGCTGCGGTAATTGATCCTATGGCAGCGGAGTCGTCTCCGCCATTTGCAACCTCTTCTGCCGCCCCTGCCGTACTATATACAACCTTTACTCTTGCATTTGGAAAGTTAGAGTTTATATAGTTCCTACATTGGCCTATAGGCTGTGGATGAGACAATATATTTCTTATATTTGAAAAAACAGTATTTTTTTTTGCCAGAAGGTTTTGCCTAATTGGTATAACTATTTCCGCTTTAATTTTTAGGTCCATTTCAGTTGCGAGCATATCCATAGTTGCATTTACAGCACCCTCTAGAGAATTTTCTATTGGCACTATAGCCTCATCAATCTCACCCTTCTGAACACTATAAAGCATGTCAGGAATTGAACTGTAATCATAATGCTTATATAATCCTTTCCCAGCTGTATATTCTAGCATAGCCTCGTGGGAAAAGGTTCCTTTTGGGCCTAGATAACCAATTTTAATCATATTCACCTCATAATAGATTGTTTGCTTTATATAAGCACAAGCCTAATATATCTTAGGAAGCTATAAACTCTTTTGCCTTTTGCGCAGCTGAAGCAGCATCAGGTGTGTAAGCATCTGCTCCTATTTCATTTGCATATGTTTCGGTAACCGGAGCACCCCCGATCATAACCTTCACCGATTCTCTCAATCCAGCCTCCTTAAGAGCCTCTATGACATTCTTCTGTTCAGGCATGGTAGTGGTCAGAAGTGCTGAAAGTGCTACTATCGCCGGTTTATGCTCAACTACAGCATTAACAAACTTCTCAGCAGAAACATTTTTACCAAGGTCGATAACCTCTAAGCCCGCACCGATCATCATCATTCCTACAAGATTTTTTCCTATATCGTGCAGATCGCCCTTAACTGTTCCAAGTACAACCTTACCTATAGGCTTTACACCTTCCTCAGCAAGCCTGGGCTTTAAGATATCGAGCCCTGAATACATCGCCTTAGCTGCCATCATAACCTCAGGAACATAAATCTCATCATTCTTAAATTTAACCCCTATTATACCCATACCTGCTATAAGACCTTCAGTAAGAACCGCATATGGCTCCAAACCCTGATTTAAAGCTTCCTTGGTTTTTTCCGATACTGCTTTTGCATTACCCTTTTGCAAGGCTTCGGAAATTTCGAGTAGTATAGACATGACCTTAGTCCTCCTCTATATTTAAATTCAACTTATATACAATGTATTATTCTTATTGCTAACTGCCATTTTTATAATACTATATATTATCATTAATCGAGGCTTTTTCCAACCTATATATTTTTATTAAAACCATATAAACTAGTTATCATAATATAAATAAATACATACTAAATGCCGCTTATAAAAATAGCCTATAGATTTTACTCTACAGGCTGTTTTTACTATTCTGCTGTATATGGAAGCAATGCAACGTGCCTTGCTCTCTTAATCGCTATTGTCAACTGACGTTGGTGTTTTGCACAGTTACCGGATATCCTTCTTGGAAGTATTTTACCTCTTTCAGAAACATATTTTCTAACTTTGGCAACTTCTTTGTAATCTATATCAGTAACTTTATCTATGCAGAAGCCGCAAACTTTTTTCTTTGCTCTTCTCATTTTCATGCCTTTACCTTCGCCTTTATCATAACCATCTCTACTGTTGGTTCTTTCTCTTTTTCCACCTGGCATAACAAGCCCTCCTTTCACCTTAATGAAAGCCATCTTTTATATATGCAACTTTCGGAATAATCTCAAAACATATATTGGTTAGAACGGAAGTTCATCATCATCATCTAAAGGATAAAATCCATCAGCCTGATTGTTTCCAAAATCACCCACGGGTTTTGACGCTGGTCCTGCATCAGCTCTTTTACTGTCTGCAAAGTAAGCTTCATCAGCAACTACTTCGGTTACATAGTGCTTCTTTCCTTCGCTGTCATCCCATGTTCTTGTTTGTATTCTTCCCACTATAGCAATTTGACGGCCTTTTTGGAAATACTTTCCACAGAATTCGGCTAGTTTACTCCACGCTACGATGGATATAAAGTCCGTCTGCTTCTCTTCACCAGCTTTGGAAAACTTCCTATCCACAGCAAGCGTAAAACTGCATACTGCGGTATTATTACCGCTGGTGTACCTTAATTATAGTGATAGGTAACTATTTGATTACTCTCCTAGTTTTCCCCCACTCCAAACCGTACGTGCGACTTTCACCGCATACGGCTTTCCATCAACCAAACTTACTTGTCTCCCTCAACTTTCAACATAGTTATGCACTATGCT
>JAOAEJ010000102.1 GCA_026416815.1 Clostridia bacterium | reverse complement strand
GCAAAAAAGACCTCAGGAACGACACCTTCGCTTAAGGAATGCCCAACATGCGGGATTGAAAGATTCCCTATGGCAAAGAATAGAAAAATGGTTTGGCTATGTCCAGTATGTGATGAATATGAAATGAAAATCATAGCCCGGGACCAATTAAGAAAAAATAAAAAGTGGATAGAATTGGGGATGATTAAAAGTGGCAAGCTTGGTCGATGATATTAAGAAACAAGCCAAAGAAGCTGCCAAAAAGGAAAGTGGTGGCTATAGAGACCCAAAAAGTGCACCAAGGGGACATAGCAAAGAATCCCTTGTTGGAGGAACAGAAGCACTTATCATCGAGCAGAAGCTCAATAAAGCATTTTATGCAACACCAAATTATCCAGAAGAACTAAGAATGATTAAGATGCAAAAGATGCAGGCACAACAACAAGGAGATAGATATGGCCTTCATTGTAGTGCTATAATCACATCGGAGAATGAATTTTGTTATAGGGAACAGCTCCTTAGCTTGTTTTATAGGCAAGCACAAGGTGAAAACATACCCATAGGACTTAAACGTATTTTCCAAGAAGGTAGTATGTTAGGGGAAAAATGGCAAAGGCTATTTGTTAGCTCAGGCCTTGGTAAAAAGGAAGACATGGACATAAGCAGGTTCCTGGAAAAGTATGACTTGTCATATACTCCGGATGCCAGGATTTACATAGGTGATGAACCGTGGGTGGTAGAAATAAAGTCCATGAATCACTTCCAATTTCAAAAGGCAACCAGCCATCCTTCAGGTAGAAAGCAATTAAGGATGTACATGTTCTTTGAACGTATCAAACGAGGCTTTGTATTGGTGGAAAACAAGAATGACCAGCAATTCAAAGTATTCCCGGAGATATATGGGGAAACATTTACGAAGGAAGACATAATGCCTTACATAGAGCGCCTTGAGAGGATACAGGTTTACAAAAGGGAATTTATCGAGGATAAAAAGATGGTCGATAGGCACCCCAAATGTACATCGGCTACATGTAAAATGGCACAGGAATGTAATATGCGGGATGCATGCTTCAATGTTGGAATGGGAAGGGTGAAATTGAATGTACGAAATGACTGATGAACAAAGGGAGCAACTAAAACACATTGCAACCATAGCTCATATTGATGAAGAAAGACTTATGGCGGCATTAGGGGCAGCCCAAGAGGTTTTTGAAAAGTTAAAGGAAATGGCAAAAGCTATCGGTAATGCCATAATGAAAGCCTGCAAAACAATGTGGGAGTGGTTAAAGGAAAATTGGAGACCTCTCATAAAAAGGCTTATACTATCAGATAAAAGACTTAGGCGTAAGTACTATGAATCATTATCAGTTGGTAGGTCAAACAATTGGCGTAAAATGCATGGCCTTCACCTGGCAAGGAATAGTTGCTAATGTATAGCCTTATATCGGTAGGGGTGGACCAATCCTATACCAGGACCGGAATAAGCATAGCCGCGGACGGCACCCTTCTCAAGGTATCATCAATAAACTTTCGAGGTTGCACGAACAAATCTGAGAAACGTAAAGAATTGGCTAAGGTTTTACATAAGATAATCCAGGCAAACCAACACAAGGCAAGTAGGATGGTTATAATTTGTGAAAGGGTAAGAACATTCAGCCACCACAAAAGTCAAAAAGGAGGCCAAAAGGATGAAGACGAAAACCCTGGTATGTTCATTAGCACTGACTATATCAAAGCCACGGGAGCACTTGTCGCCGCTATCGTTGATGTCGGATATGAATATGGAATTGGAACATATTCGGCAGATACTAGGGCCTGGAAGTCCAAGGTCGTGGGAAATAGCAAAGGAAGCAAAAAGGATGGCAATAAGCTTGAGACCATACAGTTTGTAACCAGAAAAGGCTTTGATGTGTCGTCGGTTAACCGTAATGGGAAAACTGTATATGATGATGATGCGGCGGACTCGGCATGTATTGCGCTGTATGCCTTCGTACCTAAGGACAAGCGGACACTTAAAAAAGAAGAGTAATTTTTTTTAGGAAATAGGAATATTTTTACATGGAAGGTATTTACATTTTTCGGGAACATGTTATAATCATTCTTGCGTTAGTTCTTAGATAAGAAATTAGTGGCCAGATGGCAATTAGTACTTAGGGGAGGATTTATAATGGAAGTCTTAGCAATGCAATTGTGCAGGAACACCGAGGAAGGTATGAAGATTCAATACAAATTCCTGGATGTGCACAAGGAAACGGAAACAGCTTACAAATTGGTTAAGGCACACACTTTTACTAACAATCGTGCAACCATACGGAAGGATGAAGTGGACAAAATCCAGTACAATGAAACTCTGGAAAGGAGGAATTGTAAAAACTGTGACTTTAGTTACGTACATCTAACTGTGTGGATTCTTATTGAATCGGATGCACACAAGTACGAATTGCTACGTTACTGGCGTACACAAATCAAGAACAAAGCCATGGAAGAACTAAAGAATCGTAACCAGTTCTTAAAAGAAATGTATAACGAAATTGCAAGCTTATAGTGCTTAGGAGGGCATGTATGCAAATACTAGTTGTAAGATTACAAAGTGATAGTAAAAAGGAAGCGTTTGTCGGGCATGAATTTTATCATATCCTAGACGAAACAGAGGAGCAGTATGAGATTGACTTGGCTTTACGCAACCCATTTGTAAATTCCAAGAAATTCATACCCAAAACTGAAATTGATACAGTCAAATACGTGGAGACATTTACACGAATTGACGACAAAGAATATTGGTACATTGACGTATATGTTTTTGCCCATGTTGCAAATGATGAGGAACAGCAGGATACTGTAGACTATTGGAAGGAGCAACTACAAACAAAAGCTATGGAAAACGTCAAGACACGTAACCAGGTTTTAAAAGGATTGTATTTCTCAATAGAAAAGCTATAAAATTACATAGTTGCTAGATGGCAGGGCCTACCCCTATGGGGTGGGCTTTCTTCATGTTCAGGAGGTGTAAAAGATGGATGACATTTACAGTAAACAGCCCAAATTCAGTTGTTATGGGTGTACAAAGCGTGTCTTAGGCTGTCATTCTACTTGTGCAGAATATCTAGCAGCTAAGGAAGCCCGTACAAAGGCCAATACAAATCAACAAAAGTCTCAGGAAAATTATACGACGGCAATGACAAAGAGACGGTACTACGAGTTAAAGCACATGAAACGGTGATTGCTATACGACGCACACTATCTTGCTACTACTAAATATATTTTAAAAAGTAGTGTACAAGTAACGTAGTCCTGGTATAATAGAACTATAATAAATAGTGCTCGAGAGGAGATAAAACAATGCCACAAGTTATTCGTAGATTTTTTGATTCAATCACAGACTTCTTAAAGTTTTTTGAGGATAATTCCACACCAAATCAGATATTCAGGCATGATTACAAGCTTAGTTCCCAGGATACACATAGAGCACATTGGCATGGAACAGCTAATTGGGAAGAAGCAATAAGCTTAATCAAAAATGGTTGGGACGATATGGCAAAGAAGCTGGAAAATAGATTGAATGTGAAGATGAACGAAATGAATATCACAAGGAGCTCAAGGAAGCCTTATTACGATGTAGTTGGTTTTCAGGCTTCAGTTCCTAGATATTTACAAGGCATTCCCACAAACATGATAAACCAGAAAACAGTAGTTCAGAAACAAAGGGTTATCACAATAGCCAAAGACATTCTTTACAGTGCAATGTACACTCAGGAACAGATAATTGAATCAAGCACTAAGGCACTTCAAATAGTAAAAGCTATTGAGGCCAAAGGAGTTAGAGTTAATTTATCAGTATTCCAGTACAATGGTGGAAGAAATTCAAGGCAAATACTATTCACAAACGTTAAGATAAAAGATTCAAGTGAAAGATTAAATGTTTCAAAACTGGCATTCCCAATGGTACATCCTTCGATGTTTAGGAGATTGTTCTTCAGGCATATTGAGGTAGAACCACAGCTTACTGATTCATACACATTTCATGGAACATATGGCCATTGTGAAAATGATGTAGATTACATCAAAAAGCAAAATCCGGAGTTGAAAGACACATACATCCTACCACTAATAATCAAGGACGTAGATGCAGTACTGAAGGAGTGGGGATTCCAATAAGAAACTTCATATTTTCTTAAGAAATATTTAAAAAGGGGGTGTACAAACCCCCTATACGTGTTATAATAGAACTATCAACCAAACAACAAAGAGTTCTTAAGAAAAGAGAGGGAGTTAGTTATGATAAGCAAAACAGCAAGAATACAGAAAATTGAGGAAAGTTTTAAATTCGAAGGATACTGTTACATAAAGACAGTGGATGGCAAGGACCACAAAAGGAAAGTATACCCAAGGAAAACCGGTAAGATGGCAGGATTAAACTTAGTAAACCTTGACACAGACATTTATTCCTTCACTTGGACAGGTGAAAAACCTCACAGATATGCAGTTAATCTTCAGTATGTTGGCAACTACAAATCAATAGAGGATGCAGTTAAGGCCCAGGAAAGTGAAGGTAACATAGAGGTTATAGAGGAACCAAAAGTAGAAGTGATAGCAGTAGATGAAAATGGCGAAGTAAAGCATGCAAAATACAACCAAATTAAGATTTGCGTTGAAAACAACGTTCCAGTGTTTTTAGTAGGCCCAGCTGGCTCAGGTAAGAACCACACATTGGAACAAATAGCATGGGAGTTGGGATTGGAGTTTCACTTCTCAAACAGCATTCAGCAGGAATACAAACTCACAGGCTTTATAGATGCAGGTGGAGTATATCATGAATCAGAGTTTTACAAGGCATGTAGGGAAGGCGCAGATGGAAAAGAAAGCTTATTCTTCTTAGATGAAATGGATGCTTCAATTCCTGAAGTACTGGTACTCCTAAACATGGCAATAGCAAATGGATACTTCGAATTTCCAAATGGTAAGTTAAACTTCGGTAAAAAGGTTAAATTCGTGGCAGCCGGAAACACTGTTGGAAATGGTGCGGATGAACAATATACAGGAAGATTAGTACTGGACCAGGCAACACTTGATAGATTCGCTATAATCGATTTTGATTACGACGAAAAGATAGAATTACACCTTTCCAAAAACAACAAGGACCTGGTAAACTTTATAAGGGACCTTAGGAAACAGGCTAAAGATAAAGGTGTAAGAGCTACATTCTCATACAGGTGTATCACAATGGTAACAAAGCTGGAAGGCAAACTTAAGATAGAAGACATAATGATAATGGCAATATTCAAAGGGATGGATAAGGATACAATCAATACATTCAGACCACACCCAATGAACAGTGATAAGTATTCAATGGCACTTAGAAGGGTCCAGGGTTAATCCTGACCCCTCCTCCAGGGAGGTATAATATGAAATTCAATAATCCGTATTGGTCCTGGAAGACCAAGCTGGACCTCCTAGCAAGGTGGATAATAGTTCAAAGCATTATATACTACGAACTAAACAGTAACGTAGTAAGTGATAAAATGTTTGATGATAACTCCCATCAATTTGTTGGTTTGGTTGACGAACATAACGATGACTTTAAACAAACATTTTACTACAAGGTTATGAAAGGGTTTGATGGTAGTACCGGCTTTGATTTATTCCATAGGCTAAAGAGGTTTGACAAGGAACATGCCCACTACCTATACGGTATAGCAATGAATGTGCTAAGTTTAGCAGGTAAGGGAGGTGGGAATAGTGGGAGAGATAAACATTAAGATGATGCTATGTGCGGTTATGAATGGCACCATCGAGGACTATCACAGGATGGCACTAGTACATTATCCAGATTTTACATGCAATCACATTAAAACCAGGCCAATCACAACAATAGAAGCAAACATGGGGCAAATTAGTGAAGACAGAGATATTGTTACAAAAAATCAAATAAGGCTTGAGCCTTTTGGCTATGGTAACAGAACTATTGGATATGTAGGTAGATGCCCATCATGCAACAGAATATATTATATGGAGGTGAAGTAGCGGTGAAGAAAACCTTAGGCTTTTGCATAGCATTCATAGTGGTAATTGCTACATTAATTACAGTAGGTATATACGTGGCAATAATCGGAGGAGCTATATACGGTATTTATAGGCTGGTGAAATACATTAAGAAAAGGAGGGAAGCAAAGGAATGGTAAGAACGCTAACCCTGGTAGTAAATGGCAACACATATAGCAACGTGGAAGAAAAGCTATTTAAGAACTGTATAAACCTTGCAAAGAAAAAATACAAGCAAGAAGGAAAATACGCCATTGTGGCGGTACAAAAAGATGACTTTGCCGAGATGAAGGACGAAACATTCCTAGACAACAAGGCAATGAGCAAAAAGATAATGGAGTACAACAAGAACGGCTTTTTGGTATTCGTACAAAGGCCTATCGGTCCAAAGAAATACAGGAAGTGAGGCAGTACAATGAAAGTATTAGTTGTCAAGACGACAGGCCCGGCAATCAAACCTGGCATAAACTTTTCATTCTTTAGAAGGCCAGGAAAACAGGACAAAAAGCTGGCCGAGTTGATGAACCAATATGACCAAATGAAAGAAAAATGGGCAGAGGAAAGAAGGCATAAAGATGCCGAAAGGGACAAAGAGAAAGATGAGCTTTTGGCACAGGCGGTACAATCAATCACTAATGAGGAGAGGATAGCAATGCTAATAAGGGAATTACAAAGCAAAGCTTCAATTGACAACTGTGACACATCCCATAGGATATACTTGACAGGAGAACAATACGACCTCGAATCATATGAGGTGAAGAATAAATACAGGCTCTGCCCTTTATGTGGTAGATTCTACAACAAAGAGATTATTCCTTCGTGCAGATGCACTAGTGTTCAGAGCAACAACCCAAATTAAAAATTTAAAAAGGGGTTGTTAATATGACAATCGAAGTAAAAGATGTAAAATTAAATGACGTCAATGTGAAGGACATCACGGTAAAAGACTTGGTTGATTTTTTAACCGAGGTAAATGAGGAACACCCGATGATACTGCCAATACTAAAGAGGCACTTCTTCAAAGGAGGTGAATCTAATGAACAGGCAGGAAAGACGGAAGCAACAATTCAGTGTGGATGCAAAGAAGGATGCAACTGTAAACGAGGCAATGAGGATAGAATCGCTCGTAAAGAGGCGGTTTGATAAAGAAATAAGTGAGGCCAAGAGAATTGGCATTAACATAGCGGTTAGAGACTTAACCGCTGCTTTTATTTTAAGCCTATATGATGAATTTGGCTTTGGTAAGGAAAGAATATACCGGCTATTGAGGAAGGTCACAAACAACCTCGAGTGCATTAACGAAGGCCATTTAACATTAGACGATATTCGTTCCTGGTGTGAAGATAAAGGCATAGATTACAAACTAATAATCGGGGAAAAGACCAACTATGGCAAGTGAGGGCAGAAGGTCGACCAAGTTCTATAGACAGAATGAGGCCGAAGTAATGAAGGGGTTAGGGCTGGTGCCCACTAAGAACTCAGGAGCTGGTTGGGTTGAAAAGGAAGATGGCCAAAACGACTATCTTATAGCACAGCTAAAAAGCACTGATGCAGAAAGCTTAAGGATACAGATAAAAGACTGGCATACACTTGAGTATAATGCGGCAGTTGCACATAAAATTCCGGTATTTGTAGGGCAGTTCCTCTCCACTGGGGAGGTATTTATCATGGCAAAACCGACAGACTTACCCAGTGTGGTCCAATATCTTGAATGTGGTAGGTGTGATATAATCAAGACAGAGGTAGCCGCTCCAGATGAGCAAATAGAAGAAAATACTAAAATAATCCGGTCCGGAAATAGAGGAAAGTTCTGGAAGGAGAAAGAAAAGGAGCGGTCAAAATGGCCAAAGAAATCAAAGTAAGAAGTTTAGCAAAATATAATGGACATAGCCTTAAAAACAATAAGGCCGTGGACCTCGGATTAAAATTCGCATATGAGGAACTTCCTAATTATATAAAGCTTATTCAGTTCCTCAATGAAAACACTACAATCACCATCAAAAGGGGAAATAACCCACCCCAAAAGCTTGGTATATTCATGGTGAAGGAAATCAAGATAGACCATGATGGTGAAGGGGTAGTAAAATTCAATTCTCAGCTGGACCATGTAGAGGCTGATGAAATCACCACAATAGTAGGTGATGAAATCTTCAAGGTCATGTTTGAAGCAAAGGCTGAGGAGGTTGAAGAAGATGGAGATGAATAAACCAGGAGGCCCAGTAAACGACAAAACAATCAACCAAGCTACTACAATGAGGCTTATGGCAGATAATGCTATAAATCAGTTTGTTGATAAAAATGTAGCGTATGGTGATAGCTTTGGTAAGCAATTTCAGAAATATGGCCCAATATCAGCATTGGTAAGAGTGAATGATAAATTTAGTAGAGTGGAGGCCTTAACCCTTGGGGCACAAAACAATGTAAGTGATGAAAGTATTGAGGACACACTCATTGACATGGCAACCTATTGCTTAATGTGGGTGTATGAGCATAGGAGGGCTAATAAGGATGGAAAGGAATGACTTTAAGGAACTATCAAAGGCTAAAATCCAGGACAAAAGAAACCTGGTAATAAGCAAACACCCAAATGGTACATATACAATGGTCCAACAAATAGTGGTCCAGGAAGGCCGGAAACAAACAGCCATATTTCTTAAAGGTGCGACTCACGTTGATAATCTGGAAGGTTTATACAACCTCAGGGATGCCATCAATGAGGCCATTCAAAAGGAAGAAGACGAAAAAGGTTAAAAATTTTTAAAAAATATTTAAAAAAGGTATGTACAACTGGCGTAGTCATGTTAGAATAGAATCATCAACCACCGGTAAACAACAAACCGGCAACGGATTAGAACTTTGATAAGTGAAAATAAATTTTAAAGCCCAAAGGGCAGAAAAGGAGGCCATCATTATGGCTAAGAATTGGAAAGTTGGAGAAGCAGTAAGAGCAATACAGGCAGGAAACAAAGAGGACATTTTGGACATCGGTCGTAGATTCCCTTTATTCCTGAACCTGGCTTCACAGGTAAATGAACCGGCAGCTAAAATCCTGGATACAATTCCTGAATACGTAACAGCCAGAAAGGTTGAATCCGTATTAAAGGGTGAAACAGAAGAAGGCGGCGAAGGCGAAACAACCGGTGAAGAAAAAGAAGTAAAAGACATCTCCAAGGAAGAAAAGAAGGATACAGCAAAGGATGAAAAGAAAGACCCTTACGCTGGCAAATCCGCAAAAGACCTGTACATGATGTGCAAGGAAAGAAAGATCGAAGTAGAAACCAAGCAGGCTCCTGAAGTTTACATCAAGGCTCTTAAAGCTGATGACAAGAAAAAGGCAGAAGCTGCTAAGAAATCCGAAACCAAGAAAACTGAATCCAAAAAGGATGAAGATGATTGGGGCGAAGAGGACAAAAAGGACACTAAGAAAACTGAAAAGAAAGAAGAAAAGAAGGACACTAAGAAGGATGACGATTGGGATATTTAATCCCCGGTCAACCTTGGAGGGCCGGCCCAAAAGGCCGGCCTTTATCCATTTATACAGCCCACAGAGTTGGAGAATATAAAATTTGAAAAGGTGGTATACAAGTTGAAATTATCAGAGATTCTACAACTTGACTTAAGGGAACCAGGAAATAAGGATGAGCTTAGAAAAGCACTTTACAAGCTACCATTTTTTAAAGATGAAGCAGAAGGCGAACTATTTCCTGAGGTGGAAGCATTAGAATCAGCATTATGGAAGATGCAAAAGAAGTACCCAGTATTGCTATCGTATATCATGCCAGGTAGTGTTGAAGAAGCATACTATTCATTTATGATAAAAAGGACAGATACCCATGAGTGGATAAAAACAATATATGCACAATCAATGTTTGAAGGCTTTGGCAAAACAACGCTATTCATATTTGCATATATCAACAATGTACTTAAGAAGGAGGGCTAAAATGAAAACAAGGATATTTACAGACGGTGCATGTAGTGGAAACCCTGGGCCTGGTGGTTGGGCGGCAATAATTCTCTTACCAAATGACAGACAACAGATAACTGGATTTGAAGAGGAAACAACCAACAACAGGATGGAACTAAAAGCGGCAGTTGAATCTCTCAAATTGGCATTGAGCTTAGGCCAAAAGAAGGTTGACATATATTCCGATAGTGCTTATGTAGTGAATGCAGTCAAAAACAAGTGGCTTAAGAAATGGGGAGAAAACGGCTGGAAGACAGTAAGCCGTGAGGATGTAAAGAACAAAGACCTTTGGCTACAATTGGTAAACCTGTTGGAAAAATCCAGGGACATCAACTTTATCAAAATCAAGGGTCATTCAGGTGACAAACACAATGAGGCAGTGGATAAATTAGCCAAAAGGGAAATTGAACTGGCAAGGGTAGAAGCTTGGTAGAGAATAATATCTCGAAATTGCACGATTAATTCTGAGCATTTAAAAGCTATCTCATGATAGTAAATATATATGAACAATGCAGCCCCTCAGATAGGGACCAATTTTTACAAAATGTATGTACAAATTACCAAAAATATGGTAAAATGGTACAAGAAGGGGGCAATATATATGGCTAAGTTCTGTCCATATTGCCATTGCCTAATGGTAGCTATAGGAGATTCTACAAAATGTAGGAATAGTGAATGCATACTTGGAAACAGAGATGCGGCTACAATACCACAAATCGAACTAGTTTACAAGTTATGTAGGGAATTAGGCATTGACACTTCTGGCAAGGACCCAAATAAACTTACCAAAGACAAAGCGTCAGCTTTAATCAAAAAGTTAATAGCTAGAAAAGCCCTTCAAGAGGCTTACGGAAGTGAGGTCGATGAATAAAAATGAAATTATCAGTGAAATTCCACCAAGAAGAATTTAGTGATGAGTTATCAGGAAAAGAAGCCTACCTTAAAGCATGTAGGTGGGTAGCTGAAAATGTAATAAGAAATGAAGTTGAAATTGGCGAAACCTTTTGGAAGATAGAAAAGGTGAAAGAAGCTAGTTTACCAACTTTCAGATTGGAGCTTTATGCAACATTAGAATCAGGTGAGTGCACCAAGAGTTTTTGTGATAGGTGTAAAGAGTATCATAGTTCATTCTACCTTAATCAACAGTACAACTGTGATGCTTGTAATTTTACAGCATTTAAACTACAGATGGAGCAAAAGCTTAGAATCAAGAAAGCATACAGAAAAGAACGATTGGGCCGATTAGTTGGTGAAGATACATAACCAAGTGGCATAGGTCCTCGTTCTGGAAAGGAGGATTATATGCCAACCGCTTATAAGAAAAGATTCGTTGAGTTTACAGAGGAAGAACTACTTAACATGGACAGGCAAGAAGCCACTCTTGAATTAACAGAACGAGAGCGGCTTTTTTGTGAGAATTTTATTGGCAATCACAATGCCATACTAGCGGCCAAGAAGGCAGGATATACAGGTGCCTCAGCAAACTCAATGGCTTACAGGCTTCTAAATAAAGATAGGGTGAATCTCTATATAGCATGGCTTAAATTAAGAATAAGCCAACAGTCACACATAAGTGCACTTGATATAATCGACCATTATGCAAGGATAGCCTTTTCAAATGTGACGGATTTTGTGAAAATATCAGGAAATAAAGTGGAGCTAATTGATGCCGAAAAGATTGATGGACAATTGGTGAAATCAGTTAAAAAGGGCAGAGATGGAATATCAATAGAGCTTTACGATAAAATAGCGGCATTACAAAAGCTAGAACGCTACTTCGATGTGATGCCAAAAGATTGGAAAGAGAAAATAGAGGAAAAGAAATTGGCACTTATGGAACAACGGCTTGAAATTGAAAGGCTTAAAGCAGGTCAAGGTGGCGGAGAAATAGAGGATGACGGCTTTATAGAAGCACTCAAGGGAACGGCCGAAGAAGTTTGGGGTGATGAAAAAGACGATGATTGGGACTAATATAGGAAACATGATAGGCTCAATATTATCAGCATTCTTCATTATTTATCCAGCATTACTCATAATATCACTGAAAAAGAAGCCCTATCTACGGATAGGCTTTTTCTTGTTTATAGGGTGCTTACTAATATCAATATACTTTTAACGAAAGGAGGAATACAAAGTGGCACATATGGCTCTAAGAAAGAAAGGCTTTAAGTTCGTAACATTTAGTATAAAACAAAAGAAGATACTCACTTGGTGGACTAAACCTACATATGATAGTAAAGGTAATATATTAACAAAAGGCTCACCACATCATGAAAAGGATGCGATAATCGCAGATGGCGCAGTACGTAGCGGAAAGACGGTGATTATGTCCCTTTCCTTTGTGCTCTGGGCCATGTCAGAATATAATGGCTCAAACTTTGGTATGGCTGGAAAAACTATTGGCTCATTCAAAAGAAACGTTTGGTTCTGGCTAAAGCTAATGCTAATAGGAAGAGGCTATTCTATAAGGAAGATGCCGGACTTAGATAGCAATCATGCTTATATCATATCAAAGGGCGATGTTGAGAACTACTTCTATATATTCGGTGGTAAGGACGAAAAATCACAGGACTTAGTACAAGGCTTTACAGCGGCTGGCTTCTTCTTTGATGAAGTGACTCTTATGCCACAATCCTTCGTTAATCAGTGTGTTGCCAGATGTAGTGAAGAGGGCAGTAAGCTATGGTTTAACTGCAATCCAGATGGCCCATTCCACTGGTTCAAGCTTGAATGGATAGATTGCTTAAAGGAAAAGAACGCCATAAGGATTCACTTTATGCTTGAGGACAATCCATCATTGAGTGAAAAGAAGATAGCACAATATAAGAGGTCATTTAGAGGCATATTCTATGAACGCTTTATCTTAGGCCTTTGGGTAATAGCGGAAGGCGTAATATATTCCATGTTTGGCAATCATATGGTGATAGATAAGCTACCTCCTGGAGTGAGGATACTAAAGAAGTGGATAGGAGTAGACTATGGCCAATCAAATGCTACAGTTTTCCTTCTGATAGGCCAAGGCTCTGATGATAAACTATATATCATGGATGAGTATTATCATGAGGGAAGGTCGGAGCAAATCCAGAAGTCACCTTCCAAGTATGCTAAGGACTTTAAGAAATGGCTAATAGAAAATGGGGTAGATGGCATACCGGTAAGACATGAATACACTTTCATTGACCCATCGGCCAAGGGCTTTATGCTACAACTACATGAGGAAGGCATAAGGCAAATAAGACAGGCAGATAATGAGGTCCTTAAGGGCATAGAGCTAGTGTCTTCCATAATAGATAACGATATGCTCAGGATATTCAGGAAGTGTAAGAATACAATCAAAGAGTTTAGTGCCTATAGGTGGGACCCTAAGGCTCAGGAAAAGGGCGAGGATAAACCAATTAAACAGTTTGACCATGCAATGGATGCTCTTAGATATGTAGTAAACGGAACAAGAATGACATGGCAAAGAATAATAGCGGCTATGTCCAATGCCGCATAGGAGGTGCACAATGAACGACTATTTTGAAGAGGCTTTTAAGAGGACATTAGGCTATGAAGGCGGACTAAGTAATGACAAATATGATGCAGGAGGCTTAACCAAGTATGGAATAAGCCAACGGTCATACCCCAACCTGGACATCAAAAACCTTACACTTGACCAGGCAAAGGCTATATACAAAAAGAACTATTGGGATGCTTGCCATTGTGGTGAAATAAATGATAAGAAAGTAGCAATGCAAGTGTTCGATATAGCCATTAATAGTGGTTGTGGAGGGGCAGGCAAGCTGGTACAAAAGACACTTAATGCAATGGCACCACATAGTGTTGTAGAGGATGGAAGTATAGGCCCAAAAACAATAGAGGCCATAAACAAAGTCAATTCTAAACAATACAACAACAACCTGGTGGCGGCCAGGATACAGTTCTACAATGCCATATGCCAACGCAACCCAACACAAAATAAGTTCCTAAAGGGATGGACCAATAGGGCTATGGGGTTCGTACTAAAATAAATGATGTACATAGTTTATTGATGTGATATAATAGGCCCTGAAAGGAGTGATTCTATGTTTAACTTATCAATCACATTTAAAAAAGGCAGTAATAGGGAAGAAATTAAAGACCTCGTAGTAAATGGCTATGAGGCAAGGGTTCAGGGCTGGTTCATTTATACTCTTGGAGTAACAACCATAATGATACCGTCGGAAGACATAAAGGAAATAAAGGTATTCAATCTCGATGATGTAAAGAAGTAGGAGGTGAAAGCAATGAGTTATAGCTTAATTACTAAGTGTGGAGAATGTGGTAAGGCAGCTACTTGTACAGATAGAAATATCTTAATGGGCGCCATCCATGGCATACATTACAACACATTTGAACAGGGCCACCAAGGGGCAGGCACAATAGTAGTGAATTGTTGCAGGCAGGAAGGCAAAGATTTGCCAGCAAAAGAAGCAGAAGAAACAAAATAAGTATGTACAATCGGCGCCGCTTTGATATAATAGAATCAAGGAGGGCGCCGATTACATATGAAAAACAAACTGGATTATATGAACATAGCTCAATTAAAGGCTATACACAAAAGGGCAGTACAGGACATTATCAAGATGAAGGCAAGCACAGTTTCACCAAGAATCAATATCCAATTATTCGCACAACAACATGAGTTCGCTATACAGGAACAACAAAAGTTCATTGATGAAGTGGCGGACAAAATAAGGATTCTTGAAAACTTAGAAAACATATTTAAGAGATAGGAGGCAGGCGCCCTCCTTCTTTTATTTGGAGGTGAGGAAATGACGAAGGTAAGCATGATGAAAAAGGGCGATGACTATATAGGCTTTGAGATAGAAGGACATTCAGGATATGCTCAAATAGGGTATGATATAGTATGTGCGGCAGTATCAACCTTAGCCCAGGCAACGTTGATGGGAATTGCAAGTGTGGCCAGGGCACAACATATGGTAGAACAAAGGGATGCATTCCTAAAAGTGGTATTAAGCCAAACGGCTTTTTATAATAAGGAGATGGCACTAAAGACACAAACACTGCTACAGACCATGGCATTATCTTTGGATGACATAGCCTACCAATATAAAGAGTTTTTACAAGTATGTACAATATCAGTGGATGTGATATAATAGAAATGTAGTTAAGCTAGTCCTATAGATAAGGAGGTGTAAATACATGGCTTTAACCGATTTAAAGCTCACGTTTAATCTCAGAGGCCCAGAAGGTAACATATTTGCCATACTTAGTAAGACCGTAAATGCTCTTACGTTGCATGGCAAAGCAATCGAAGCAAGGGAGATGCAAACAAGAGTATTCAATTCGTTAAACTATGAAGAGGCTAAACGAATAATAGCCGAATATGTAGAAGTAACCTACATAGACTAGTCCTTTAGATGAGGGGCCCAGGAAGGGCCCTTTTTCTGTTTATAAAACAAATTTTTGGAGGTGAGGCAAGTGAACATCGTAGAAAACATGCAATGGCCGCCAATGGGATTCTTAGATTGGAAGATGGCGGAACATTCGGCTTGGTATAGTGGTGATGCAGAGATATTATCAAATTTCTACACCATGTACTTAAGCAAGAACGTATTAAACATCCCATACCCCTTAAGAACAAACGGTGAATCCTTCTGGGGTAGGCAAATCAAAAATCAAGGTGAAATAGTAGTACATGTGCCAATAGCTGGTGACATAGCTGAGACCTCGGCAAACTTCCTATTTGCTGAAGCTCCTATAATCAAGATAGCCGAGGCTCATGAACAAAAGGCAAGTGCTGGTTACAAAACAACCCAGGAAGAAATGGACAAAATGCTTATTGAAAACCACTTCTTTAGGCGTATCCTTGAAGGAGCGGAAACATGTGCAGGTATTGGTGGTGGATACATAAAGATAGCTTGGGACAAAGACCTAAGCCCTTGGCCCATACCGGTAGTAGTGCAGGCCGATAGAGCAATACCAGAGTTCAGGTTTGGTATCCTTACAGCAGTCACTTTCTGGAAGGTGATTGATATGGATGACCATGAAAGTAAGGTATACAGATTATTGGAAAGATACGAAAGAGGTGCTATCATTTCCACGTTATATCTTGGCACAGGCGATAAGCTTGGCAAAAAGGTAGACCTCAAGTCACATCCTGATACAAAGGACATTGAGGAAACGGTGGAAACAGTGGATGAACTTTTGGCAGTGTATATACCAAATATGCTACCAAACAGATTGGACCGCAATTCATGCCTTGGTCGTTCTGATTATTCAGGTATAGAAGGCCTTATGGATAGCCTTGATGAGGTGTTTAGCTCCTGGATTAAAGACATAGCACTGGCACAGGCAAAGATACTCCTTCCTGAAAGCTATATGGCTAAGATGGACAATGGCAAGATGAAGTACAACCTGGACCAAATGTTCTACGTAAAGCTGGACATGGACCCTACTGTTGAGGGTGATAAGATTACGCCACAACAGTTTGCTATAAGGGCAGATGAATTTGAAAAGACAAGCTTAAATCTGCTTGATAGGATAATTACATCGGCAGGATATAGCCCACAGTCTTTTGGCCTTAATATAGCAGGTAGGGCAGAATCAGGCACAGCCCTTAGCATGAGGGAAAGAAAATCCTTTGCTACAAAAGGCAAAAAGGAAAACTATTGGAAACCTGCAGTAAAGAGGCTTGTACAACTCATGTTGTTGGTGTATAATGAGGAACTTGCTGGTACCGTTGAAACTGATGTAAATGTGAATATTGCCCTCAACGATGGCATAACAAACAACCTTCAGGAAACAGCGGCTTCGGTAAAAATGTTAAGTGATGCAATGGCTGCCAGTACAGAAACAAAGGTTAAGCTTTTGAATCCAAACTGGACAGACGACCAGGTACAAGCAGAGGTAGACAAGATATTGGAAGAAAATGGCCTAGGGCCTCAGGAACCGCCGGATGGAAACTTGGATTTGACACAAATGAAGTTCAACAAGAACAAGCCTAAGGGTGGAGGAAAGAATCCTGATGAAGGCGGGGATAAATAATGTCTATCAGAACGGACCTCAATGCACTTCTTCTTGAAGAACTATTTCAAATGTATACCGATGCTGAAATACGAATGATGGAAAAGGTTGCTAAACGTGTTAAGCGAGGGGTAACCGAAATAGGGTGGACAGAAGAAAAACTTGGCGATGTACGTCAATTAAGAAAAGAAATAGAGGCCACAATGGGAAATGCAAACCGTCTGGCGAAAGCGAAGCTAAGCAAAGGCATTATATCGGCATACTTCTCCGGCGTGGCCTCTGCAAATAAAGACCATGGCATTCCAGCTTCCATAATGAAGGACCTGAAATTACCGGCACACCTTCAAAGGTTGGTTCTGGAGGCCAATAATCTTATAGATGGTACTTCCATACAGATACTAAGGCATACACAGGATGTTTACAGGTCAGTAATGGCCGAGGCAAACACTAGTACTTTGATGGGTGTGGATACAAGGGTTGAGGCAGCACAACGGTCATTAAACATGTTTGCTGCTAAAGGCATTACAGGCTTTGTAGATACGGTAGGTCGTAGATGGGATATGGCAAGCTATGTTGAAATGGCAGGCCGGACACTTACGGCCCATGCGGCTTTACAAGGTCATTTTGATAGGCAAGGCGAAATAGGGAATGACCTGGTAATAGTATCAAGCTTTGGAACTACTTGCCCAATATGTGCTCCATGGGGTGGTAAAGTGTTGAGTATATCCGGCAAAACAGCTGGCTATTCAACGTTGGACCAAGCCAAGTCGGCAGGACTATTCCATCCCAATTGTAAGCATACAATAACAGCCTACTTCCCTGAAATTGATGAACCAGAACAAAGGCATATCCACCAAAGGCAATACAATCCTGAAAAGTATGACCAAATACAGGAACAAAGATATAACGAAATACAAATACGTAGGTGGAAGAGAACAGAGGCGGCGGCCATAACACCGGTTGACCAAAAGAGAGCAAGGCAAAAAGTGGCCTATTGGCAAGCACGGCAAAGGGCACACATCCAAGCTACAGGGCTCAAACGGAAATATGGTAGAGAGAATCCTAATCGGGCAAGGTAAGTTTATATTACCCTATCCTAAAAAGAAGCCCAGAATGTCACTGACAACTTCAAAATTACCTCCCATAAACCTATTTTTAAGAAGGCCGGGCTGCAACCTGGCTTTCCTTAAAAATATTCCAAAAAAGTTAAAAAATATATGTACATGTACGGTAGGCATGATATAATGGATACATAAACAAAAACTAGTTCTTGAGAGGAGAAATATTATGAATCACAACTTCTTTAAGGTGGAAAAATTCGATTTTGATATAGTTATGGAGACTCCAAACGGAGAAATAATGAACAAATGCTATACAGCTTCATCAAAAGGATGGGCGGAAAACAAGGCAAGAACAGAGTTTCCAGAAAATACAATCTTGATGGCAGTTCCACTGATTATAGAATAAATTTAGTCTTACAGAGGAAGGTTCTAGGTTCACCCTAGGGCCTTTTTCTTTTGTTTAGATGGTCCAATCATGATGACCAGGCGAAAGCCGTAAAAGCTTTGTAATAAGGCACTTATGCCGTAAAAATATGAAAGGTGGTTAATTCCATGAAAAAAGTTCTAATCGTAGGACAAGGAAAATCAATCAATCTTCAGCTGTTTGCCAATCTCGATGAGATTATAACAGCAAACACACAAGCCTTCGAAGGTTCGAATGTAAAAGATTCATTTTCGGCCATCCAAACCAAGCTCGGTGAACTCGGTTTTGATGTGTTGATAAATGACAAAAAGAAAGCGGAGTTCATACCGTCGACTAGGCTTAGTGAAGTAGTATCCCAGAGGGATGGCTTTAAAACTCAGGTCGAGACACTCAATACTCAACTTGAAGCACTTAAAAAGGGTGCAGGGGATAATGAAGCCCTTAAAGGTGAGTATCAGAAGTTAATCGACCAGAACAACAATCTCCTTAAAGAAATCGAAACAACCAAAATCAATACCGAGATAATGCTGGCGGCAAAAGATGCCATCAATGCAAAAGACCTTCTGGTATTTATCGATATGAATAACATAAAGGTAAATGCTAAGGGTGAAATTCTTGGTGTGGAAGCGGAAATTGAGAGAGTAAAGAAGGAAAAACCCTATCTGTTCACTGACCCTAAAGGCGGAAAAGGCGGTAAGGGTGGCTCAGATACAGGCGGCGACAAGGGTGATAAGAGCCATGGCGGAGGAATGAATGCCATGATTCGTAGGGCCGCAGGAAGAGGAATATAAAATATTTTTAGGAGGTCGAAAGACAATGACTTACAAAAAAGTGATCGAAAGAATGATGCTGATTAATCTGCAGTTGTTTGCCTATAATAACATTATAGACAGAACAGATGCAAATGCCCTTATACCTGAAGAGGTATCAAAGGAAATTATCCAGGGCATTCCCCAGTATTCCACTGTTATGTCCTTGGCAACAAAGGCACCGAACATGTCCAGAAGCCAGCAGAGAATCCCGGTTCTCAGCACTTTGCCTTCCGCTTACTTCGTAAACGGTGACACAGGTTTGAAACAGACCAGTGAACAGGCATGGGCAAATAAGTACTTCAATGCCGAGGAATTGGCAGTAATTATCCCTATCCCTGAAGCAGTATTGGACGATGCTGACTATGATATTTGGGGTGAAATAAAACCAAGAATCATGGAAGCTATGGGTATCGCCTTTGACCAGGCAGTATTCTTCGGTACAAATGCTCCTGCTTCATGGCCTACAAATATCCTTTCAGCTGCTACTACAGCTGGTAACGTTGTAACCCTTGGAACTGGTGCAGACCTTTATGAGGATTTGCTCAGTGAAAACGGTGTTATCTCCCTGGTTGAAGCCGATGGATTTATGTGCACAGGCCACGTTGCAGCTATGAAGATGAGAGGCAAATACAGAGGCCTCAGGGATGCAAACGGAGTGCCTTTGTTCAAGACCAGTGTACAGGATTCCACCAAGTATGAGCTTGATGGTGCACCTGTTATGTTCCCTTTGAATGGTGGTATCATTGATACTTCCGCATTACAGTTCTCCGGTGACTTCAAACAGTTGGTATACACAATGAGACAGGATTTGACATACAAAATCCTTGACCAGGCAGTTATCACTGATGGTGCCGGCGCAGTAATCTTCAACCTGGCTCAGCAGGACATGGTAGCTCTTAGAGCTGTTATCAGACTTGCTTGGCAGATTCCGAACCCTATCAACAGAGTAAATCCTGGTGCGTCAAGGTTCCCATTCGGAGTATTGAAGCCCTAATAATGGAGGTGGAGAATAATGTTCTTTCCAAAGAAAGCTAAAGGCAATCAGATTCAGTCCGACGTAAAGGGTGTATCCATTATGAATGGACAAATTGCTTGTCTCTCCATTCCTGGTGCAAAGGCAGTAGCATTGAGTGCAAATGGTTGCCATGCTTCCATGGCCCTTAGTGCTTCTACCCAAAACATCACAACGGGTATCACAAACCCTTTAACACCCAGGAATGTTTCGATCGTTGGTGGAGCAGCCGGACAAAACGGTGTGGTAACTATCACAGGTACAAATTACAAAGATGAGGTTATCACTGAATCCATTACATCAAACGGTACAACTACCGTACAAGGTGCAAAGGCATTCAAAACCATCACAAACATTGCTTTACCTGTACAGAATGCAGGTGGAGATACAATACAGGTTGGCTTTGGTAACAATCTAGGACTTCCTTTCTATTTACCTTACAATACATGCTTGAATGCATATTTGAATAAGGTGAAAGAAGGAACAGCTCCTACAATAGCAACCAACGCCACAGCAATTGAAAGTAACACAATGTTACTGAACAGTGCCTTGAATGGCAACCAAGTGGATGCTTGTTTCGTAATTCAGTAAAGGAAGGGGAGGGGCCACCTCCCTATTCCTACGTTTACCATAATATAGATGGAGGTGCACAGACGTGGCAAAGGTTAAGATGCTTAAGGAAACAAACTATAACCACATCATGCGTAATGTTGGTTCAGAACATGATGATATTCCGGATGATGTAGCTCTCAGGTGGGCCGGTAATGGTATAGCCGAACTCATTGAAGAGGAAGAAAAGGCAGTTGATTATACAACTATGAAGCCCAAAGCTCTTTATGATTTGTGTGTATCAAGAGGCCTTACTGTTGAGGAAAAACAGCCTAAGGAGTACTACATCGAAGCTTTAACAAAAGCTGATGAGGCTGCAAAGGCTCAGGAATAATCATAAGGAGGGAACGCTATGGCTTATGTAGCATATGCAACAAAAACGGACCTGGCAGCGTTCCTTTTCACAACTGAGGATAAGTTGCCAGGAGACAGTGATAGGCTCTTAATGAGGGCCAGTGAGTTGATAAAACAGGCAACTCTAAACAATGTTCGCTCAGATAACACCAATCACACTGAGGCACTGAAATTAGCAACCTGTGCCCAAGTGGAGTTTTGGATGAGTGCAGGGGAGAGCTCCAATATTGAAGGTAAGGTGGCAAGTTACAGCATGACCGACGTTTCAATAAACTTTGGTGATAATATTACTAAAGGGGGCCAAATATGCATGAGGTCCAGAGCTTATCTGAATGACCAAGGATTATTGTATAGGGGGATAAAGCCCTATTGTAGGGAGGTGCAACAGGCATGAAATTGCCATATCCAAAGCACCTTGATACAACACCAATTGTGGTCAATCTTACTGATGGTTTAACTGAGGAGGGTGAACAAAATGAGGTATCAACATATACCGGCTTTTGCAACCTTAGTGAACATACAAAAACAGTACTGGATGCCAATGGTCAAAAGGTACAACTTGAGGCAACCGCCTTAATCGGTGAAGATATAGGGCCAACCCTCAAAACCATAACGGGAAACGTGATACTCAATGGCAAGAAATATAAAATATTCAAGTCAGCAAGGCCACGTAATCCGGATGGCTCAGTGCACCACACCAAACTGGAGTTGATGTAATATGAAGGTATCGGTTAAAATGAATGGTGCAAAACTCCGTCAGTTGTCTAAGGACCAAATAAAGGCCGCTAAGATGACCGGAGAACAAATGTTACATGAGATTGTTACCGAAGCAGTTATTCCTTTTGATACTGGGCAACTACAAAATGTACAAACATATGTAGATGATTCCAAGGCCAAGGGCGGTACCATTTCTATTGTACATGATACACCATATGCCGCAAGGCTTTACTTTCATCCTGAGTATAACTTTGACACAACAGTCAATGCAAATGCACGAGGTGAATGGTGGGATGAGTGGCTAAATGGTTCAAAAAAATCAAGGCCGAGAAAGCTGTTTAAACAGTTTATGCGGAAGTTGACAGGAGGGTAATCATGAAGATAAAGGACGTTGTTTCTTATCTAAAGCAGGAATTTCCCTCCATAAAGTTCTACAACGGAACGATAGATAAAAATCAGCAATGTGTAGGAGTTTATGCGAGAGGAAGTGCAGCACCCAACATTGCAATAGGTGGTGTACAGTACTCGTCATACTGCACATTACCGATAACACTTTTAGTTCATTGGGGTGAAAATGCTGACATATGTGAGGAGACCGCCAATACCATTCATAAGGGACTGCTTGGTAAAGCCAAGCTGGTAATGGGAACGGCCAATGTCATATCAGTCAGTATGCTAGACCCAGGACCAATCAATGTCCAAAGGGATAGCAACAATATATGTGAAATGGTAATACGAGCAAATATTTTTTATGAAAGGGAGGTAAGCTAACATGTTTAATCTGCAATTATTTGGTGGTGTTTATCCTGTTCACAACAATGTGTTCAAGATAGGTACCAAAGGTCGTGCTTCTGTGGCAGGGGATATGGTTATGCCAAAAGACCTGGAAACATTCAGCCCATCTATTGATGGTAACACAGAAGAATGGACACCAATGGACACTGCCGGCTGGATACGTAGGGCAGTAACCGGTAAAGGGTTGACATTCAGCTTCTCCGGCAAGAGGAACTATGGTGATGCAGGCAATGACTATATCGCTCAAATGATTCTTCAAACCGGACAGGGAGTTGAATCCATTTTCGAATGGGATATGCCCGATGGAAGTATCCTCACCATGAACTGTGTCATTAACCTGACAACTCCTGGTGGTGGAGATTCCACAAATATTGATACCCTTGAGTTCGATATTTTGTCTGATGGACTTCCTGCATTTATCCCGAATGCAAGTAAATTGACATTTGTAACCGTGGATGGAGCAACAGCCGGAAAGACAAAGGTAACAACAGTGGCACCTACTTTAACTGGAGGAAACTCTTACAAGTATGCACTGAACGTTACAGTACCCCAGATTGGTTCAACCGCAACAACAGGTTGGACAGCATACACACTCGGTACCGAAGTTACAGCAGTCGAGAACGACAACTTCGTATTGGTGGAAGTGGATGCAAGCAATGTGGTCAAGAAAGTCGGATTCACTCATGCAAACGTACAATAAGAATATGGCTAAGCCCACCCTCGTGGTGGGCTTTGCTAGTTTAAAAATATAAAAAGGAGAGAAAACTCATGGCAAAAATAATCAATATTTCAGATAAGCTGAATAATGAGAAGTCAAAAATAGTAGTAGGTACTAAGGAATATGCGGTGAATGATGGCATTGCCACCGTTACAAAATTCGAAGAAATGGCTGCTACAAATTCGGTTTCCAAAATAACCGAAGCAATAAAACTTGCGATAGGTGATAAGGCGGCAAAGGAGCTAAAGGTTGATGAAATGTCAGTGGGAAATATGAAAGTGCTGATGATTGCAATCTTTGCTGCTATGCTGGACATCGAATATGACGATGCGGAGGCCCGATTTCGAAAAGCAGAAGGCAAATAATGAAACTTGGTATGACGTACGTGAGGACTGGCACTTAATCGAAGCAAGTATTGCTAAGCAATATGGCATAAGAATAAGACAGCACACAGACATGCCTTGGTCAGAGTTTTGTACGTTACTTAGTGGGCTGATGCCTGATACTCCTCTTGGAAACATTGTAACCATTAGGAGTGAAAAAGACAGAAAGATAATAAAGCAATTTACACCGGACCAAAGAAAAATACATAGAGAGTGGCAAACAAGGCTAGCTAATAAGAAGCTTGAGAATCCAGAACAACTTGAAAAGGAGATGCAAGCACTTACGGCGGCCTTTGCTGCTATGTTCGGCCCAAAGGAGGTGAGATAAATGAGTGATAGTGCAGGTAGGATAGACCTGGACCTTGGTATAAATTATCAAGGCTTTAACAAAGAGTTGAATGGTATTGCTGGCACTGCACAACACATGGTTGGAGGTGCATTCAAAGGGCTTGGTAAGTTAATAGCAGGTGCCTTTATAGTTGATAAGGTTATCGATTTTGGTCAAGGTTGTGTTGAGTTAGCCTCAAACTTGAATGAGGTGCAAAACGTAGTTGATGTAACGTTTGGCTCTATGGCAGGCCAGGTAAATGATTTTGCAAAGAGTGCATTAAGTAGCTTAGGCATGTCCGAGTTATCGGCAAAGAAGTTTACTTCTACAATGGGTGCAATGCTAAAAAGCTCAGGAATAACAGGGCAGGCAATGCTTAAGATGTCTGAAGGCATTACTTCATTGTCAGGGGATATGGCTTCTTTCTATAACTTAAGCCAGGAAGATGCATTCCAAAAACTAAGGTCAGGTATTTCTGGAGAAACAGAACCGCTAAAGCAACTAGGTATTAATATGTCAGTGGCAAACATGGAGGCCTATGCCCTATCAAAAGGAATAAAGACTTCTTGGAATGCCATGTCACAGTCCCAACAAACGCTATTGCGGTATAACTACTTATTAAGCGTAACCAAGGATGCTCAAGGTGACTTTGCTAGGACATCAGGTAGTTGGGCTAACCAAACACGATTGCTTAGTGAACAGTGGAAGATATTCCAGTCCACATTAGGAGCAGGGTTTATTAATATCCTAACTCCTATAATACAAGGTTTGAACGTTTTAATCCAGAAGCTACAAATAGCTGCACAATACTTTAAGGCTTTCACCGATATGATTTTTGGTGCAAAGGCTGCTACTTCAAATGCCGTAAAAACCAACTATGAAATGGTGGATGCTGCTGGTGGTGTTGGAAAAAGTGTTAAGAAGGCAGGCAAGGATGTTAAAGGCTCACTTTCATCATTTGACCAGCTCAACGTAATATCACAAGCCACGGCTGATGCAATGGATGGTATTTCCGCTGGTGCGGCTGACATGGCAACTACTGACATGGGAGGTACAGCAACAGCACCTGATATTAAGCTTGATGCTTCACAGTTCCAGCCGGTTCTTGATATTTTAAATCAAATTAAAGACACGGCTTCACAGGCAGGACAGTTCTTAATAAATGCTTTTGGCCCAACTTTTAAATCAGTTTTGGATGAGGTTCTTCCTCAGTTATCCTCTTGGAAAACAACCCTGATGGGTACCTTCACTGATATTGGGGCCTTAGGGGCACCCCTTAAGAACTGGTTTATAAATGACCTGGTTCCTTTTTGGCAACAACAAATCGGAACTATGGGGCATGTCCTGGCAGGAATACTTGATTCAGCAAGGCTTGTTTTTACTGGTGTAAAAGATGCCGCAATGCCTATACTCCAATGGTTTGTTGATAGTGGTTTGCCCCTGGTAACAGACTTTGGAAGTGGATGCTTAACGGTATTCAAAAACATATTCGACAATTCAAAGACCATATTTGATACATTGTGGTCAGGCGCAGTTAATCCAGGTTTACAGGTCCTATCTACTATGGTACTTGATACACTCAACATCATAAAAGGATTCTGGGATACTTGGGGAGGCGGAATCATTACAGGCCTAACAACAACCTTTGATAATATCACAATGCTGTTCCAATCATGGTGGGAAAGTTTCTTACAACCTATCGTGAATACAATGCTAAATACAATGAGTTGGTTATGGGATAAGCACTTAAAGGGTGTTGTTCAAGCTTTAACTGATTTTATAGGCACTTTGGTTGTCGATGTACTGCAAATTTACAACAAGTTCATCGTTCCAATCGTAAACTTCTTAATAAAAACATTTGGCCCAACATTTGCTAATGTATTCCAAACAATCACAGAGGTTGTAGGAACCATTATAGGCTTCTTGGCTGACATAGCTAAATCCATTATAAAGATTCTAACCGGTATCATCAACTTCATTACAGGTATCTTCACAGGTGACTGGGAAAAGGCATGGACTGGAGTCAAGCAAATATTCGGTGGTATTTTTGATGGTATAGTTGGGATTCTCAAAGGTGCAATAAACCTCATAATTGATGGGATTAACTCTATGATTAGAGGCCTTAACCTGTTACAAATTGATGTACCTGATTGGGTACCGGTAATTGGAGGCAAAAAGTTTGGATTCACTATTCCTCAAGTACCAAAGCTTGCACAAGGTGGTATGGCAACAGGCCCTACACTGGCAATGGTTGGTGATAACAGGAATGCAGTATCTGACCCTGAGGTAATAAGCCCATTATCTAAACTACAGGAAATGATGGGAGCTAGCAATCAAGGCTTGGTTGAAGTTTTGCTTGCCATACTTGATGCAATACAGAACCTTGACTTGAATGTAGATATTGATGGGGAAAAGCTATCAAGGGTTGTTCACAATAACATCAATAAAATTGGTGGTGAGAATAATAGGGTTGGTAAGAGAATGGTAACCGTAGGAGGTGTATTTGTATGAGTATCCAACCAACAATTACGTACAATAGCGTAGTAACAAATATTCCTGCCCCTACTGTTCTTGAGGTAACCGTAAATCCTCAACAAAAATCGGCTGAACGTAATGGGAATGGTAGGCTCGTAAGGGACACACTACCAGATAAGTGGTCGGTTAAATGTGAGTGGGAATTTGGAACGCCAGAGGAGTTTTATAGCTGGTTTAGTTTCTTAAAGACATTAACAAGGGTTGATTTTGACGTATACTTTCCAGCACCTACGGGTAATATGGAAACAGCTACAATGTATATTTCACCCATATCAGCAAAGCTCCTGAATTATTCAAGAGGTACTTCAGGATGGTGGAAAACATTAACCTGTTCCTTTGTGGAGGTGTAGGCTATGTTATCAACCTCACAAGCTTATCAGACTGCAATAGAAAAAAGCACACGTAGTACTGTGGCTAGTATCTATTTTGGCGTTTATGATGTAACCGCTAAACCGGATTCTAGCCCGGTAGCTTCAAACTCACAAGCTTTTACTGATATTGTGAGTATAAAAGATGGCATACGCTCTCCTGAGTTTAACATGGCTACCTTTGAGGACGATTTCTTTGAACTGGATGGTAGTTTTATATTAACCCCGGATACAGTAAGCACATCAAACATCCTTGGTTGGTGGTCATCTGCTATATCAGATTCAAATGGTGATTTTTCAGTACCACCTACGGTCACAATAACTTTTTCCCAGGTTCATAGTAGTTTTGGCATAGGCCTTTTCTTTGACCCACTTGGGAACACGTTTTGTACTGATTTTGATATAACTTGGTATAATGGAGTAACCCAACTTGATTATTTGCTTGTTCAGGAAAACACGCAGATAGGTTGTAACATACAAAGAGGTGTAAGCAACTACAACAAAATTGTGGTTAGGTTTTTAAAGACAAATGCCCCGTATAGGTATGTAAAACTAATGGAGATGAACTTTGGGCTTGAGGAAGTATTTGATAGTGATAGCCTCATATCTGCTTCTATAGTGGAAGAGGTTGACCCAAGCAATGCGGTCCTTACCATAAACAAATTAAAGTTTACGGTTTTAAATACGGACCAAAAGTTCAATATGGCAAACCCACAAGGCTTATATGCATACCTACAAAAGAAGCAACAAATAGTTGCTAGTAGTGGTGTATTACTTTCAAGTGGAAAATATGAATATGTCCAGATGGGCACATACTATTTATCAGATTGGAAGAATGCAACCGGTATAACGGCAACTTTGGAGGCCACAGATGCCATAGGCCTATTGGATAAGACCACATATTATTCCTCTCAGTTTTGGGTAAATGCTACAATATCCAGTGTGATACAGCAAATACTAAACGATGCAGGAACTTTCCCCGTAATCATTGATTCATCTGCTTCAGGTGAAGTGGTGAATGGATATCTCCCAATAATGAGCCACAGAGAGGCTTTACAGGCTGTATTGATGGCTTGTAGATGCACTTTGAGGATTAACAGGGATGGAATTATTCACATTATGAAGCTTGATTATACAACACCAGTTGATACAATCGAGTATGATGTGATAATAGGGACACCACAGATAGAACAAAAGCAACTTATATCTGCGGTTAGTGTGAAGGAGCACACATACACTTTAAACTCAGTATCTGAACAAATATACCAGGCAACATTTACTCAAACAGGGCAAAGTACTTTAATTTTACCTTATGACAAAGCCCCTGCAAGTAACGTGTCTGTTGCAGTAACTGGTTCAGGAACAATAGTTGGTTCACCGGTTTATTCGGCAACATCGGTAACGGTAGCCATAAATGGGACAGGAACTTTCACAGTGACAGTGACAGGCAAGGTATATGCAGATGTCACTAAACCAGTGGTTGCTTCAATAGCCCTTTCGGCAGGAGAAGTACCTCAAACAGCAGATGTGGCAGATAACACGCTAGTAACCAGTGCCAATAGCTCTAATGTTGCTAACTTCCTACTAACTTACTATGGTAAGAGGATTAAGCAAACATTTAACTTTTGGGATGACCCATCAATACAGTCCGGTGATTGCATAGCTGTACAAACAATGTTCGGACAAAATCAAAATGGAGTGGTGGAAAGGCAAGAAATTACATTTGCCCCAAACCTCAAAGCCAGAATTGAGGTGACAGGATAATGGCATGGATGGGTACTGTTAACTTTACAGATTCAAGTAAGTATAACTTTGGTGACCTAAACAGGGTTAACACAGACATACAACATCTTTATGATTCTTTAACGGCAATGGGGTATCACATAACATTGCCAAATCCGGTTGTTACCACATACACTAGGACAAATTTTCCTTATGTAACGGCAATCAATAATGTAAGAGGAAATATTGTTGCAATAATTCAAGGCTTTTATACGATTGTAGCCCCGGTCATAGCAACAAACCCTTCACAAAAACAAACCTTTAGTTGGATAGAAGCCAATGTGATAGAGTTAAATCTCCAAGGGATATATGACCTGCTACAAAACATATTAAGCTATTTCAAATATGCAGGCCAGTTTTATTGTGGTGAGGACCAAACATTTTTGTAAAGGAGGGATAGAACAATGGCATATTCCAGGATAAATTGGCTTGATAGGGTTGTTCAGTTTGTAAGACGCTATCGAGACCAAAGCAATAATCAGTATACTTTCACACCAGATGAAGGTGTAATATCACAAGCAGGTACACCCTTTAGTGCAGCCAATATGAATGCTATGGACCTGGCCCTATATTTGACAAATAATACTTTCACAACTGCTGGAAGTGCAAATGCTTATACCCTTACAATAAGTGGTATTTCAGCACTAACTGACCTGATAGGTGTTCCACTAAAGATTAAAACCAACTTTGCAAATACTGGTGCATGTACGTTAAACGTAAATGGTTATGGAGCCAAGGACATAAGAATGGATGTAAGCGTTGCAATGATAAGTGGTGACATCCTAAGTGGTCAAATCGTAATCTTGGTATGGGATGGTACATACTTTCAATTCATGGGTGAAGCGGCAGGTACGGTAACAACAGGAAGAACACAAACATTGACCAATAAAACGCTGACATCACCAACACTCACAACACCAAAGTTCCAAACCGGTGGTGCAATAGTTGATGCAAACAGTAATGAATTGATAAAATTTCCGGCTACTGTAGCAAGTGCGGTAAATGAGGTTACAATATCAAATGCCGTGGCAGGCCAGGACCCATCAATTGCGGCTACTGGAAATGATACGGATATTGACCTTAATCTTGTTTCAAAAGGTGCAGGTAAAGTTTTGGCAAATGGTTCTCAGGTGGCCTTAAATTCAGACCTTACAACACACACAGCTATCATAATTAACTCTGGTGGTAGTGGTGTTCACGGTATAAGAATGAATGGCTCCAAGCTTGAGTATTATGATGGCACAAACTGGTTACCGGCCATATCCTCAAACAACATCGTATTCGGTGATGGTTCAGATGGAGACTTTAATAGTACAGGAAATACAGTTTGGTCATTGGCTGCAGATGACACTTACTATGTCGGGAAAAGGTTCAGGAATTTCACTCTAAATACAGGTCATACCCTTTCGATTGATAAAAGAAATCTTGGGATGATAATCCGTTGTACTGGTAATTGTGTAATAAATGGAACCATTGACCAAAATAACAAAGGTGCTAATATTACAAGAAATACAGGAGGAACGGTTTGGGTTAACTATGGTAGAATAGACCAGCTTGTTTACCCAGGTACCCCTACTGTTGACCAATGGACTGTACCAGCAGGAGGCTCTGGTGGAGCTGGAGGAGCCGGAGGGTCTTTAAGTAATGGAACTTCATCAGGAGGCTCAAACTGTGCTTTTGGTGCAAGCTCTGGCGGAGGAGGCACAGGTGGTGCCAACGTTCTCGGCATGACAGGAGGAGCGGGTGGAAATGGAGGAGGTTCACTTGGAACTGCAGGTGGTGCAGGTGGTGCAGGTTCCAATAATACACCAGGAGCAATACCAGGCAATGGAGGAACGGGTGGAGGAGGAGGTCTTGTTATAATTCTGGTACAAGGCTCACTTACTATTGGTGCTACTGGTAGTATACAATGCAAAGGTGGAAATGGTGCAAACGGCCAGGATATGGCAAATGGTAGTTCAGGTGGTGGCGGTGGCGGAGGAGCCGGGGGTGGAGTTGTCTATTTAGGTTATGTAGGCACATACACCAATAATGGTTCAATACTGGTTACTGCAGGAACAGCAGGTGCAGGTGGAATATCAACAGGTTATCCAGCAAGAAACGGTGGTGCTGGAGTGGCAGGTACAATAGGTTCTATAACAACCAAACAGTTAGCGTAAGGAGGCAAATATGAGAGCTTTATTGGTTTATAATAAAGAAGATGCAAGAGAACGTGAGCTAGTGGAAAGGGCTATAAATGAGATGTCATCCGTTTTAACTGACGTAGAGATGGCGGATTTTAATGAAATACGTCAATATATTCCTATTAGTTTTACGCCTTGTCTCATACTTGTTCATGAAGACCTACAAGGAGGACATCTCCTTGAAGAGGACATGGACAATAATCATTTAAGGGTTACAGCTGAATTACTAAAAGCAATGGACGATGAGGAAAGTGTTGTTCATAATGCAGAGGTTTTCAGGATTGATAGGCTTGTTAAAAACAGTACAAACCTTGAGTTTGGTCAGCAATACAATGTAGCACATGAATTATCGGATTTGATATTGGAAGGGAGTTGGGATAGCATGACCGTAGATGATAGAAAAATCAGGGTGTGGAAGTGGATGGTCCAAGAGGGTAAAATCAGTATAAATGATATACCCCAGGAACACAGGGCGGCAGTCCAGGCATGTGAACTTCCTGTATTAAACCCAAATGCCAAGTTGGCGGCAGAAATAAAAGCTACAGCAGATGCTGTTGACTTTATATTACTTAATTTCGTACCACTAGTGTAGAAAGGAGTGAAGGGAGGTGCCAGATATGGGAGCTTATTTCGCAATGAGAGTTATGACCAAGAAAGATACAGATGGCTTGGAAGCCGCTCAGGCCTATTATAGGCAAGTATTCTCTATAGCAACATATAAACCATACAAGGAAGCAACAGATGCTATCCTTGTTGCTGATGGTTATGGTGATTGTATCGTAACTATAGCATAGTACTGGGGCGGGGTAACTCGCCCTAAATCTATTTTAAGGGGTGACATCATATGCAGGGTGGGGAAACCTTGAATAAAGTGGCGGAAGGAACTAATAGTGAACTAATCCGCTTTTTTGTTATTGTCGCCGTCATACTTCTAGTATTGGTACCAACATTGATTTTGTACTTCAGGTATAAGTTAAAAAAGGACCTTGAAAAGTTTAAACTAGAGAATAAGGCGGAAAGTACACAGTTTAAAGACTGGACTGAAAGGGAAGGCAATTTACTCAAGGTAATAAAGGAGAATGGCCAAAGCCAAAAAGAGGTAGCTGAAGCAATTACTAAGCTATCAGTAGTGTTGGAGATAAACAACAAGAACTGTGACGTTTGTAAGGCTGAACAGTTAACCAAATGGGATAAAATAGAAACAGACATTCATGCATTAAGCAACGATATAAGGGTTTTAAGTAACCAAATCGATGCAGGCATGGATGGCAACTGGAACCTATTAAAAGAAATAAACGACAAACTTAAGAAGGAGTGATTCAAGTGTTTCATGATTTGATAATGCAAATATTATTGGCGGTAATTACATTGGTTGTACCGATAATTGCTGCTTACATAGTTAATCTCTTAAGGGCCAAGATAGGCAATGCTAACTTTGATAAAATGTATAAGTGGGCTAGCATTGGTGTTCATGCATTTGAACAAGCCATAGGAGATGGAAATGGTGCACAAAAGAAGAAAGAAGTTGAAATATTCTTGGCAAATAAGCTAAAAGGGGTAACCCCTGATGACATGGATAAGCTTATAGAAGCCGTAGTTGCAAGTATGAATAAGGATAAAAAGAAGGAGGTAACACAATGCTCACAAACACAGGATTAGTTTCCCATGTTAAAAAAGCTTTGGCTGAAAAGTGGGGATATGTTTGGGGAACTTTCGGAGAAATCCTCACAGCCGCTTTATTGCAGGCAAAGATAAAGCAGTATCCGGATGGAGTTGGGCAGTATGAAACCTTTATTCGCCAAACATGGTTAGGAAGAAGGACTTCCGATTGTGTAGGGTTAATCAAGTCTTTCATATGGTGGAATGGTGGTTCCCCAGTTTACAATTCAAAGTCCGACGTAAGTGCTAATGGCATGTATACGGCGGCAAAGGAAAAAGGGCCAATCAATACCATCCCTGAGATTCCCGGAATTTGTGTCTGGAAGGACGGACATATTGGGGTATATATTGGTAATGGCCAAGTAATTGAGGCCCATGGAACAAAATCTGGTGTCATCCAAACACCATTAAGCGGAGCAGGGGCTACCCCTTGGACACATTGGCTTAAATGCCCATTCATTACGTATGAGGTGATTGAAGGTATGCAGGAAGGGGACAAAGGAGAAGAGGTAAAGGCTCTTCAAACAAAGCTTAACAAAATCGGATACAGGTTGGTAGTTGATGGTGACTTTGGCTTGGCTACAGAAACAGCGGTTAAGAGTTTCCAAATTGGAAATGCAATGCCTGCCCATGGAATAGCTGATAAGCCTACAGTGGCTGCAATTGATGCCATGATAAAAAGGTTGGAACCAGGCAAGCCTGTTTTGGGGTGGAAAGAAATACTGAAGAAAGCAGGCGTGGCTGATGATTGGGACGAAAAGATTGAGGATATTTCCAAGAACGACCCAAGATTCAAGTACTTGCCCACGTTAATAGAAAAGATATACAACGCAAGGTAAAAATACAACTGAATATATAAAACGATGCGAGGGCCTTACAGGGCCCTTGTCTTGCCTCTCGATACCATTCAAAAACAACGAAAAACTTTAGACAGATACGTCGGATTTTAATTTAAAATAGGTGTTTACAAGGGAAATACCTTGTGTTATAATGTGATTAAGCCAAAAACATACAAAAAGTTACAAAATATTTTGGCACACACAAGATTTATTTAATGTAAAGGAGATGCTAGTCATGATGTACAGTAGAGAGGCTTTAGGACAAATGAAAGTTAAGGAATTGTTACCCATTGCCAAAGAATTAAACGTGGTAGGCAGGCATGATATGAGAAGAGAGCAACTCATAGATGCCATAGTTGGCAATCAGGCGGAAACAAGTACATCAGTGGTCAAGAGTACCAGACAGCATACAAATGATATTGAGCAAGACCTGGCTCATGGTAAAAAATCAGAGTGGGAAAATGCTAATGTTCAGGAAGCATGCAATGTAGTTGATGTACCAAAGCCTAAAGAAAGATACCTGGATAATGCAAAGCCAGGAACAATTATTGCCTTTAAAGTAGGCGATTCAAAAGTATTCAGTGGAATGATTAAGGAAATTATTTCAAATGGCTTTACTGTAGAAACAAGAAATGGTGTTAAGTTTACAGTACGCCGGTCAAAAGTGCTATGGGTAAAAACCGGGGATAGATGGCCCAGAGGTATATACCAGGCATTGAAAGGAGAAGTACCTGTTGGCGAACTTAAAGCAGCTAATTAAAGACACACGTAGCTTAGAAGAGCAAATTGATGGCTTGATGAAACTGTTACAGGCCAGTAAAAAGAAAATCCAAGAGGAATTTGATAAGCAAGACCTTAAGGAATTTGTGGTGGAACCAGAAGGTCCAAATAATAAAAAGCGTACAGGCGTAACGCTTATAGCCAAGAAAGTAGAACGGGTAACTATTAACTACCTCCTTGATAAACTTCAGGCCAAGCTTGACAAGGAGATATTCAACGAGATAGTTAATAAAACCTACATGATAAATGATATGAATGGGCTTATAGAGTTGCTCAAAAAGGCTGGAGTAAGCCCAGGTGAATTTAAGAAGTTTATTGATGTATCCACATCGGTAAATAAGGATGCAATAAAACAACTTTATTCGGTTGGTGATATTAAAAAGTCAGACCTTGAAGGCTGTTATGAAGCAACCATAGTGAAAAGTATTTCAATAAAGGAAAGAAAGGGTGATACAGATTGAACTTAAAGTTGGTGGCAATGAATTAGCAAAAGTACTACACTTTTATGGTTTGTTGGAAAGCAACGATAACGAGTTCAAAATTGTATGCCCTTTTCATGAAGACATAAATGCCAGCATGAAGATTAACCTGAACGACGGCTCATTTTATTGCTTTGGTTGTGCTAAGTCAGGTGATGCAATGAAGTTTGTTGCCCTAGTCAACAGTGAAATGGACGAACTTAAGGCTTGTATTGAATACTTCAAGATACTTAAAAGCAAAGAAGTAAAACAAATACAGGTACAAAGGAAGGCCAAGGTTAAACAGGACAATAAGCAAGCTTTAATAGAAGCAGAGGACTACTATGTAGGACTTAAGACAATTGACTGGAATAAAGAGCAAAGCCCTGAAAAGGGCTACATGCTCAAACGTGGCTTTACCGCAAACACATTGAACAAGTGCAAGGCAAAACTTACTTACAACAATGCATATCCCATAGTATTCCCCATGAAGGACCTTGGTAGGTTTAGGGGTTGGGTATGTAGGACAACAAACAAAAAGATTGAAGAGAAACGTAAATACCTTTACAATGAAGGGTTCAGCCGAAGGAATACACTAGTAGGCGATTATGATGCAAAGGTAGTAGTCCTCGTTGAGGGATATATGGATAGATTAAAGTTCAAGCAATTCGGTGCAAAGAAAGTGGCAGCTATTTTGGGGTGGAAAATTACTGAACAACAAATATCCAAGCTTAAAGAGCAAGGAGTTGAATACATAGTATCTGCCCTGGATAATGACACTTGTGGCAAAAAGGGGACTGAATATCTTAAAAAGTTCTTTAAGGTTATACGGTTCCAATATCCAAGTGAGGTTAAGGACCCCGGAGAAATGGACCAACGTTCTTTTGACGTTGCCAATCAAAAAACTAAAAATTTATACAGGGAGGCAATCAACAATGAGTTTAGTAGACGAGATAAAAAAGCAAGCGGCCAAGTCAGGAGCAAATAAAGGCAAGTTCATATATTTCAAGCCAGGCGTAAAAATAAGGGTAAGATTCTTGCAGGACATGGATGATGGTATGAAGGTGCTTTTCCATGATGGATTCAATGCAGGTGTAAATGAACCTTGCCAAGAGCTTTATGGTAGGACATGCAAGCACCATGAGGATGAAGACTTGGCTCATAGGGACCAGTATATTTGGTCAGTATGGGACCATGATGCCAAGGAAGTAAAACTTCTTATGGGTAGGGTTAACAACTGCTCACCTATTCCTGGCCTGGTCGGCATGTTTGATGCATATGGCACACTGATGGATAGGGATTATGTTATCACAAAGAATGGTAGTGGAACAACATCATCTTTCAGTGTGGTACCCATGGACAAAGCTAAATTCAGGAATGAAAAGGCAAAACCTTTCAGTGAACAAAAGGTGCTCCAATTGCTGGACAAAGCATTCCCTTCTGATGGTGGTTCGTCCGATGATGATGAAGAACAGGATGACAAGAAATCAAAAGGTAAATCAGGTAAAGGCAAAAAGAACTATGAAGATATGACAGCCAAGGAGTTGTATGACCTTTGTCAGGAAAGGGATATTGAAGTACCGGCAAGGAAATCAACTGAGTTCTATATCAATAAGCTTGAAGAGGCTGATGCAGAGGAAAAGCAGGATGATGATTGGGGAGATGAACATGACGAAAAGCCCAATTATGATGATATGTCTGCCAAAGAACTCTATAACCTCTGCAAGGAACGTGAAATTGAAGTGGAAACTCGTAAACCTGAATCCTATTACATCAAAAAGCTGGAAGCATGGGATAAAGAAAATGATTCTGATACTGATGATGAGTGGGATGAAGGCAAGAAAGACGATGAAGAAGAATGGTAATCCAGGGGAGCCCCTCGTGGGCTCCCTTCAGTCTTTATTCAACCAACAGAGCCAATTCCAAGGTAAAGTAACAGGATTGGAAACACCGGTTGATAACGTTCAATGGTTCCAATACCATATGACAGCAATGAACGAGGAACTTGGGGAAGTCCTAAAGGCTGACAAGAGGTGGAAAACGCATAGGAATGCACATTATGACCCTGAAAACAAACTTGAAGAAATAGCCGATGTATTTGTAACGGCAATGAATATAGCTTTATTCTCAGGCTTTGATGCGGAAACAATCTACAAAGCCATTAGTGCTAAGATTAGTGAGAACACTCGAAAATTTGAGGAGGCTCACAAAAATGATAATAATCGTTGAAGGTATTGATAGGGTAGGAAAAACCACCCTTTGTAAAAAGCTTCAGGCACTCGGATTCCTTTATTTAAAGGATGAATGGATGCTATCTGATAGCATAGAAAAAGAAGAAATACCTATTTATTCAATAGGCAAGCTTGATACTACGGTGACATTCCTTAAGCAATTAGAGGCGGCAGGAAACAATATCGTAATGGATAGATGCCACTTAACTGAATGGGTATATGGTCAGGTATCAAGGGGCAATGCTAGGGTGGATTTATTAAGGAAAATAGATTGGATTCTTTCCTCGATGAATGCAGGCCTGGTATATGTATACCCAGAGGACATTGAACGGTCAAACAGGGAAGCAGGGCTTAACATGAACAGGCATGAGGAAATGTTCAGGATGTTGGCAAACGGTACAGCAATGGCACCAAGATATTTCACCAAATATAGTGAAATAGATACAACGATAATGCGAATCCTCAAGGACAGCTTTAAGTATGACATATACTTTGCTTCACCTTTCTTCAATACGGAACAGGTTGAAAGGGAAGAAGCACTTAAGTCAATCCTTAGGGGTGAGGGGTTCAAGGTGTTTAGCCCAAAGGAAAATTGCTTCCTCCCTCCGGATTCTGATAACCAGGCACAAAAGCTAATTTTCATGCAAAACTGTAATGCCATAAAAGATTGCTTTGCGGTATTTGCAGTAACCGATGGCAAAGACATGGGAACAGTATGGGAAGCCGGATACGCCTTTGGAATAAAAAGACCGGTAGTATACTTTGCAGAAACACTTGGCAATAGAGGATTCAACCTTATGTTGGCTCAATCAGGCAAACAGGCATTCCTTGATAGGCAATCAGTAACCAAACAATCAATCATCAATGCCCTACTTGGTAGTGGCGAGGAATATAGGGGGTTGATAGAATGATAAAATTAACCCGTGAATCAATCAAAAGGTTGTACCAATTAGATAACATAATTAGGTATAATACCTTCCCTAAATTCAAGCAGGAAAGCGTGGCAACCCATTCATATTACGTAGCATTATTTACAATGATGATATGTGATGAACTGGATGTGGATAGTGAAATCCATGTAAAGGCAATTGAAATGGCACTTGTTCACGACATTCCGGAAGTGGTCATCAATGATGTTACTTATGCGGCTAAAAAGGCAATACCCGGGTTAAGAGAAATGCTTGAGAAACATGAATTAAATATCTTGCACGATATGTACCCAAGGCAATATGCATACTTAAATAGCCCTACAACAAAAGAGGAAATAGCAGAAGCTATAGTGAGATTAGCCGATATTATTTCGGTATTACAGTTTGTAGATTACGAGGTTAGTATGGGAAACCAAAACGTCATTGATTGGGTTGGTGATACCATAGAAAGAATAAAAGTACAAAAAGAAAAAATCGAAAGGATGGGAGTCAAATGCCAAAAAATAATAATTTAAAACCGGTTAAACTTCCAATGAAAATTAGGTTTAATGAAAAACCTACAACAAAATTCGTAAACAACCTTGATGCAATTGATGTGGAGTTAATAAAAGCTCCAACCATGAATGAATTAAGGAACTATCTGGTCCCTTTCCTTGAAGCTACCTGGGCGGAACATCCAATGGATGCATGTAGCTACACCATAGAGGAAAAGGATAAGCTAATAAGGGATGCAATGTTTGGTAGGGCCCTTCCCACTGCCCTGGAAACAATAGAGCTTGTATTTAAGCTTGACGGTATTTCACTCCAGGAAGTTACCCATATCTTAAGGCACAGGCTGGCAAGCTTTAGTGCTGATTGTTCAGGTGATAAATGGTGGTCACACAAGGATGCATTGGTACCAAATAGCATACAAAATAGTACTGGAAGCTATCCTCCGGTATATAATGAGTCAAAGGATTTTTATAAAAGGTATCAGCAAATAGTTGAGATGTCAAAACAGTTATATTGTGATATGATTGATTCCAAACAAATATCCATCATGGATGCAAGGTATATCTTGCCAAGGTGCTTATCAACATTCTACTTTATGAAGATAAGCCTCAAGGAATGCATAGCTTTTATCCAGCAAAGGATGGATAAGCAAATACAGCCTGAAACGGACAACATCATAGCTTATCAAATGTATGTCCAGCTTTTAAGAACATATCCGGTAATGAATGGCCTCATCAATATCCATGCACCATCACACTTCTATGTTAGGATGGCAAGGACAGGAAAGGCAACAAACCTTTACTTCCCAGATGCTGATAGTGATAAGTTTGAGTGGAATGAAATGGACTTCATATACGGTTGCACTAGGGACCAGCTTAATGGTACCAATCCTGGGGCAAAGAACAGGTTCAACGAACTCATGGCAATGGCAGAGGTAGCAATAGCACAGGCCGAAGCGGAAAATGAACACACATTAAGCCTGGAATACGCCATTGAACGTGGTGAACTGGATATACCGGAGGATATGGACGATGAAAAGTAAGGTTGATAAAATCAAACAAATCCTCAAGGATATTGAAACAGGCATAATGAAGTTTGAGACCTCCACCACTTTTGAAATGATGGGGGCTCATTATCGGTTTAGGGAAATGGACACGGAAACATTCAAGGCAATTGGACTGAACTATGACGAAATAATGCAGATAATCAAGTATGCATGTTATGGTGAGATAACCTCTGTAGGGCCTTACTTAATCAAGGACTATGTTGATATGTTCAAGCAATTAGATAACATATCAGATAACCTCACAGAGGTTGACCTGGAAACAAGGCAAATGGTTATTACCTTCCCGACATTACATTGCTTCCAAAACATTCAGTTCCTCCTAAGGAATAACGACATGTACGTGATGGTGAACATGAGGAGTTGCAACTTCAAGGTAAACTTCCTCAAGGACATGTACCTCAGCTACTATTGCGGCTTAAACATAGCCAATCAGTTAAAGCTTATTAGAGGGTGTACAATTAATCATATACATGTTATAATGAATATAGGTAGCTTACATATTTACAAGAAAGAGGTATAAGTCATGTGGTTTGAAATGCATAAGCACACACAATACAGTATGTTTGATGGCTTCGATAAAGTAAAAAATATTGTGCGTTATGCAAAAGAGCTAGGCATGAAAGCAATCGGTATCTCAGACCACGGAAATGCATGTGGTGTAGCACAACTTTATATGGCATGCCAAAAGGAAGGGTTAAAACCTTTGATGGGCTGTGAAGTTTACTTCCAGCCCACTTTTGATTCTTCCAGGGAACGCTTTCATCTTTGCTTATATGCAATGAACGAAACAGGGTACAGGAACATGTGCCGAATACTTACCGAAGCAAATGACAAAAACTTCTACCGCTATGGACACGTTACGTTTGAATTACTAGAGCGGTATAGTGAGGGACTTATTTGTTCATCCGCCTGCATAGGTGGTTTTATCCCTCAAATGATTGACAAAGGCAAGAAGGAACTGGTTTATAAAGCCACTGATAGATTCGTGGAAATATTCGGGGATAACTTCTACTTTGAAATCCAGCCTATCAAGATTGATAATAAAGGAACGCAGGAGCGTGTAAACAAAATCCTCATGAAAATAGGAGAGGAATGTGGGGTTAAGTGCATAATGACAACCGACTCACATTTCACATCCAAGGACGACTTTGAGTCATACCTGATGATGCACAAGATGTCAAAGATAGGCCAGGAAAAAGGTGAAGGCTTTACACTTGAGCACATTGAGGAAACATACAAGGAACGTTATATGCACAGTGAGGAAGATATAACAACAAAGTTTAAAAAAATGCATGGCTTCTACCCTGAGGAATTACTCCACAATATGGATGAAATATACGACAAAATAGACATAAAGCTGGACTTTGCCGATTCCATCCCAACGTTTGATGATGTGGAAGATACTTACCAGGAAATGAAGGACATATGCATATCAAGGTTAAAGGAAACAAACCGGTATAACAAAGAATACATTGACCGTCTCAAATATGAAATGTCAGTTATCAAAGGTCACGAACTTTGTGACTACTTCCTCATAGTCAGGGACTATGTTAAGTTTGCTAGAGACAATGACATTTATGTAGGACCAGGTAGAGGTAGTGTTGGTGGTTCATTGGTGGCAGAGCTTATGGGAATAACCAGTATAGATGCTATCAAGGTAGGAACAGACTTTGACCGATTCCTAAGGCCTGATAAAAAGAAAATGCCTGACGTTGACTTGGACTTTGAATCAAGCGGTCAGGATGCAGTAATTAACTACATACTCAATAAATACAAATACAGGTCATCAAAGATAGTTACGTTTGGGTATTACAAAGGTGCCAATCTTATCAATGACTTATGCAAGGTGTATGATATACCATCACATGAGGCAACCAGGATTAAAATGCTCCTACAACCTCTCACAAAAACTGATGAAGGAAAGGAAATGGCACACTTTGACTTTGAGGATATTGACTATGAAGAGGCAATCAAGGATAGGAACATAAGGGCCCTTGATAAGGAATATCCTGACATAGTAAAACACTTTTGTAAGCTATGTGGTCAAGCCAAATATTACGGCCAACATCCGGCAGGGGTATTGGTTACCAAAGGTGAAATCGGTCAATATGTACCAATGTTAAAAGTTAAAGGTCAGCTTATTTGTTCCTATGATAAGTACGACGTGGAAGCCTTGGATATGCTTAAGTTTGACGTATTGGCCCTAAGGACTATGGACGTAATACATGCTATAGAACGGGAAACAGGGGATAAGTTTGATAGGCGTAACATACCCAAGGATGTGGAAGAGGAAATGTATGAAAGATTTAGAACCGGTAATACACTTGGCATATTCCAGCTTAACAAAGAAGCGGCCCAAAACATATTGGTTGAAATAGGGGCTGACAACATCCAGGATGTCATTGCAGCTATCTCATGTAATAGGCCTGGTACTCTTAAACTTGGAATGCATAAACAATATGGGGCCAATAAGCAAAACCTGGATGAAGATACGGCTTGGTATCCTTATACAAAAGATGCATATGGCTCAATCATATATCAGGAACACGTTATGCGTATTTGTAAAGGCATGGCTAAAATGGAACCAGGTGATGTTGACAAGCTTATGAAGTTTAAATTCTCAGAAGCTGAACGTGTAGTCCTCAAGGAAAAGTTTGTTAAGGGTGCGGAGGAACACTCAGGTATCAAAAAGCCAGTAGCCGAGGAACTATTTGACAACATGGCTTTATACATGTTCAATAAGGGCCATGGGGCTGGATACGCTCTTATCAGTGAATGGCAAATGTACCACAAGGTCAAACATCCAACTGAGTTTTGGTTTTCCACCATGAAACATGAAATTGATGAACGTAAGAAGATTGAGTTTATGTCAGAGGCCGCAAGGGATGGCATAGTATTCTTCCTACCTCATGTAAATTACACGGCTGATTATTCAATAAGGAAAGTTGATGGTGAACCAGTTATCCAAATAGGATACAGCATAGTAAAGAATGTTGGTGAAAAAGCGGCACAGGCCATTGAAGAAGAACGTAGGAAAAACGGAATATTCAGGTCATATGATGATTTTTATGACAGGTGCAAGAGCCGGTCGGTAACAAGTAGAGTGATTGAATCCCTACAGGAAGAAGGGGCTCTTGAATTTGACAGGAAGACATATATCAAAAGGGTAACCAAGTACAATTCTACATTATACATGAAAGGATTGAGAGCAGGTGGCAAAAACTAATAAAGAAGCAATCATGAGGCTATGTAGCCAAATAGATAAAAAAGAAGGGGAAGGCTCAATATTCTCCCTTGGTTCACAAAAGGCAATACTTAAAATAGCACGTTGGTCAACCGGTATTGAAGACCTGGACCACATCATTGGTGGTGGAATGCCAGAAGGAAGGGTAATTGAAATATTTGGGCCAGAATCAAGCGGTAAAACTACTTTACTTTATCATCTCCTTGGTAGGCATGCAATGGCACTGGACATTCCAGTAGAAGGAACGTTTGATGCTGATAGGGCTAAGGTATTTGGTAATAGGCCAAAGCAATTGCTCATATACAGGGCCAAATACGGGGAGGAAGCATTCAATAAAGCAATAAGGTTTGCCCAGGCGGGGATACCCCTCATAGGCATTGACAGTGTTCCTTCACTTGTTCCAAAGGATGACGTTGAAAAGGTATTAAAGGCAGCAGAAAAGGACACAGAGGAAGAACAAAGAATCGGTGGAGTAGCAAGGCTTATGAATAAATATCTGCCACCACTTGAGGAAATCATGGAAGTGACAGGTACAACATTGGTATTCATCAACCAGGTAAGGGATAAAATGAATGCAATGATGTTTGGTGAAAAGACGGATACACCTGGCGGTAGGAAATTAAAGCATGCATGTAGCTTAAGGATTCAAGTAGGCCGTAAAGGTTGGATTGAAATACCAAACAAGGACCCAAAGAATGCAGCCAATACAGAAAAGATAGGCCTAATAATGAAATGCAAGGTAGTCAAGTCAAAAGTATGCAACCCTATGGGAGAGTGTGAAATACCTCTTATATTTGACAGAGGGTTTGTTTCCTTTGATGATGTACCAAATATTAGGAAGGAATTAATGAAAGCTCGTGGGGCCTCACAGAGGCAAATTGAGGCCATGGAAGAGGAGGATGAGGATTAATGTCACATGCAAATATGAAGGACTTAAAACCTCTTTGCCCAAATTGGCAGGAGTTAAATGCTTTGAATCAGCACAATACAAGGTGTAGGGCTATAGGCGGCATTTGTTTATCAAAACAGTTTTGTAGGATGCAATATATCTACCAACCTAGGGATGATAAGAAAGTAGGCGATGATAATGGCAAAAAAGACCTCAGGAACGACACCTTCGCTTAAGGAATGCCCAACATGCGGGATTGAAAGATTCCCTATGGCAAAGAATAGAAAAATGGTTTGGCTATGTCCAGTATGTGATGAATATGAAATGAAAATCATAGCCCGG
>JAOAEJ010000087.1 GCA_026416815.1 Clostridia bacterium | reverse complement strand
CTGCAAAATATTTCAGTTAATAATTCTTGCATATGAACCCACCCTTTTCTTTTAATGTTGGTTGACATAAACATTCTAAAGGATTTCGGTGGGTTTTTATATTTGTAATGTTTTCTATAACTTCATCGAACTCACGTTATAATTAAATTATAGTAAAAGAAATCCTTCGGTCTGATTGATGATTAGAGCTGAAGGATTTTTTTTATGGTCAAAATCAGTAGCAATTATTTGTAAATATATATTGTAAAATTATATGTATGTGATATAATAATGATATCACATTGAAATTAAATTATATTGAAGGGGTTGAGTATTATGGAAGAAATTTTATTAAAGGTACAATCAGGGTTAAAAATGTTTTTCGTGGATATTATATTGTTACTACTAGCACCAGCTCTTTTTATATTTGGAGTTAATCAAACTTCTAGTGGTGCAGTACCTATAGCTGCTATTGGATTAAGTGTTGTTGTATTTATTGGGTGGCTATTAGTCACAGCAGGCTTTTTTATACTTCAGCCAAATGAAGCAGCTGCGTTGGTTATGTTTGGAGATTATAAGGGAACTGTTAAAAACTCCGGGTGGTTTTGGGCTAACCCATTCTATACAAAGAAAAAGATATCTCTCCGCTCAAGGAATCTCAATGGGGAGAGGCTAAAGGTAAATGACGAAATGGGTAATCCTATAGAAATCGCAGCAGTTGTGGTATGGAGGGTAGATAGTGCAGTTCAGGCATTGTTTGATGTAGAAAACTACATAGACTACGTTAAAGTTCAAAGCGAGTCTGCGCTTAGACATCTCGCAGGAATGTACCCTTATGATATTACTGATGATTCCCACAATGTATCACTCAGGGGAAGCTCCAATGAAGTATCTGAAGCTCTTAGAAACGAGCTGCAGGAAAGGCTGGGGAAAGCTGGGGTTGTTGTAGAAGAGGCACGCTTGAGTCACTTAGCTTATTCACCGGAAATTGCAGCAGCAATGCTCCAGCGTCAACAAGCTTCAGCGATTATTGCAGCAAGGCAGAAAATTGTTGAGGGTGCTGTAGGGATGGTGCAGATGGCACTCAATAAGTTGAATGAGAACGGCATTGTGGATTTGGACGAGGAACGTAAAGCTGCTATGGTAAGCAATTTGCTTGTAGTACTGTGCGGGGAAAGAGGAGCACAGCCGGTTATAAACTCAGGTACACTCCATAACTAGAAAAATAATATGCACGCCCTGCTGCTCTTGATAGCAGCGGGGCGGATAATATGAAAAAGGCGTGAGTAATATGGCAGAGAAGAAGACTATTTTATTAAGATTGAGTCCCCGCATTTGGGAGGAAATAAATAAGTGGGCGGAGGAGGAGTTCCGTTCGGTAAACGGGCAGATTGAGTACTTGCTGCATGAGGCTGTAGCTAAGAGGAAAAAGTCTAGCTCAAAGAAGGATGAGGTTGAGGAAATCCCGGATGAGGAAGGCGAGAATGTGTAAGATAAAACGTATTCGTGTGATATAGGGAGATTATAGGAATTATTTTTAAAATTTCAAGGAAAAAGCTTAAATATGATGTTGATTTGTACGAAAAATTATGTTACTATATCAGAGCAGTAAACAATAACACGCCGAAGTGGTGAAATTGGCAGACGCACTGGACTCAAAATCCAGCGATAGTGATATCATGTCGGTTCGAGTCCGACCTTCGGCACCAATTCAAACAAAAACGTTAGAACTAAAAGGTTCTAGCGTTTTTTGTTTTTATCCCTTCACTCAAGCAACTTCTATTTTAACAATGAATACACAGCTAATAGAATGTTGATTTCAAAATTGACTTCTTATAGTTATCAAGGGATAATAACCATAAGTATACTTCTTGAAATTTTCGACCATACATTTTGGTGCATGAAATGTGGAGATTATTACCTTAAGCATTGTTATACTGATGATCGAAGGGAGGTTATGTGAATGGAGTGGCTTCAAAGGATGAATAGTGCGATAAGGTATATTGAGGAAAATCTAACGCTTGAAATTGATTACGACGAAGTAGCATGAAGAGCATTGTGTTCGTCATACCATTTTCAACGGATGTTCTCGTTTGTTACTGGAGTGCCAATATCAGAGTATGTAAGACGTAGACGTTTGACACTTGCAGCTTTCGAACTTCAGGATAGTAATGTTAAGATTATTGAGCTTGCCTTAAAATATGGCTATGATTCGCCCAATTCTTTTACACGTGCATTTCAAAATTTGCATGGTGTTACGCCCTCATTAGCGCGCGATAAGGGTGTACAATTAAAGGCTTATCCTTGCATATCCTTTCATATTTCGATTAAAGGAGATGTTGAAATGAAATACAGAATTGAAGAAAAAGAGGCCTTTTCTGTTTTTGGTATCGATACGGTTGTGAGTGCCATAGATGGAAAATGCTATCGACAAATACCTGAATTTTGGCTCAAGTCAGTTAACGATGGAACGATGGAAAGTATTTTTAGGGCAGCTGGGAGCGTATCAGAAGCAACAATTAAAGGAGAAGTGTATGGAAATTCTGAGATGTTACTCAATGCTGCTCTTTACGGCCACAACAGTGAAGATGGCACATTCCGTTATTTGATATGCCAAAACATTCCCGCTTCAGGAGTTTCGGATGGATTTGTCAAACTTAGTGTGCCTGATTTAACATGGGCAGTATTCCCTACTGACGAGGTTAATGAGGAACAGATAACTGAGCAAACGCAGACAATATGGAGACGTATTTATTCAGAGTGGTTCCCTACGTCAGGTTATGAACATGCTGATGCACTGGAGTTTGAGATGTATAATCCTATTGGAGACGGCAAGTTTACTGCTGAAATATGGATACCTGTTGTAAAGAAGTAACATGGGTGAGCTAATTATTGTTTCTTCAGTGTGATTTGTTTTAAGACTGGGTATTTTTTAATACTGGGTTGTTAATATTATTAGAGATGGAGGGTGCCAAGAATTTAAAGGAATTTGCAATAATCCTTTCCCAACGTTCCTTATATGGTATAATGCGAGATAGTCTTGTAGAGTGCCACATGTTGATTGTAGATTAGGCATAGTAATTTATTATACATGGTTGTTTATAAATGCAAATAATATTATTAATAAATGTGTGGCAATTATGACAAATTGAATTGTGATATGCTACTGCTATTCTAGATGATGAATTAAATGCTTTGGGATATAGAGTTGTAACTAGTGGAAAATACGTATGTATATATAAGGTTATTGGAGATACAGTTTTTATTTATCACATAGTACACGGCTCTAGAGATTGCCCTAGATTGTTTAAAGTATAAACCTATACCCTATCCACCCCCTCCATTCCTTCACCTGCCTAAACAGGAAGTATTTCATTGTTGAATTGAAAATACCGTTTTGTTATTATAGAAAAAAATAAATATTCTCTATTACGGTTGGGTAAATTGCAAATTTACTTTCAAGTCTTTATAACTGGCTTCTGGGGTGGGAAGTTCACTTTATTGAACTACTCACCCTTATTTATACACTAATCTTAATTTAATTGGGGGTACCGAACAAATGAGAAAAAGTATTGTCAAAGTTATTGCATTGTTAGCAATAACAGGGTTAATGTCAACAACGTTTATTGCGTGCGGCTCTTCAAAGTCAACGTCGATAAACACAGATCAAAGCCAGAATGTAAGCACACCTACTACCACAGCAAGTCAGGACAGCGGTAAAGAAACTGCTGCTCCACAGAGTACACCAACCGTTTCTCCGGAAAATACTAATGGACCATTCAAAAACGCGGATAAGAAAAGAGTCAAGGCAAAGGGATTGTATTTAACGGCTACATCGGCGGGGGCAAGGCTGGATTACTATATTGATGTAGCAAATAAGACAGAAATAAATAGCTATGTAATAGATGTAAAGAACGATTACGGTACGGTAACTTTTGATTCCCAGGTTCCTTTAGCAAAAGAGATTGGCGCAGTTGAAAAAAGATTTGATGCTGACAAGGTTATTAAGCAATTGCATGACAATAATGTATATGCTATAGCCAGAATAGTTTGCTTCAAAGACCCTATTCTAGCCAATAAAAAGCCGGAAATGGCTATAAAAAATAAAAGCGGGGGTTTGTATGTTCACAATAAAATGAACTGGGTAAATGCATATAACAAACAAGCTTGGCAGTACAACATAGACTTAGCCAAGGAAGCACTTGCAAAAGGGTTTGATGAAGTTCAGTTTGACTATATAAGATTTCCAGACGGCAAAAAGAGTGAAATGGTGTTTGGCGATACCGGAGGTAAGCAGAGACAGGAAATCATAGGTGAATTCTTGGCATATGCAAGGCAGCAGCTGCCCGACGCTATACTTTCCGGTGATGTATTTGCTATTATAGCTGAAAGCCCAGGGGACACTGAAGGTATAGGTCAGGTGTGGGAAGAAGTAGGTAAAAACCTTGATTATATCTGCCCGATGGCATATCCTTCCCATTATGCGCCAGGACAGATCATTAATAAAGTAAAGTTCCCCAAACCCGACTTGGATCCATATGGAGTAATAAAACAAACACTGCTTAAAGGTAAAGAAAGATTGGCAAAGGTAGAGGGTCATAAACCTATATTGAGGACATATTTGCAGGACTTTTCAGCCACTTGGATAGGGAAAGGAAACTGGCAGTACTATGAGGATGCTCAAGTTAGACAGCAAATACAGGGTGTTTATGATGCTGGCTATGAGGAGTGGTTCCTATGGGATCCGATGAATAATTATAGGATAGGTGCCCTAAAAACTGAGTAGCATTTAAGGCTGACTAGCCATGTGTAAAATTAATATTTTTGGTATTATTGTTATATTAATTGGATATAATAGAAATGTTTAATACTGATAGTAGAAATTAAGCTTTTTAAGACTTCCGGTTACTTTTATTGAAAACATAAAGCACATAAGAGTACTGCAACATAGGAAACATGCGTACTATATTAATGGTAAAATTTCCTTGAATGTTACCGGAGGATGTGGTATAATTACTACGAAGTTAATTTATTTAGTGTGGATTGATTTGTTTTTGAATATAACTCCCTTGTTTGCTGGAGTGAGATATCAAGAATTATAAGATCCAAAAAATTCGGGAGGTATATAAAAATGGCAGACAAAGTAATTACATGTAAGGATTGTAACACGGAATTTGTTTTCACTGAAAACGAGCAGGCTTTTTATAAGGAAAAGGGATTCGATAACGAGCCGCAAAGGTGTCATGATTGTAGAAGAGCCAGGAAACAGCAGAGGAATAACAACGGTGGCTTTGGCGGTGGAAACAACAATAGAGGATATGGCAGCAACAATAATAGAGGCTACGGCAATAGGTGGTAAATTTGAAGGAGAGTGTATGCTCTCCTTTTTAGTTTTGTGTCGGGTTATAGCCTGAAATACATATTAATGTATATAAAAGAGCTGTACATAACTATTAAAGAAGTCTAAATGGTAAAATTTACATTATAAAATTGTTCTAAGCATAAACTAAGCAAAATGTAAACACAATAATAACGATACGAAGTATTAAAAGTATTAGTGAACCACAATTTGGGTGGAGGTGCAATATAATGGTTGGTACAGTAAAATGGTTTAACCCCGAAAAAGGCTTTGGTTTTATTGAAAGAGAAGGTGGGGACGACGTGTTTGTACACTTTTCTGCTATAAAAGCAGAAGGGTATAAATCACTTGTAGAAGGTCAGCGAGTTCAATTTGATATCGAAAACGGTCAACGTGGGCCGCAAGCTACAAATGTAGTTCCTTACTAAATTTAAGAACTTAGCCTAAACTAATAGAGGCTTCAATAGCTATAGGTACAGCTATTGAAGCCTTTTTAAATTTGGTTAACTATAGTTTACTATGTTTTTAAGGTTATTATTTTGAGAATTTACTATAATTAAGCTAAATAACAAAGTACTATTAGTTTATGAAAATATTATAAAGGTATGAAACATAAAGAGTTCAAATTTAATTTATTATGGAACTCTTATTTCGAAGAGAAGAAGAGATATTTTTAAATAAATTGGTGTTAAACTGTCATAATAATAAAATGCTAGGACTTATAGTTAAAACGCATTACACATACCTTTTTGCTACCTACATTCTGCCAGAATTCTATAAAATCATCATTTTGCTTGAAGTCTTCCAATGGGTAATTGTTTGATTTTATATAAGATGTCATATCCTTAGTAAACAGGAGATCCAGTGAGGTATCATCAACAGAAGGTAAGCGGCTAAGGCTAAGTTGGTCGTAAAAGCTACCTTCGTCATCAAATAAATATACTTTCATGCTATTGCTTTGCTTGCTTTTCTCTATCAAATAATACCGGGTTATGCGTACTATATCCGCAATGTTAATAGCCTTTTCTTTAATAAAAGCTGTCATTCTGGCGCTTTTTTGAACTGATATGTAGTTTTTAACATACTTTATTAAAGCTTCTTTTTCATAGCATTTAATGTTATTTATTTTAATTTTAATGAAATCCGGGGAACTATTTCTGAAGGTAACAACGTTTATAGTATCATTATCCTGATACCATAGCTGATTTACGTCCATATATATAATTCTTCCGCTAATGGTTTTTTCATTAAATACAGGGAAGAGAAACGGCTGCTCTTCGAGGAATTTAACACATTTGATTGTTACGCTATTCATCTGTTTAATGGTAACAGTGACGGGCTCACTCCAGATATTTTTATCTATTATAACCAGCTTATCTGACTCGGAGCGATAGATGTTACTTCTCTTATTTGACGTTATGAGGTGAGATTTGTCGGTATGAAGCAGTTTCTCCAGGTTTTTTAGCTTATTATTCCTGTTCCTAAAAGAAGTGATTGCTTCAGAGGTTTGTTTGGATTTTTCCTGAAGCCCTTTTACCATTCCATGCCTTAGGCTTTTGGAGAAATTAGAAATAGATTCAGAGTATTTTACCGATACGTTTTTAACTTTTAGGTTGTCTAAAAGCTTTTTTAGATTTTCTTTCCCCTGTTCGGGTAATGAACTGTTTAAGTGCATAAACCTACCCCCTATTAATTGTATATTTCAATTTTATTCTAAGCTAATTAGCAAAACAGTCTAGCTACTATTAAAAAGTATACAATATTTCCAGTTTACTACAAATATTTAGTAATATATTTCCTAAATATCAACAACATGTAGAATTATAGATAATTAACGGCAAACTTAGTATTTCCAGCCGGGCAATGAGATCTGGCAAATGCAATTTGCCTAAATTTAAAAATCACTTTTACAGTTAACTGCCTATATGTAATCTGATAGGATTGTACGCTATATAAATCTTATGTGTATTGCTATAGGTTTTATACATACAAAATAGGTGTGCAAAGGTAGTTATAGATGAATACATATATTATGGTAGAGTTATGTATAATGCTGTGAGTTATGAGTAAACTATTAGTAAGAGTTAATTTGCGGGTGATTGAATATGATAGTTACTTTTCCTAAAGCAAAAAATGTATATGAAGGCGATTTGATAGCGCTGACTAAAAATGATAAGTTCATTGGGTACGGAGAAGTTCTTGTGGTACTTAAGGACGCTGTATTGGTGAAGGTGGATAAGAGTACCGGAAAGGTTTTCAACGAGATATATGGTGAGGATATACCATGTGACATGGAGATAACCTAAGCTGCAAAAGAGCCGTAAGGCTCTTTTGGCTATTACAAGGAGTTTAGAGGTAGGATAAAATGGACTATGTTCATATCAATGAAAAGTTAGTAAGTAAACAGGATAAAAGAAATGGGGCTGTGATTTTAGTAGATAAAAGAAAGTATAAAGTGATTGGCTTTGAAATTATTACCGGAAATTTCATTTGTACAGAGTTGGGCAGTAGATGAACTATATAGAATTACGGCAGAATGTGCCCCTTTATTAGTGAATATAATATAGATAGTTTAGGTTGAAAGTGATTTTATCCCGTTAGGCAAATCGCACTTCCACAGCTCATTGCCTAACGGTCAATCACTAAGTTCAACCTAAACTATCTGTAGTTGAGGGGGGATGTTAAAGTGAGGATTAAGGATAGAATAAAACTAAGACTAAATTATTTGAAGGAGCTTTACCGTTATCACTATGAAAGCTGTGGTAAGGAAAAATATTTTAGGCATAGTCTTGATAATGACATTGAGAGGGAGCGGTATTTAGCTGCACAATATCTGGCCGAGAAGGGTCTGCTAAAACTTAGGGAAGTTGATTCTATCGGACATTATCATGCAAGAATTACTGCAAAGGGTATAGATTATCTGGAAAATGAGATTGTAATTGAATAAAAATGTTTACTGAGAGGATTATCTAAGATGGTAGTCCTTTCTGTATATTATCAATGATTCTGCAAAGTATACGGATAGTATTGCAATACAAAGTTTGGAGTGTATCGATACAGTTTAGACTCAAAAACTACTTGTATAGTTACAGTGTGAAATACTCCAAGTTAACTTGTATATAGCAGAATATTTATGTAATGCTTGAAGTAAGAAACTAAAAATCAATAGTAAAAGTAGTTGACAAATTTATCGGTATATGAAATAATACCCAAAATCATATCGGTACACAAATGGGTGTATCGATACACTTAAGGGGGATACATATGACTGAAAGATATGAGTTGAATAAAAATCTCGCGCAAATGTTAAAGGGCGGCGTAATAATGGATGTAACAAACGCCAGGGAGGCTGAAATAGCTCAGAAAGCAGGAGCTGTTGCAGTTATGGCTTTGGAGAGAGTACCGTCTGATATCAGAAAGCAGGGCGGTGTTGCCAGGATGTCTGACCCTAAAATGATAAAAGAAATCAAGTCAACTGTGTCAATTCCGGTTATGGCAAAAGCGAGAATAGGACATTTGGTAGAAGCTCAAGTGCTGGAAGCACTGGGGATTGACTATATTGATGAAAGCGAAGTGTTGACTCCAGCCGATGATATGTACCATATCGACAAGCATAGTTTTAAAATACCTTTTGTCTGCGGAGCTAAAAATCTTGGTGAAGCGCTGAGAAGAATTGGTGAGGGCGCTGCAATGATAAGAACAAAGGGTGAAGCAGGCACCGGTAATGTTGTAGAAGCTGTAAGACATATGCGCACTATTATGGCAGATGTGAGAAGACTTAGTACTTTACCCAAGGAAGAGCTTATGACTGCTGCAAAGGAAATGGCTGCACCCTATGAGTTGGTGGTGAAGGTGGCGGAAGATGGAAAGCTTCCTGTTGTAAATTTTGCTGCCGGAGGAATAGCTACACCTGCAGACGCGGCTTTGATGATGCAGCTTGGAAGTGAAGGGGTGTTTGTAGGCTCCGGAATCTTCAAGTCATCAAATCCTGAAAAAATGGCAAAGGCGATTGTAAAAGCTACAACATTCTATAACAATCCGGAGATCATTGCTGAAGTTTCAGAAGATTTAGGGGAAGCAATGCGTGGTCTTGAAATTTCTCAAATTAGTCCTGAAAACGTTCTCTCCAGCCGGGGGTGGTAACTTTGGTAAATGTAGGAGTTCTTGCGCTGCAGGGTTCAGTGATTGAACATGTGAAGATACTGTCAGGGATTGAGGGGGTTATACCCTGCGAAGTAAGGACGGTTGAAGAACTGGATAAGGTTTCGGGATTGATACTTCCCGGTGGAGAAAGTACTACTATTGGTAAGCTTCTAAAGGATTTTGAAATGGCTGAACCTATTAAACACAGGGTAAAGGCCGGTATGCCGGTATGGGGCACTTGTGCAGGCATGATACTTATGGCAAAGAAAATAGTGGATGAAGATAATACACATCTTGAACTAATGGATATAACAGTGAGGAGAAATGCTTACGGAAGTCAGTTGGACAGCTTTAGTGTCTCATCAAATATACCAAGTGTATCCGATGATAGCATCCCTATGGTGTTTATCAGGGCACCCTGGGTTGAATGTATAGGAAGTGATGTAGAAGTATTAGCTGAGTTGGATGGAAGGATTGTTGCGGTTAAGGAATCCAATATGCTGGCAACGTCCTTCCATCCGGAATTGAGTGCTAATAATGCTTTCCACAAGTATTTTGTAAAAATGATTGAGAATAATAGATAATGAAGTCTAAAGATAGTGATTTGCAGCTGCAATTCACTATTTTTATAGATGGCTTCATAAGATGTATTAAATGTAATGATAAAGAATGAATAGAACCTTAAAAGAAAGTTTTATATAGACAAAGCTGTAATACAGTGATAGAATGTCATTAAAATTAATATTCAGCTGTGAGTGTCCGGTAAAGTATTTTGCCGGCAAGAGGGAAATGGGTGTGAATCCCATGCGGTCCCGCCGCTGTATAGGGGAGGAGTCCTGCAATATGCCACTGGGAAACCGGGAAGGCGCAGGATGACTGTGAACCTGAGTCAGAAGACCTGCTTACAAGCTTATTCTTATTTATAGGAACACCTACGAGTGATAGGATGGTTTTTTAGTTTTTGTATGCATTTAATCCGCTTATCGTTTTTGGTAAGCGGTTTTTTGATTTTAACACAATAGAATCTATGAGCTTTATTAACAATAGGCTATACATACAAGCTGAAAATAAAACCGTTTCACTCTTGGTATCAATGAACAGCTTTTTAAAACCTAAATAGAGGGTTTAAAGTTTAAGAGGAGGTTTTTAAGTTGCATTTAATTGACGGGGTACTGCCGCCTTTACAAGCAGCGGCATATGGAGCGGTTTCCGCAGCTTTTGTGGCTGCGGGTATAAAGAGGTACCAGAAAAATTCTATTGATAAAATCAATTATAAAATACTGAGCGGTGTATTTACAGCTTTTGTTTTTACAGCTACAGTATTTGAGATTCCTATGCCTTTCGGTTCTACAGAGCATCCTACAGGTACGCCTCTTATGGCTATATTTTTGGGGCCTATTGTTACGCCATTTCTAAGCACTGTAGTATTATTATTGGAGCTTCTCCTTCGAGAGGGCGGTATTACCACCCTAGGTGCTAATGTGTTTTCGCTGGGAGTAGTAGGGGGCAGTGTTGGCTGGTGTATATTTTACCTTTCGAGGAAGTTGAAGCTTGGATTGTTTTGGTCAGGCCTGCTTGCCGGTTTTCTTGGAGATATTTGTGTGTATTTTGTCACTGCGCTGCAGCTTGGAATTGCCAATACCGATGGTAAATCGTTTATATACTATTTTATCATGTTTGTGCCGGGGCAGATACCTCTTGCAGTGATTGAAGGGGTATTTACCGGGTTGGTTTTACAATTCCTATATAAAAGAAGGATAGAGTTTCTTAAGGAGCTTGGAGTTGTTAAATAATATTAGTACTACTTTGTTATTTACCTTAATTTACCGATGAAGAAATAACAAAGTAGTATTAGTCTGAGGAGCGGTTGTTTTGGGGAGTAGCATAGTGAATCTATGGGAAATTAGAATAAAATTATTGTTGGTTTTAGCTATGGTAGTGGGGATTAACCTTAGCGGTGATAGCTTTGCTTTAGTACCTGTAGTTACAGGTATTTATGTGTTTGTTACATTTTTTGTGTTTAAGAAGAAGTTAAATCCCAAGAGTATAGCAATTGTGATGTTTATTGCTGCTGCTTTAGGTGGTGTGCAGGTTGTGACTGTGGGAAGCCGGGTATTACATAGTATAAATATCTTTAGTGCTACTATTAGTTTTTACGAAGAAGGATTGAGGAGAGGAGTTTTCACGTTTCTCAGAATATCCGGAAGCACTGGTGTTATTTTTCTTGCCATAAGCTCAATGAGCTTAAATAGCTTTTTTATGGCGTTGAGACAGCTTGGTCTTCCTCTAGCGTTTATTGAAGTAATGACAATAGCTTTGAAGTTTACTTTCATTTTTAAAGATGAAGTTTTTACAATAAGAAAAGCTCAGAAAGCCCGTTTGGGATATTCAAGTCTTTTGCAATCGGCCAAATCAACCGGTGATATTGGCGGAATAGTACTACTAAGAGCATTTGATAAGAGCAAGGTTCTTGCCAAGTCAATGAAAAGCAGAGGATACAACGGAGCTAATATAGTCCATAGAGAAGGTTGATGTATTTATATGAGCATATTGGAAGTCAGAAATCTGAGTTTTTATTATGAGAAAGATAAGCAAATACTTAAAAATATTTATATGAAGATTGAAAGAGGAAGCTTTATCGCCCTGTTGGGTGCCAATGGGTGTGGTAAAACTACTCTTGTGCAGCAGCTTAATGGGTTATTGAAGCCCACAGGAGGGGAAGTGCTCCTAAAAGGAACTAATTTAGAAAAACTCAGCGATAAGCAGATTTTTTCTAAAATCGGACTTGTATTTCAAAATCCCGATGATCAGCTTTTTGCATTTACGGTTTATGAAGATGTAGCTTATGGAGCAATAAATCTGGGCATAAAGGGTGATGAACTGAAAGACAGGGTTGAGAGTGCACTCAGGCTGCTGAATATTTATGATTTGAAGGATAGAGAGATTCATAAGCTGAGTTTTGGGCAGAAAAAGCGAGTGGCTATAGCCGGTATACTGGCAATGAAGCCCGAGATACTTGTGCTTGATGAGCCTACGGCAGGGTTGGACCCCATGACTACAAGTAACCTAATGAAAACTCTCAAAAACATACAGAAGGATGAGGGTGTGACTATAATTATTTCTACTCATGAGGTGGATATTGTTCCGGTAAACTGCGATTATGTATATGTTTTGAACAAGGGACAAGTAGCTGTTCAAGGGACGCCGTTACAGGTTTTTAAGAGCAAGTCGGTTTTGAGGGAAAGTAATCTGCGTCTTCCGAGGATAGGCCACCTGATGGAAATACTTAAAGAAAAAGACAAGATTGATATAGATTCATCGGCTATGACTATTTCGGGAGCCAGGAGAGTAATAATGGCTCTATTGGGTAAAAAGAGTGATAAGGAGTATAGGTAATGCTGAAAGGTATAGAAATAATAAATCCGGGAGATATAGAGAAAAAAAGTTTTGAGATAATAACGGGGATACTAGGGGATAGAGTATTTTCTCCGCTGCATGAGCCGATAATTAAGAGGGTAATACATACTTCAGCGGATTTTGAGTATGCAGATATTATGAATATAAGTGTTAATGCGGTAGAAAAAGGGTTTGAAGCAATAAGAGCCGGGAGCAATGTTATAACCGATACCAGAATGGCAGCTTCGGGAATTAATAAAAAGACATTAGCTAATTATGGTGGGCAGGTTGTGTGCTTTATGGATGACTTAAAGATAGCTGAAGAGGCAAAAGTCAAAAATGTGACCAGGGCTTCATTATGTATGGATAGGGCAGCAGAGGATTTAAACAATAAGATTTTTGCCCTAGGCAATGCCCCTACTGCATTGATACGGTTATGTGAGCTTATATATAGTGGGGCTGTATCTCCGGCGTTAGTTGTAGGTGTGCCTGTGGGCTTTGTTAATGTAGTTGAGTCCAAGGAATTGTTAAAACAAATGAATGTACCTTACATAATTTCCGAGGGAAGAAAAGGCGGCAGCAATATAGCGGCTGCTATAGTGAATGCCATTCTATATATGATGGATGGAAGTAAAAGATAGCTTTGGAAGGTATAAGTGAGAGCGATATTATGGATAGCTATGTTTATATAAACGGAAAAAAGTACAGAAAAGGCTATACCACCGGCTCGTGTGCTGCTGCGGCTTCAAAGGCGGCAGCGATAATGTTGATAACGGGCAAAAAGATAAGCTCAGTTGAAATAGATACACCTGCTGGGGTAAGGCTTAGCCTAAACGTTGATGATGTTATTCTTTCTGAGGGAACCGTTAAATGTTCCATTGTAAAAGATGGCGGAGACGACCCGGATGTCACTAATGGATTGAAGATTTTTGCTGAAGTTAAGTTTGCCGGAAATACTGGAGTTTCGGTGAAAGCCGGTGAAGGTATAGGGATTGTTACACTCCCAGGGCTCAAGGTTAATGTAGGACAACCCGCTATAAACCCGGTACCGATGAAGATGATTTTGAAGGAAGTAAGGGAGGTACTGCCCGAAGATAAAGGCGTAGAGATACTACTCAGTATCCCGGGAGGAGAAGAGGTTGCCCAAAAGACCTACAATCCAAAGTTGGGGATAATTGGGGGGATTTCAATACTTGGTACCAAGGGTATTGTTGAACCTATGTCAGAGGAAGCATGGAAAGAATCTCTGGCTCTTGAATTGAATATGTTAGCGGCAAAAGGAGCTAGGCAGGCTGTATTTATATTCGGTAATTACGGTGAAGATTTTGTTAATGCAAAACTAGGCATAGAAAATCAAGGGATAATTAAAATAAGCAATTTTGTAGGATTTATGCTTGATAAGGCTGTGGAGAACGGCTTTGAGGAAGTTGTACTTGTAGGGCACATGGGTAAGCTTGTGAAGGTCGCGGCTGGGATATTTCATACCCACAGCAGGGTTGCCGATGCTAGGATGGAAATCCTTGCAGCCTATGCAGCTTTGGAAGCCGCTTCGCAGGATATAATTGAACAAATTTATCAATGCAGGACCACGGAAGCAGCTAGTGATATAATTAGGAAAAAACGACTTGAGAGGGTCTACAATAGGATAGTAGAAAATGCTGCGGGCAGGTGCAGTAGCTATACTTTTAATAAAGTCAGAGTTGGGGCTGTTTTATTTGACTCAGCAAATAACATGCTGGCAGTTGATAAGATAGCAGAAGAAATATTATATAAATACAGGGTGTGAAGATGAGTAATAAGCTGTATGTTTTGGGCGTAGGCCCGGGTTCGAAGGATTTTGTTGTACCCATAGTAAGCGATATCGTTAGAACAAGCGATTTGGTAATAGGCGGTAAAAGAAATCTTGAGGCTTTTGAGACAAAGGGGAAAGAGACGATAATAATCGGTAATAACCTTGAAGAAATATACTTGTACATAGCTGATAACATAAGTGAGAAAAAAATTGTGGTACTGGCTAGTGGCGACCCGGGTATATTCAGTATTACGGAGTTTTTGAGGCGGAAGCTTCCCAGCGTAGAAATGGAAGTGATACCCGGAATAAGCTCACTTCAATACTTGTGCAGTAAAGTGGCTATTAACTGGGACGATATGAAAATAATCAGTGTCCACGGACGGCAGCAGCCAGATTTGGTTGACACTGTGAGAGACAACAAGAAAACTGCTGTTTTTACCGGTGGAGGGTATACACCGGAGGATGTTTGCAAGCAGCTTGTCGAAAAGGGTTTAACGGATATTAGTGTAACTGTAGGTGAAAACCTTTCCTATGAAGACGAAAGGATAGTTACTGGGACACCGGATGAAATCGCAAAATTGAGCTTTAACAGCCTTTCAATAATGATTACTCAGCATTCCGGGCGTTTGGAAAATGACATTGGGGAATGGCAGTATTCAACTCCGGGAATACCCGACAGTATGTTTATCCGCGGCGATGTGCCTATGACAAAAGAGGAAGTGCGGACGGTATCGCTAGCGAAGCTGAGGCTTAGTGATAATAGTATCGTTTATGATATTGGTGCAGGTACCGGATCAGTTTCAGTAGAATGTGGTCTGGTGTGTAAAAAGGGCAAGGTTTATGCTGTGGAAAGAAATTCTGAAGCAGCAGAATTGATAGAAAAAAATGCTCACAAGTTTGGGCTGGCTAATATTGAAATCATAGAGGGATATGCCCCCTCTGCGCTGAATGTTTTGCCTAAACCCGACAGAGTATTTATCGGTGGTTCAAGCGGAAATATGCATGATATATTAGAATGGATTTACTGTGAATGTGAAAATGTAAGGGTTGTTGTTAATACCGTTACTATAGAGTCAACCTATGAAGCGATTGAGGGGTTGGAGAGCAAGGGATTTAAGGATATTGAGATAACAAACGTATCGGTTTCCCGCAGCAGGCCTGTGGGGGGGAAACACCTGATGCAGGCACTTAATCCGGTCTATATTATATGTGCGGTAAAGGAGGTTTAAAATGCCAGGCAAATTGTACGGCGTTGGTGTAGGTCCGGGAGACCCGGAGCTGCTCACTATTAAAGCAAAAAGGATATTGGAAAGAGCTGATTTTATAGCTATTCCTAAAACTGCAGCAGATAAGGAGAGTACTGCATTATCAATAGTTGAAGGTGCAGTTGAAATAAGCAAGGAAGTCATTGAGCTTATCTTTCCAATGAGCTTTGATGAAAAGCTTCTTGAAGAAAGCTGGAGGAATGCTGTTTTACAAATCAAGGAAAAACTTGACAGCGGAAAAGATGTGGCTTTTGTAACACTGGGAGACCCCACAATCTATAGCACATATATATATATCCATAAGACACTTCTGGATGAAGGTTATGAGTGTGAAATAGTGCCGGGAATAACTTCATTTTGCGCGTCTGCTGCAAGAGTCGGGGTAAGCTTGGGGGAGAATAAGGAAACTATCGCAATTGTACCTTCGGCGTATGAATGTGAAAATCTTGACAACATACTGGATAGTTTTGATAACATTGTACTTATGAAGGTATCAAGGAGCTTGCCTAAGCTTAAGGATATACTCAAGCAGAAGGGGCTTTGGGAAAAGGCGGTAATTATAAGCAAGTGCGGCTTCGAGGATGAAGTAATTGAGTTTGACATTGAGAAAGCGGCAGAGAGCAAGCTTAGCTATTTTACTACAATGATTATAAAAAAGGGCGGAATAAAATGAGTAAGGTATATTTTATAGGTGCAGGCCCGGGTGACCCGGAATTGATAACTTTGAAGGGCAAACGAATTATCGAACAGGCTAATATAGCTATATATGCAGGTTCCCTTGTCAATAAAGAGGTACTTGGATATGCCAAGGAAGGCTGTAAGATATACAACAGTGCAGAAATGACTCTTGAGCAGGTAATTAAAGTCATGAAGCAGGGTGTTGAAGAACAAATGCTCGTAGCAAGGGTACATACAGGAGATCCATCAATATTTGGTGCTATAAGGGAGCAGATGGACCAGCTTGACAAGCTCGGTATAGAGTATGAGGTTATACCCGGTGTTAGCTCCTTTTGTGCAGCAGCAGCAGCTTTGAGGAAAGAGTATACGCTGCCGGGGGTTAGCCAGACTGTAATATTGACGAGGATGGAAGGCAGGACTGAGGTTCCCGAGAAGGAGACAATTCAATCACTGGCGGAGCATAATGCTACCATGGTCATTTTCCTAAGTGTACACATGATCGAGGAGCTTGTGGGGAAGCTAAGAACAAGCTATCCGGCTCATACTCCTGTTGCAGTAGTTTATAAGGCTTCATGGAAGGACCAGAAAATAATCCGCGGTACCCTTGAAACTATAGCAGGTATGGTTAAAAATGAAGGTGTGAAGAAAACTGCTCTTGTAGTTGTGGGGAATTTCCTTGGGGATGAATACGAGCTTTCAAAGCTTTATGATAAAAACTTTACCCATGAGTTCAGGAGTGCAGGGGAATGAAATCGGCTTTAATTTCTCTGACCAGGAATGGGGCGGATTTGGCTTGTAGTATTGGGCTGGCTCTGCAAGCAGATGTTTTTGTAAAGCCTGAATTTGCTGCTGAATGTATGGAAAAATACTATAAGGTATCTATAAAACCCATTAAAGGCAGGTTTAATGAGTTTATCGGAGACATATTTGGAGTTTATGAGGCACTTGTGTTTATAATGGCCTCTGGAATAGTGGTAAGGTCAATTGCGCCCTATATCAAGGATAAAAAGTCAGATCCTGCTGTGCTTGTGCTGGATGAAAAAGGTGTGCATGTGATAAGTCTGCTTTCAGGACATCTTGGGGGAGCCAATGTACTTGCCCGTGAGGTAGCTCTGATAACCGGCGGAACTCCGGTTATCACAACTGCTACTGATATTAACGATATGATAGCCTTTGACGTATTTGCAAAGGAAAACAACTGTGTTATAGAAAATTTGCAGGATATGAAGTACATAAGCGCAGAGTTGGTAAACGGCGGCAGGGTAAGGTTTTACAGCGATTATATGCTGGATAGGGAATTGCCCGAAAACATAATGAAATATGATGAAGACAATACTACAGGATGTAAATACGTCGTTATATTGTCAAATAGGACAAATATTGAGATTGAGGCAGAAAAAGCCCTATATATCAGGCCTAAGAATCTCATTTTAGGTCTTGGTTGCAGGCGGGGAACTTCAAAGGAAGAAATAGCTTTGGCTGTTAGAAGTTTTTTTGAGAAAAACAATAAGAGCATGCTATCTTTGAAAGGTATTGCTACAATAGATTTGAAAATGGATGAAATGGGCTTACTGAAGTTTTGCAGTGAGAATGGCATAGCACTTTTTATTGTACAAAGAGATCAAATCAGACCCATAGAAGATGACTATACCACATCGGAGTTTGTGAAAACGAAAACCGGTGTTGCCAGTGTGGCAGAGCCGTGTGCTGTATTGGCAGGAGAAAATGCTAGACTAATTTGCGGAAAAACTGTGTATAAGGGAATAACGCTTGCTCTAGCAGAAGAGGAGAAGATTTATAATATATGATGAATATATACATTTCAGGTATCAATTATAGAACTACACCGCTGGAGCTACGAGAAAAGCTTAGCTTCAATATGGACGAGCAGAAAAGGGCACTGGCGGATATTCACAAGCTGCCCGCTGTTAGCGAGTGTGTAATACTTTCTACCTGCAACAGGACTGAAGTATATATTTATTGCGATTCAGAGAACTTTGATAATAGCAATGTTGAAAAGCTGCTGTGCGATATTAAAGGTCTAAGCACCTATGAGTTTAAAAAGTACTTTTATGCTTACAGCGGGGTAAATGCAGTGAAGCATTTGTTCAAGGTTGCCTCCGGGCTGGATTCAATGGTGCTTGGAGAGGATCAGATACTCGGGCAGGTTAAGGAGGCCCACGACATTTCCCTTTCTGCCGGGACAAGCTCAGTTGTTTTGAATACACTGTTTAGAGAGGCTGTAACTGCAGCCAAAAAAGTAAAAACATATACCGATTTATCACGCAACTCAATATCGGTAGGCTCTCTGGCTGTAAAGCTGCTTTCAGATATATTTGAGAATAAGCTTGAAGATAAATGTGCCTTAATAATCGGATTGGGCAAAATCGGATCAATAATTCTAAAAAACCTGACATCAAAGGGAATAGCAAAGATTTATGTTACCAACAGGTCTCATGGAAAGGTAAAGGATTTGTCAAAGATTTACCCAAGCGTACATTTTGTGGATTATAACGACAGATACTCGGTTGTTAATGAATGCGATATAGTTATAAGCTCCACTACAAGTCCTCATTATACAATAACGAGGGACATGCTTGAGAAGTCTTTAACCGATATAAAGCAACGAGTTTTTATAGACCTAGCCGTTCCAAGGGATATTGATATAGAGATAAAAGAACTGGTAGGAATAAAGTACTTTAATATAGACCATTTAACGGCGGCTGCCGATGAAAATATAGATCGAAGGCTCCTGGAAGCAACAAAAGCGGAGCAGATAATTGACGACTTCGTACTGGAATTTGAAAAGTGGTACGGTTTTAGAAAAATCCTTCCGGTAGTAAAAGAAGTACAGAAGTATACCGAAGAAATTGTAAATGACAAGATAAATCAGACGATTGCAAAGCTGAAATACGCAAGCGACGAGGATAAAGATACTGTAAGAGCTTCCATGGCGAACCTGGTAAACGGTATATTAAACAAGTTTGTCTACAGTGTCCGCGAATACGGAAGCAAAGAGGATATAGAAGCTTACTTCAGATGTTTAAGCGAAGTTATTAAAGATTAAAAGTAGTTTACTGAAAGCTATCTTTAGAAAACATAAAGGATAATCTCAAAATATAAAAATAGGAGTAAAGGTATGGGGAAAATTTTTGTAGTAGGTATTGGACCGGGCGGAATGGAAGATATGACACCAAGAGCCAAGAACGCTATTGAGAATTCAGATATAATAATCGGTTACAGCACATATATAGACCTTATAAAAGACTGCTTTCAGGGCAAGCAATTTATCAGCTCAGGCATGACCCGTGAAGTTGAACGTTGCACTCTGGTACTTGAAAAAGCCCTGGAAGGCAACACTATATCATTAGTAAGCAGTGGAGACAGTGGAATCTACGGTATGGCCGGAATCATGCTAGAAATAGCAAATAAATCACAAGAAAAAGTAGAAGTCGAGGTAATCCCGGGAATCACCGCAGCAACAGCCGCTGCTGCAGTACTAGGCGCACCCCTAATGCACGACTTCGCAGTAATAAGCCTGAGCGACCTCATGACACCCTGGGAACTAATCCAAAAACGCCTGGAATACGCCGCAGCAGGAGACTTCGTAACCTGTCTCTACAACCCAAAAAGCAAAAACCGCAGCGAATACATAGGCATAGCAAGAGACATAATGCTAAAAAGCAGGAAAGAAAACACCCCAGTAGGTCTAGTAAGGAATGCCGGAAGACAAAACGAAACCCACACAATAACAACCCTAGCACAAATGCTGGAACACGAAATAGACATGTTCACAGTAGTTATAATAGGAAACTCCCAAACCTATATAGAAAACGGAAAAATAATAACCCCAAGAGGCTACAAAATATAAAAGAGAAAAAAGACCAATATTAATACTCCAAAGCCTTTCTAAAAAGACCCGTGAAGCCCCTTGAGATTCAAGGGAAAAACGCATAGGACGTGCGTTTTAGGCTTCACTGGGCAGGAGGCCCATTGAAGCCGGTCCTCCTAGCGCAGCGAGTGGAAGGGAGCGTCCGAGAGGGAAACCCAGCAAGATGGGTTTCCCTCTCGGGAACCGCTTTAGACGACACCGAAGACACTAAAAAAATACTACAAAGCCCTACTCAATTAAAATACCAAAACACTTTACCAAAAAGGCTTAAGGAATAAGGAAGAGGAAAATATGTCCGACATACTCATAATCGCCGGAACAGCCGACGCAAGACACCTACTCAAAGAACTCTCAAAACTAAATATCCCCACAACCGCAACCGTCGCAACAAAATTCGGTAGCGACCTGCTAGGCGAATCCCCAGACATAAAAATCCTAGAAGGCAGACTAGACTCCCAAGCCATGGAAGCTCTTATAAAACAACTAGGTATAAAATGCCTTATAGACGCTTCCCATCCCTACGCTAAAGAAGTCTCCCTAAACGCCATAAAAGCCTGCGAAGCAACCCAAACCCCATACATAAGATACGAAAGACGCGAGACTATCAACCAAAGCGATAACCTTATAATAACCAAAGACTTCGAAGAAGCTGCGAAGCAAGCCGCACAAATAACTGGAAACATATTTCTGGCAATAGGAAGCAACCACCTGGAAGCATTCACAAACAAAATCCCTGACTTCACAGACAGGCTTTTTGCCAGAGTACTACCCGACAGCAAAGTAATATCAAAGTGTGAAGCAGCAGGATTAACCGCAAAAAACATCATAGCCCTAAAAGGTCCTTTTTCAGAAGCCTTAAACATAGAAATGCTAAAACACTGCAACGCTAAAGTAATAGTCACAAAAGACAGCGGCAAAGAAGGCGGTACCGACGAAAAACTGAGTGCCGCAGAAAAACTGGGAATCCCGGTAATAGTAGTTGGAAGACCCACAGTAGTTTACGGCACTGTAGTAAATGAAATTGATGAAGCAATCAATCTTGTTAAAAAGATTTTACATATATGAAAGTAGGTGTGTTGGGTGCCTGTATTCCCCCTATTTATAAACCTTAAGAATAAAAAGTGTATAGTTATAGGCGGCGGTAATGTCGCTGAAAGAAAAATAGAAGCACTATTGGAATTTAATGCAGATATCACAGTGATTAGCCCTAAGATTACTACTAAGCTCAACGAAATGCATAAGGAACAAAGGTTTACTTTAATACGTGAGGAGTACCGCAAAGGTATGCTGCAGGGGGCATTTCTTGTTATAGCTGGGACATCGGACAACAGTTTAAACGAGCTAATATATAAAGAGGCTACTGATAAAGGAATATTCGTCAACGTAGTTGACTGCCCGGGTAAATGCACTTTCATTTTTCCCTCACTGGTAAGACGTGAAGACTTAGTTGTTGGGATTTCCACCTCCGGAGGCTATCCTGCTCTCTCAAAAAGAATCAGGGAGGAGATAGAGAAGCTTCTGCCCGAGACTTTTGGAACCGCTCTTGATATACTGAAAAAATACAGAAAGAGGGCTATACAGGAAATACCCGATGAAAACCTTAGAAAAGAAGTATTAAACAAACTGCTGGATGAAGTTTTTGCATTTAAACAGCAGGATACCGTTGAACATATGGAGACAAGAATTAATAGTGTGTATGAGAGGTATAGGCATGAGTAGGAAGATAAGGGTTGGGTCCCGTGAAAGCGACCTGGCATTGACCCAGACTAAGTGGGTGATAAATGAAGTAAAGAAAAAATACCCCGAGTACGAATTTGAAATAGTAGGCATTAAAACAAAAGGTGATATTATTCTGGATACCCGCTTGGATAAAATCGGCGGTAAGGGGCTGTTTATTAAAGAGCTTGAGCAGGAGTTACTGGACAAGAAGATAGATATTGCAGTTCACAGCATGAAGGATATGCCTGCGGAGATAGCTGAAGGGCTGACTATAGCGGTTGTATCAAAGAGGGAGGACCCTAGGGATGTACTGGTTACTTCCGATGGACGAATTCTAGAAGATTTGCCGAAAGGAGCTGTATTAGGGACCAGTAGTGCGAGACGTGAAGTGCAGGTACTGAGCAAAAGGCCTGATTTGAAGATTAAAACCCTTAGGGGGAATGTTCTTACACGGATTAATAAGCTTTTGAATAATGAGTATGACGCGGTAATGCTTGCTGCTGCGGGCTTGAAAAGGCTTGGGCTGGAAGATAGGTGTGTACAGTATTTTGAAGTAGAGGATGTTATTCCTGCTGTGGGTCAGGGGGCGCTTGCTGTACAGACTCGCAGTGAGGATGACATAGGGTATTTGGTTGAGAGTGTGCATGATGAGGGTACTTCTCAGTGTGTAAAGGCTGAGAGGGCATATTTGCTGAGGTTAAACGGTGGATGTAGTGTGCCTATAGCTGCTCATGCGGTTATTGAGGGGGAAGTCATGAAGGTGCATGGGATGTTTGCTACCGAAGACAGGCAGTCTGTATTTAGAGCGTATGTTGAAGGAGATAGGCATGAGGCTGCTGAGTTGGGAGAGAGGCTTGCGGAGATGATATTGGAGAAGATGAAGCTTGGGTGAGTTGAGGCGGGCGGCTTGTTAGAGTTTGGGTGGTTGAGAAAATGATTTCTTCCAGGCAATTTCAAACTTCCACGGCAGTGGTATAGTGGTTGTTGTGGTGCCGCGGGTGCGTTGTATTTTGAGTTTACTATAGTTTAACGCACTTCGGATGAAATTGTCTTCCAGAAATAATTTTCTCAGCAACTTTAATGGATATGTGTTTGGGCGGGAATTTGTAACATGTATATATGGTTTACTGTAGAACTTAAAATTGGGGGCGCAGGGGGCGTAGCCATCCTGCTTGCGGCTTCGCCGCAAAACAAAATCCTCCCGCCCGCGGGGCGGGGTAGGGGTGGGGGCAAAAGATTTTTAACTTTATAGTGAACGATCTATATGATTGAATTTAATATATACAGTTGATTAAGGTTTTAGGAGGAGACGTAATGCCGCGGAAGGTTTATATAATAGGTGTAGGTCCTGGGGATTATAAGTTGATGACTTTGAAGGCTGTGGAGTGCATAGCCAAGGCAGATGTGATTGTATATGATAGGCTTATTGGGGGTAAGATTTTAAGTTTTGCCAGAAAGGATGCTGAGCTAGTTTATGTGGGCAAGCTTCCTGACTGTCATGCAGTGCCGCAGGAGGGGATAAATGCTATTCTTGTGGAAAAGGCTTTAAGCGGTAAAACTGTAGCTAGAGTAAAGGGCGGAGACCCCTTTGTATTCGGGAGAGGCGGAGAAGAAGCGGAGAGTCTTTATGAAAAGGGAATTGAGTTTGAGATAGTTCCTGGTGTGACTTCGTCTGTAGCGGTTCCTGCCTATGCTGGGATACCTGTTACCCATAGGGATTTCTGCTCTTCTCTTCACATAATTACCGGGCACGAGAGGCCGGATAAGGAAGAAAGCCTTATTGACTATGAAAATCTTGCGAAACTAAACGGTACTTTGGTTTTTCTCATGGGGGTTAAAAACCTGCCTGTGATTAGCAGCAGATTGATTAGGTGTGGGAAAGGTGGACAAACCCCTGCTGCCGTGATAGAAAAAGGTACTACCGGGCAACAGAGGGTTGTTACCGGTATACTCAGTAATATTGCCGATAAGTCGAAGGAAGCAGGAGTGAAATCTCCAGCCATCACAGTTGTTGGGGATGTTGTAAGCTTGAGGGAAAAGCTTGCGTGGTTTCCTAGAGGACCGCTTGCTGGAAAGCGGGTAGTGGTTACGAGGTCTAGAGAGCAAGCCAGCAGGCTTGTTGAAAGAATTGAAGAGCTCGGAGGGGAAGCGATAGAGTTTCCGACTATCAAGGTTGAAAAACCTAGCGATTTAGCTCACTTTGAGAGAGTTTTAAACAATTTGGGACAGTACAAGTGGGTTGCTTTTACCAGTGTAAATGGTGTAAAGCAGTTCTTTGAGATAATGAAGGAAAAGCGTATTGATATAAGAGGTTTATGGGGAGCCAAGCTTTGTGCTGTAGGTAAGGCTACGGAAGAAGAATTGGGTAACTTGGGACTAACTGTTGACTATACTCCCGACAAGTTTACTACCAAAGAGCTTTTAAAAGGGCTTTTGGAGAGGGTTAAGCCTGGGGAGAAGGTGCTTCTTGCAAGGGCTGATATTGCAAACGTAGAGCTTTCTCAAGGGCTTAAAGCAGCGGGAGTTGATGTTGAAGATTTGATTGCTTACCGTACCGTAGTGGATACGGCTGACAAGGACGACGTTATGGAGTTGCTTGATGAAAGCAGACTAGACTTTATAACCTTTACCAGCTCGTCCACAGTAAGCAATTTTGTATCTATTGTAGGTAAAGAAAACCTTCATAAGCTAACTGGTGCTAAATCAGTTTGTATTGGCCCTGTGACGGCAAAAACGGCTGCTGAATTTGGTATAAACGTTACAGCGGTTGCTGATATACATACTATAGATGGGCTTGTGGATAAGCTAGTAAGTATTTCGGAGGAATAGATATGGATTTGACTAAGAGACCTAGAAGGCTGCGAACTAGTGAGGGTATGAGGAAGCTGGTAAGGGAAACGCAGATTTCAGTTAATGATTTGATTTACCCTATGTTTGTGGTTGAGGGCAGCGGTGTGAAAAAAGAGGTAGCCTCAATGCCGGGTGTTTATAACTTATCGCTGGACAACTTCTTAAAGGAGCTGGAGGAAGTCCATAAGCTGGGAATACCGGGAGTGCTTTTGTTCGGTGTACCTGACAGCAAGGATGAGGTTGGGTCTGGAGCGTACTGCGATAAGGGTATTGTACAGAGGGCTTTAAGGGAAGCTAAAAAGGTTTTTCCTGAGTTACTTCTTATCGCTGATGTATGCCTGTGCGAATATACAAGCCATGGTCACTGCGGAGTGATTAGTGAGGGTAAGGTACTGAATGATCCTTCGGTTGAATTACTGGTCAATTCCGCTGTAAGCTATGCTGAAGCAGGTGCGGATATTATCGCACCTTCGGATATGATGGACGGAAGAGTGGGTGCTATCAGGAAAGCGTTGGATGATAAGGGTTTTAGCGAAAAAGCTATTATGGCATATAGCGCAAAATATGCTTCGGCTTTCTACGGTCCTTTCAGGGACGCAGCCCAATCAAAGCCTGCTTTTGGTGATAGAAAGACTTATCAAATGGATTATTCAAACGTAAAAGAGGCTATACGCGAGGTGGAGCTGGATATAGCTGAAGGTGCGGATATTGTAATGGTTAAGCCGGCTATGGCTTATCTAGATGTGATAAAGGTTATTAGCGAGAGATTTGATATTCCGATTGCAGCTTACAACGTCAGCGGTGAATACTCTATGATAAAGGCTGCGGCGGCAAATGGTTGGATAGATGAGAAAGGTGTTGTGCTTGAATCGATTACTGCAATGAAGCGGGCTGGGGCTAAAGTTATTATTACATACTTTGCCAAGCAGCTTGCCGAATGGTTGAAGGGTTAAGTTCAGGAGGTTTTGTATGAATAACAGTAAATCTGTAGAGTTTTTTGAAAAGGCTAAGCAAATCATACCGGGAGGGGTAAATAGTCCGGTAAGAGCTTTTAAGTCAGTAGGAATGAACCCTCCGTTTATAAAAAAGGCCAAGGGTTCGAAGATATATGATGTTGACGGAAATGAATACATTGATTATGTCGGTTCATGGGGTCCTATGATATTGGGACATGCCAATGATAAAGTCATAGAGGCGATAAGTGAAGCAGCAGTAGATGGGACAAGCTTTGGGGCACCTACCGAGAGGGAGGTGGAACTGGCTCAGATGATTTGTGAGGCTGTACCGTCAGTGGAAATGGTAAGGATGGTCAGCTCGGGGACCGAGGCGGTCATGAGCGCTATAAGGCTTGCCAGGGGATTTACCGGCAGGGATAAAATACTCAAGTTCGAGGGGTGCTACCATGGACATTCCGATGGGCTGCTTGTGAAAGCCGGCTCGGGTGCACTTACTACCGGTGTTCCCGATAGTGCCGGGGTTCCTGCGGATTATGCAAAGAATACTCTTACTGCTTCCTACAACGATTGTGATGGATTGGAAAAAGCTTTTAAGGAATATGGAAATGAGCTGGCAGCAGTGATAATAGAGCCAGTTGCAGGTAATATGGGGGTAGTTTTACCCGATATGAGGTTTTTAAAGCTTTTAAGGGAATTTACTCATAAATATGGTACACTGTTTATATTTGATGAGGTGATAACCGGGTTTAGGGTGTCCTACAGCGGTGCTCAGGGGTATTATGGAGTTTGTCCTGATATTACGGTATTTGGGAAGATTATAGGCGGAGGTATGCCTGTAGGTGCTTACGGCGGAAGGAAAGACATTATGGCTATGATATCACCGTCGGGCTCGGTTTATCAGGCCGGGACATTATCGGGCAATCCTGTAGCTATGGCAGCGGGAATTGCTACTTTAAGTATTTTGAGAGATAACCCGTCAATATATACCGAGATAGAGGGGAAGGCAAAGAAGCTGGAGAAAGCGTTTGTTGATACAGCGCAAAAATATGGTATACCTTCTTCGGTAAACAGGGTTGGCTCGATGCTTAGTGCTTTTTTTACAAGTGAAAAAGTTGTAAGCTATGAGACGGCGGTAAGTTCCGATACAAAGAGATTTACAAAATATTTTGCGGAAATGCTTGAAGAGGGGATATATATAGCTCCATCGCAGTTTGAGGCAATGTTTGTGTCCTATGCCCACAGCAGTGAAGACATAGAAAAAACAATAAAAGCTATAAACTTTACTTTTTCAAAATTGATGTAAAAAGTGCATAGCGAGTTTGTGATTACATTCTACACGGAGAAAGTAATTGCTGTAATAAACCTTCACTGACCCGTAAGAAATGACATCTGAGGAAAGTGCATTTATGAGAATACTCTAGAGACATTTCCATCAAATGTACTTTCCGATGCTATTGAAGGTTTATGGAAGCAATTACTTTGTTCCAGAGTACAAAAATACACATAAAAAGAAAGGAATAATTAATTATGGATGGAATTTTAGTTTTAGCTCATGGAAGCAAAAGACAAGAGACTGAAAAAATACTTGATTCACTTGTGGAAAAGGTCAAGAAAAAATCAGGTACAGACCTTGTGTATCCTGCATATTTACAATTCTCAGAACAAAACCTTGAGGCAGGGATAGACTATCTCGTTAAAAGCGGTGCAAAGAGCATAAAGATAGTACCTATGTTTTTATTCGATGGAGTACATGTGACAGAGGATATTCCTAACGAGTTGGAAGAAATAAAGTCTAAATATACTAATGTTGACATAAGGATGTCAGAACATCTTGGTGACGATGATAGGATTGCAGATATTATAGTTGATAGGATAAACTCGCTGGTTTAGCACGGTGGTAACTATGAATATACCAAGGATTGTGATAGCCGGTACGAACAGCGGCTGCGGGAAAACAACCATAACAACGGGGATAATGGCTGCCCTGATAAAAAGAGGGTTGAAGGTTCAGCCTTTTAAGGTTGGGCCCGACTATATCGATCCTATGTTCCATACCTTCATTACTGGCAGAGACTCGAGAAATCTTGACAGCTGGATGCTTGACAAAGAGGTTGTTTCGTGGCTTTTCAGACGTAATGCAAGAGACGCCGATATTGCTGTAACCGAAGGCGTCATGGGGCTTTATGACGGTTATGGCGGATACTCTCTCGAAGGAAGTACGGCGCATGTATCTAAAATAATTAAATCTCCGGTTGTGCTTGTGGTGAATGGAGAAGGTCTGTCTTTAAGTGTAGTACCTATTATTCAGGGCTTTAGGGAGTTTGATAAGGAACTGGATATACGAGGAATTATAATAAATAAAATCAAAAGTGAAAGCCACTATATGCTTTTGAAGCAAAATATAGAAGAGCACACATCTATAAGTGTCCTGGGATATATCCCTAACATGGAGGAAATTTCACTGCCAAGCAGGCACCTTGGATTGATACCTGAGGGAGAAATAAACAACCTGAAGGAAAAAGCAGATATTTTAGCTGCCCAAATAGAAAAGACCGTTGATATAGACCTCTTAATCAAAATTTCCAGTCAAGCAGTTTGCTTGGAAGACCGTGAATTGGGATTTGGTATACCTGAAAAAAGCTATAAGGTCAAAATTGCCGTTGCAAAAGACAAGGCATTCAACTTCTATTATAAAGATAACCTGGATTTACTGGAGTCGATGGGGGCTGAGCTAGTTTACTTCAGTCCATTGAACGACTTAAAGGTCCCTGAGGGTATCTCTGGCCTTTATGTAGGCGGAGGTTATCCCGAGGTGTGGGCAAAGGAACTTGAGGCTAATGCTGATATGAGAGACAGTATCAGGGGATTGATTTTAGCTGGGCTGCCTACCTATGCAGAGTGCGGCGGATTGATGTACCTGTCGGAAACAATCAGGGATAGAGAAGGACAGATTTTTAATATGGTTGGTGCTATTTCGGGGATTAGCGAAATGACAAAGTCGCTGAAAAGATTCGGGTATGTTGACATTGAAGTGGCTTTAGACAATGTTGCTTCGGAAGAGGCGTATAAAGTACGGGCTCACGAGTTTCATTATTCTGTTACAAATGTAGACGAAGAAATTCCAACATGCTATAACATTACTAAGACCAGAAGAAGTGGAGGCTCATCGATATGGCAGTGCGGATACAAGCTTCACAACCTACTGGCTGCATATCCCCATATACATTTCTGGAGTAATATAAGGTTCGCGGAAAAATTCGTAGAAAACTGTATGAAATATAAGGTTGAGCGGGAAATTTAAAATATTACCCGGGTAATATTACCAAATTGTAAAAACGTAAGTCTTCTTGTGTAAAGTTATATAGATGGCGAACTCTAAAAGTGATTTTTCATAGCTAGGAAATCACTAAGTTTAGACTTCGTTATCTATAGATTGGAGTAATCAAGTATGAAAGCTAAACCTATAATGGTTCAGGGAACAGCCTCATCGGTGGGTAAAAGTCTTATAACTGCGGGATTATGTAGGGTTTTTAAGCAGGATGGATATAAGGTGGCACCCTTTAAGTCTCAAAATATGGCTCTAAATTCCTTTATTACCCGTGAAGGCAAAGAGATGGGAAGAGCGCAGGTAGTACAGGCTGAAGCAGCAGGTTTGGAGCCTTCGGTAGAGATGAACCCTATCCTCATTAAGCCTACAACCGATAAAAAGGCTCAGGTCATAATAAATGGTGAGGTCTACGGCAATATGTCTGCGGTTGAATATCATAATTTTAAACCTGAACTTGCGCAAATGGTAAAAGGTGTATATAATAATCTTGCCGACAAGAATGATATCGTTGTGATAGAGGGTGCCGGAAGTCCGGCTGAAATAAACCTTAGGGATAAAGATATAGTGAACATGGGAATGGCTGAAATAGCCGATTCACCTGTTATACTTGTGGGAGACATCGATAAGGGTGGGGTATTTGCTTCACTAGCCGGAACGATGCTTTTGCTGACGGAATCCGAGAAGGCAAGGGTAAAAGGTGTCATTATAAACAAGTTCAGGGGCGATATTGAGATTTTAAAACCGGGAATAAAAATGCTGGAGGAAATAATCAAAGTCCCTGTGCTGGGAGTCCTGCCTTATACAAAGTTAAACATCGAAGATGAAGACAGTCTTACTGAAAAGTTCAACAACAATAAAGATACTCATAGCAATATAGATATTGCAGTGATAAAGCTGCCCCATATATCCAATTTCACAGATTTTAATGCCTTGGAGAACATGTCGGAAGTCAGGGTGAGATATGTACAAGCATCTACTGAAATAGGAGATCCCGATATAATCATACTTCCAGGTTCTAAAAACACTATTGAAGACCTTATGTTTATAAGAAAATCGGGAATTGAAAACGAGATTAATAAGCTGCACCGTAAAGGGGTAACGGTTTTCGGAGTATGTGGGGGGTATCAAATGCTTGGTATGGAAATTGCAGATCCTCATCATACCGAAAGTGACATTGAGAAAATAGCCGGAATGGGGCTTTTAAATACAAAGACAGTTTTCCAGAATAAAAAAGTAACTACCCAGGTAAAAGCAGTTGTGACTGAAGGCTCTGGTACTCTTGAGGGTCTTGAAGGGACTGAGGTTGAGGGATACGAAATACATATGGGTACTACAGAGTTTATGGAGGGCTGTATACCTTACCTGACAATAAAAAACGTATTAGGCTGTGAAAGTACGATTATAGACGGTGTAAGAAATGAACAGGGAACGGTATCAGGTACTTATATCCATGGGATTTTTGACAGTGCGGAGTTTACTGCGGGCCTTATTAATAATTTGAGAAAAAAGAAAGGCCTTGATAAGCTAACGGAAAATAGTTTTGACTTTAAAGAATTTAAGGATAAACAATACGATATTCTTGCTGATTTGATAAGGAATCACCTGGATATGAAAAAGATATACCAAGTGTTAGGATTAGATTGACATACAAGATGGATGTTGTTCAACAGGCTTTTAAGTAATTTACAAAGCGTAATAAATTTTTTCTTAGCAGTGCTTTGAGAGACCGATAGTTAATATTTTAAGGGGGACTTGTCTATGACCTACATGCTGCTTCTCGATGTTTTAATAGCTTACTTAATTGACCTGCTGATTGGGGACCCACATTGGCTGCCTCATCCTGTCAGGTTTATCGGCTGGCTTATAAAAAGAGTTGAGAAGTCACTAAGATTATTTATAAAAAACCAGTCCACTCATAAAGTTGAAGCTATGGGGGCAGAAGTTATCCGAAAGCAGAAGGATATAACCGGTGAGGAAAGAAAAGCCGGTATAATACTGACTGCAGTTGTTGTGCTTTCTATATTCCTGGCTGTATTCATAATTCTTAAACTAGCACATTTAGTACATCCTGCTATATTCCACTTGATCAATATATACTTGATTTACTCAGCTATAGCAACAAAGTGTATGGCTGTAGAATCCTTTAAGGTGTTTGATTCACTTAAAGAAAGAGATATTTATGAAGCAAGGAAAAGGCTTGCGATGTTGGTAGGAAGGGAAACCGACGGCCTTGATGAAAAAGATATTATCAGAGGTGTGGTGGAAACAACTGCTGAAAATACCGTTGACGGTGTTGTATCCCCACTGGTTTACGCTATAGTTGGCTCACTTTTCGGTTTGGGTGCTCCTCTGGTTTATGCATTTAAAGCTATAAGTACTTTGGACTCAATGGTGGGGTACATGAACAAAAAGTATATTAATTTTGGTTGGGCTTCGGCCAAGCTGGACGATGTTGCCAATTATATACCTGCAAGACTTACAGGAGTTATGATACCTTTAAGCGCATTACTTTGCGGAAAGGATTTTTCAAAGAGCTTTTCCATCATGCTGCGTGATAGAAGAAATCATAAGAGTCCCAACTGTGCATATCCTGAAGCTGCAGTCGCAGGAGCTCTGGGCATTAGGTTGGGCGGCTCAAACGTGTATTTTGGGGAGATAGTGGAGAAACCGACTATAGGAGACCCTGAAAGAGATTTGAAAATAAATGATATTACCGATACGATAAATATTATGTATGTTACTTCATTGGTGATTACTGTTTTAGGTCTTGGTTTATGTGCAATAATAGTCAGCGTTGTTTAGTATGTACAGCGCTGAATTATAAAACCCCTTTATATTCAAAACAAGGATGATTAACTATGTCACAGTTAAAACAAAATGCCCACGGGGGCAATATATATAAAGCTTCAAAAAATCTGGGTATTGGTATACAAGATATTTTGGATTTTAGTGCGAACATAAACCCTCTAGGGCTGCCTCCAGGATTAAAGGAGGCTATTTTTTCAAGTATAGAAGCTTTAGCCAACTATCCCGACCCGGATTATTCATCTCTAAAAGCCGGAATAGCCGGATATCTGAATATTCCTGAGGATACAATAATAGTAGGGAATGGAGCTTCGGAGGTCATTTTCCTTCTGATGGAGGCTTTAAAACCGAAGAAAGTTCTTATACCTGCTCCCACCTTTTCTGAATATTCACGTGCAGCAGAAAGATGCGGTGCGGATATAGAATACTTTGAGTTAAGGGAAGAGGAGAATTTCGTACTTGATATAAATGAGCTGAAACATAAGATTGATGAGGGTGTTGAAGCTGTATTTATATGTAATCCTAATAATCCTACATCAACAGTTTTGAAAAAAAATAAAATTTTTGAGATTTTAGAGTATACTTATGAGCGGGAAATGCTTATAATAGTAGACGAGGCTTTTATAGAACTGACCGTTGACTCTAGTAACAATTCAATGGTTGAGTACCTAAGCAAATATAAAAATCTTTTTATCATAAGGGCCTTCACAAAACTGTTTGCCATACCTGGTCTAAGGTTAGGGTATGGGCTTGGACACTACGATGTTATCAATAAAATGTGGAATTTGAAAACGCCATGGTCGGTGAACTCACTTGCGTGTTGTGTAGGAGAAATATTGCATGGCATTGAGCCTTACCTACAAGAAACAACAAGATGGTTGGCAGAAGAGAAGAGCTGGTTATACAGCGAACTTAGAGCTATTCCAAAATTAAAGGTATTTGAGCCGCAGACCAATTTTATTTTAATAAAGCTGGAAGAAAATGACCTGAATGTAACAAAACTAAGGGAACTAATGGAGACACGAGGAATTTTGATACGTGATGCCAGCAATTTTAAGTATTTAAATGATAAGTTCTTTAGAGTTGCAATCAAGGATAGAGGAAGTAATATCAAGTTTTTAAAGGAATTGAGCGAAATAATGAAGTAATTTAGAGTTTTCCATATATACCCTTATATATTTTTAGGCTACCGTAGAAATATGGTAGTTTTTTATTATATTTTTTCTTGACAAAACTTGCTATATCGTAGTATTATGATATAAAACATATAGGATTACTTGGTATTGATCGGGGTGCTGAAAATGAAAATATCAACTAAAGGTAGGTATGGATTGAGGGCTATGGTAGACCTTGCAGCTAACTCTGCCGGTGACCACGTGTCTTTGAATAGCATAGCCGAAAGGCAGAATATATCGGAAAATTATCTCGAACAGGTTTTTTCTACGCTTCGCAAAGCTGGTCTTGTAAAAAGCATTAAAGGTGCGCAGGGGGGATATACCTTATCTAATAGCCCGTCTAATATTACAGTTGGTGACATATTGCGGGTACTTGAAGGCAATCTCCTGATAGTTGACGGCGCCGGAGATGATATAAGCTTGGGCAACAGTGTGGAATATTGTATAACTACAAATGTATGGAGTAAGATAAATGATAGTATAAATTCAATAATTGATTCAATTTCTCTAGAAGACCTTGTTACTGAATATAAGAAATTAAAAGGGTCTAGTTCACTGATGTATTATATATGAGGCATAATAATATACAAATCCAATAAGAGGATAGGAAAATATTATAATAATTAAGGAGAGGGTTATAATGAGTGAAAGGAAGCTAAAGTTTGACACACTCCAAGTACATGCGGGGCAAAAGCCGGATCCCACTACAGGTTCAAGGGCTGTACCTATTTATCAAACTACTTCATACGTATTTAATAACGCTGAGCATGCGGCAAATTTATTCGCATTGAAAGAGTCTGGAAATATTTATACAAGGATAATGAACCCTACAACTGACGTTTTTGAACAGAGAGTAGCAGCTCTGGAAGGCGGCGTAGGAGCATTGGCTGTAGCATCCGGTTCTGCTGCAATAACATATGCTATATTAAATATAGCTGGTGCGGGGGATGAAATAGTCTCTGCAAGTACGTTGTATGGGGGCACATATAATCTGTTGTCTTCTACTTTACCAAAGCTGGGAATAAAAACAATATTTGTAGATCCTGATGAACCTGAAAACTTCAGGAAAGCAATAAATGATAAAACAAAAGCTGTTTACATCGAAACAATAGGAAATCCGGGAATAAACCTCATTGATATAGAAGCTGTTGCAAATATAGCTCATGAAAACGGGGTTCCTCTTATAATTGATAATACTTTCGGTACACCATATCTCATAAGGCCTATAGAATTTGGAGCGGATATAGTTGTACACTCAGCTACAAAGTTTATAGGAGGACACGGTACGTCTATCGGAGGTATCATAGTAGACTCAGGTAAGTTTGACTGGGGGGGAAGCGGAAGATTCCCAGGCTTGACCGAGCCCGACCCAAGCTATCATGGAGTTAAGTATGTAGAGGCCCTAGGACCTCTAGCGTACATTATCAAGGCAAGGGTACAGTTGTTGAGGGATACAGGAGCTGCAGTGAGCCCATTTAACTCGTTTATGTTCCTGCAAGGGCTTGAAACACTGTCACTTAGGGTTGAGCGCCATGTATCAAATACTAAGAAAATTGTAGAATTCCTTAAAAATCACCCACTTGTTACATGGGTTAATTATCCAAGTCTTAAAGATAACAAATACTATGAACTTGCTCAGAAGTACCTGCCTAAAGGTGCCGGTTCAATATTTACATTTGGTATCAAGGGTGGTGTAGAGGCTGGTAAGAAGTTTATCGACAGCTTGGAGATATTTTCATTACTTGCCAATGTTGCTGACGCAAAATCTCTTGTTATTCATCCTGCTAGTACAACACACCAGCAGTTGAATGAGGAAGAACAGAAGGCGGCAGGTGTTACTCCGGATATGATAAGACTATCTATTGGTATAGAGGATGCAGACGATTTGATTTATGACCTTGACCAGGCATTGAACAAGGCTGTTAGCGGCTAAATATAGATAACCAAAGTTAAACTTAGTGATTTCCAGTTAGGCAATGAGCTGTGGTAAGTGCGACTTGCCTAACTGGATAAAATCACTTTTAACTTTGGTTATCTATAATATCATACAGAACTAAAGTTGCAAAAATAAGAGTTGAGAGTTTGCCTCTAGGGTATGATAATCTCAACTCTTATATTATTCTTATATTTTAAGGGGATGTGATAAATTTATGCGCATAGAGACAAAGCTGGTACATGGATGTAAGGGGTTTGACCCTACTACGGGTGCAATAAGTTTTCCTATATATCAAAGTGCTACTTTCAGGCACCCGGGTCCGAATCAGTCTACCGGATACGATTATTCCAGATTGCAAAACCCTACAAGAGAAGAGTTGGAGAATACTCTTGCCTGTCTTGAGAACGGCACTACCGGCTGTGCTTTTTCCAGCGGTATGGCTGCGGTTTCCACGGTATTAGGCTTGTTTTCTCCGGGGGACCATATTATAGTTTCCGATGACCTGTATGGAGGTACCTATAGGCTGTTTGAGGAATTCTACAGAAAATACGGCATGGAGTTTACTTACGTAGATACCAGCGATATTAATAGTGTGTCGCAAAGTATAAAAACCAATACTAAAGCTATATTCATTGAAACTCCAACAAATCCGATGATGAAGGTTACAGACATTGCTGCAGCGGTGGAAATTGCAAAAAATTCAGGTATACTGACGATTGTAGACAATACTTTTCTCACACCTTATTATCAGAGACCTCTTGAATTAGGCGCTGATATAGTTGTGCATAGCGGAACAAAGTATCTGGGAGGGCATAACGATACCCTTGCAGGGTTTATAGTGGTAAACGATAATGATATCGCTGAGAAGCTGAGGCTGCTGCAAAAGTCCGTTGGTGCGGTGTTATCCCCTTTTGACAGTTGGCTGGTTTTGAGGGGCATAAAAACTCTCGGTATCAGGATTGAAAGGCAGGAGCAAAACGCATTAGCTATTGCAAAATGGCTGAAAGACAATAAGTCTGTAGAGAAGGTCTTTTATGTAGGTCTGCCTGAACATGAGGGGTATGAGATTTCCAAAAGGCAGGCATCGGGTTTTGGCGGTATGATTTCATTCACGGTTAATAAAGTGGAGCTTGTTGAAAGAATTCTCGAGCGGGTTAAGGTAATAGCATTTGCTGAGAGTCTTGGAGGAGTGGAAAGTCTCATAACCTATCCTATAGTCCAGACCCATTCGGCTATACCCAAGGAAATAAGGGATAGGATAGGTGTAAATGAGCAATTGTTGAGACTGTCTGTCGGAATAGAGTGTGTGGACGATTTGATTAAGGACTTGGAGCAGGCAATAGGATAAATTAATGTTGTGAGGTGAGTTTATGAAATTCGGTACGAAATTAATACACAATGGTAATGAGATAGACAAGCAAACGGGAGCATTGAGTATACCCATTTACCAGACTTCTACCTTCCATCAGGAGGATATTGATAAGCCTGTGGAATATGATTATGCAAGGTCGGGTAACCCTACAAGAAAAGCACTTGAGAACTCTATTGCTGCGCTCGAGGCAGGGGATAGAGGTTTTGCCTTTTCTTCAGGAATGGCCGCTACTTCCTCGGTACTTTCAATTTTTTCATCAGGGGATCATATAATCATTTGTGAAGATGTTTATGGTGGAACTCATAGAATAAGCTCGAAGTTCTTTACCAGATTTAACTTTGAAATAGACTTTGTTGATGCCGGGAATATCGATAACATAAAAGATAAAATCAAAAGCAATACAAAAGCCATTTACCTTGAAACACCCTCGAACCCTTTAATGAAGATAACCGATTTAAAGGGTGCAATAAGTCTGGCCAAAGAGAATAATCTGCTTGTAATTGTAGATAACACCTTTATGTCACCTTATTTGCAAAGGCCCCTTGAGTTGGGTGCCGATATTGTCATTCACAGTGCCACTAAGTTTATAGGTGGACACAGTGATGTAGTAGGAGGACTTGTAGTAGTTAAAGACAAAGAGTTGGCACAAAGGATTTACTTTGTTCAAAACGGCTTTGGTGCTATTCTTGGACCCCAGGATTGCTGGCTGCTTTTAAGAGGGCTAAAAACTCTGAAGGTAAGGATGGATTTCCAGCAGAAAAACGCTCAAAAACTGGCCGAATGGCTATCTACTCGTAAAGAAGTAGCACAGGTGTTTTACCCCGGCTTGCCTGACCATCCGGGAAGAGATGTTCACTTTGCTCAAGCAGACGGCGCAGGAGCTGTGTTGTCTTTTAAGGCTGCAACAACCGATATTGCAAAAAGGTTTATGAAGAAGGTCAGTATGGCAGCGGTAGCAGTAAGTCTTGGAGGAGTTGAGACCATTGTTTCATACCCTGTTAAAATGTCCCATGCGGCTATACCAATCGCGGAAAGGGAAAGGCTTGGTATTACCGATAACCTGATAAGGGTTTCGGTAGGTCTTGAAGAGATTGAAGATTTAATAGCTGACTTTGAAAAAAGTTTTGAAGAAATATAGGGACCAGAAGGAGTTTTATGCAAAAATAGGGCTTCTTTTTGTATAAGTGCTGACTTGAGATATATTTTTTTCGCATATTGAATTTTAAGTATAATAAATTGCGTATAATAAGTGTGTATTGTTAAAGTAAGTGAAGAAATATGCTATTAAAAAAATAAAGCCAACTAAACCGATAGGAAAAAATATAAAAAAACTATTGACATATTTTTCTGTATGTAATAAAATAAAACCAACAAAACAAATAAGAATAGTCGGAGAATATTAGGACGGGGGTAGTTCATATGGCTAAAATCGCAAAAAACCTTACAGACTTGATTGGTAACACACCTTTATTGGAACTTTCAAACTATAATAAAAGTATTAACCTTGAAGCAACTTTAATAGCAAAACTCGAATATTTTAACCCTGCAGGAAGCGTTAAAGACAGAATCGGATATGCAATGATTAAAGATGCTGAGGAGAAGGGGTTAATTAATAAGGATACTGTAATTATCGAGCCTACCAGCGGAAATACAGGTATAGCTTTAGCTTTCGTTTCTGCTGCAAGAGGATATAAACTTGTACTTACTATGCCTGAAACAATGAGTATTGAAAGAAGGAACCTTCTTAAGGCTCTTGGAGCAGAACTTGTATTGACTCCAGGAAGTGAAGGTATGAAGGGTGCTATAAGAAAAGCTGAGGAGTTAGTTGCAGAAACGCCTAACGCATTTATGCCGCAGCAGTTTAAAAACCCTGCAAATCCTGAAATTCATAGAAACACTACAGCGGAAGAGATCTTAAGAGATACTGACGGCAAAGTAGATATATTTGTAGGTGGCGTAGGAACAGGTGGAACTATAACTGGCGTTGGTGAAGTATTAAAGAAGAAAAATCCTAATGTAAAAATTATTGCTGTTGAACCGACTGATTCTCCTGTATTGTCCGGAGGTAATCCTGGTCCACATAAAATACAGGGTATAGGTGCAGGATTTGTACCGGATATCTTGAATAAAGGCGTTATTGATGAAATATTCAAGGTAAAAAATGAAGAGGCATTTGAAGCTGCAAGAAAACTCTCAAAAACCGAAGGGTTGCTTGTAGGTATTTCATCCGGAGCTGCTGCTTTCGCGGCAACAGAGATTGCTAAGAGGCCGGAGAACAAAGGTAAGACCATAGTAGTACTTCTCCCTGATACCGGTGAAAGATATCTTTCAACAGTACTCTTCCAGGAAGTATAAGTATATAATTTACAGAAGAATTTTTGAATTTTATACACCCTCACCAAAGCTTTTAAGGGTTTTGGTGAGGGTAAAAAAATGGTCAATATCCGAGTAAACATATAGGATAACGTGATTATGTTTTATGGTAAAGGCTGAAGGAATATATCAACTTCTGTCAGTATTAAATGAAGTGGGGGCAAGAGTGATTATGCATAACAGACAGCATAAAAAGATATATAAGGATATCAACCCACAGTACCCGCAATTAATAAATATGATTATAAATGCTGCAAAAAGCATTGATAATGGGACGATTACCATTATTAAGCAGGATAACAATATCATTCAGATAAACACAAGTGAAAAATTTCAATTGGGGTGATTAATTGAGGATAGTATAGCTTTAAATGACATGGAGGTGTTAAGATGGCCGATAAGAAGTCAGGGGCAGATGATAATAACAGTGCTCTTTCGGAGCAGGACCTTAAGAAGCTTTTAGAGTTGCTGCATTCTGTAAGCTACGGTTCGGTAACTCTGGTCATACAGGAAGGCAAAGTAGTCCAGATAGAAAAAAACGAGAAAATGCGCCTGAAATAAAATCAACTTATACATATCCCTTGACAGGTGAAATAATTGATGGTCAACCAGAAATACTGGAGGCTAGGTTTTATTCCTATAAATAATAGGAATTTAAAGCTTGGCCTTTTTTGTTTTATAAAATCACTGGTTCCGGGGACTTAGGGCAAGGTGTTAGTTCTTTTAATGGTTATCTATAAAAAGGTGAGTTGTAAATAATTTAAATTGGAGGTTATAAAAATGCCTGAAGGTAAAGATGAATTGTTTAAAAAACTGTCGGATTCAGTGGTGTATATGGATGAAAGCCTGACAGTGCAGCTTTCGAATGAAGTAATCGATAAAGGCTATGACGCATATGAGGCTATTGAAAAGGGGCTTTCGGACGGAATGGAGAGGGCTGGAAAGCTTTTTGAAGAAGAGGAATATTTTATACCTGAGCTGCTTATGTGCTCTGATGCTATGTATGCCGGATTGGATATATTGAAGCCTCATATTAAGACCAAGGAATCGGGAGAGAAGCATAGGGTAGTAATAGGTGTTGTAGAAGGAGATACCCATGATATAGGAAAAAATCTTGTGAAAATAATGCTTGAGACGTCAGGGTTTGATGTGATTGACCTTGGAAGGGATATTCCGCCGCAAAAGTTTGTAGAAACGGCTAAAGAGGTGGAGGCAAAGATAATTGCGCTATCGACTTTGATGACTACTACAATGGAGGGAATGAGCGAAGTAATAAGGATTTTGAACACTCTGGGCATAAGGGAGAGTTTTAAGGTAATGGTAGGTGGGGGTCCTATTTCTCAGAGTTTTGCGGATAAAATAGGTGCTGACGGATATTCAATCAATGCTGCTGAAGCTGTCAGACTTGCTAGAAGATTGGTGGGAGGTGCGGCTTAATGCCGTTTGAACGAATGACTCCTATCGAAAGGCTTACTGCCTACAACAAAGGAGAGTCGATTGACAGGCTGCCGTGTGTACCTATTGTAGGGAATACTGCTGCTAGGGTGATTGGGGTAAAGGTGTCGGAATTCAAGGGTAATGGGCGATTGCTTGCAAAAGCACATATAGAGGCATACCGGCTTTTTAAGTATGATATTATAAGGATTTTCACCGATTTATACACCCAAGCGGAGGCTATGGGCGCAAAGGTACATTATCCTGCCGACGAGACTGCTTATCTTGGGGCTCCCGCAATTAGCAATGTATCTCAGATAGACGGTATAGAACCGGCAGATCCATATAAGGACGGTAATCTGCCACACCATCTGGAAGCCATGAAGAGAGCAGTTGAGTCGGTGGGTAAGGAAGTGACGGTAACAGGGGCATTAACCTGTCCATTCACAAATGCGTCATTCTTAATAGGCTCTGAAAACCTGGTTAGGCTTACGATAAGGAATCCTGAGGCCGTACACAAACTGTGCGAGGTTTCGTTAGAAACAAGCCTGAGATACGCTAAAGCTATAATGGACGCAGGCTGTACGCCAAGCCTAACCGACGCAATGTCATCGGCCACTGTCATCAGCCCAAAACAGTTTGAGGAATTTTCCTATCCATATCTAAAAAGGCTGATTGGCTATATTCACTCCAGAGGGAAAAGCGTTACCCTGCATATCTGCGGGAAAACCAATAAAATATGGGAGCTAATGGCGGAAGCCGGGGCCGACTGTATTAGCATTGACAACGATGCCGACCTGTATGAGGCGAAAATAAAGGTTGGAGACAGGGTAAGGCTTATGGGAAATGTTAGGCCTTCAGAAGTAATGCTTCAGGGGAGCTCCGATGATGTAAGAAAAGCAGTAATTGAATGCGTAAAAAAAGCCTATGATAATCCCAAAGGCTACATCGTAGCTTCCGGCTGCAGTCTTCCTACCGAAACTCCCTTTCAAAACATCCAAGCTATGCTGGACACTGTAATGGAGATAGGCTATCCGGTAAACTTTGAGAAACTAGAGGCACAAACACTCACCAAATGCTAAAATTCGCAATAACTACTTACTCCACTTTGCACAAATTCCAACACCGAAAAGAGGGAAAATAAGTGAGCACATTAAGCCCAAAAGAAAGATTACTAAGGGTTTTAAATAAACAAAAAACCGACAGACCTCCGGTTATATGCACTGGAGGCATGATGAATGCTGCAATAGTAGACGTCATGAACAAAACCGGCCATACTCTACCCCAAGCACACCATGATGACACACTTATGGCCGAACTCTCCAATGACGTTCACCAGCAAACCGGCTTTGAGAACTTCGGCATTCCATTTTGTATGACCGTCGAGGCGGAAGTGCTGGGAAGTGAAATAAACTTCGGCACCTTAGCCTGTGAGCCCAAAATTGAAAAGGAAATATTTCCATCAGCTTCAAAGGTAGAGTTTAAAGACATAAATAATATGCTCAAAGGCGCAAGGGTAAACACAATAGTACAGTCGGGCTACCGCCTGTCTAAAAAGTACCCTGACGTGCCGGTTATAGGCAATCTTACCGGTCCGATCAGCACAGCAGCGTCAATAGTCGATCCCATACCGTTTCTTAAGGAGCTTCGTAAAGATAAGGAAAACGCCCATAAGGTAATTGATTATGTATCGGACTTTCTTATTGAGTATTCAAGGCTGATGATAGAAAATGGCGTGACATTGATTTCTATAGGTGACCCTACTGCTACAGGTGAGATACTTGGGCCCAAAATGTTTGAGGAGTATGCTGTGAGATATCTAAATAAGGTTATAGACGGTATACACTCAATGGGTGCACCTGTTATTGTACATATCTGCGGTAATATGAATTCGGTAAAGCATTTGGTTCCCCAAATAAAGTCCAATGCTTTAAGCACCGATGCACTGGTGAACTTGAGGCTATTGAAAGAAGAGTTTCCACAAATCACTACTATGGGCAATCTAAGTACATTCCTGCTTGAATTCGGTACACCGGATAAAGTAGCAGGCCAAACCGAAAGGCTAATACGAGACGGTATAGATATTATTTCTCCAGCCTGTGGCCTTAGCACATCCTCTTCACTGGATAATATTACGGCAATGACTTCTACGGTAAAGGAGAATTAACAAAATGGCGGTTGTAAAGTTTTTTCCTTCAGGAAAGTCCATACAGGTTATTGAAGGTACCACAATTCTTGAAGCTGCCAGGCAGGCTGGTCTGATAATAGAGTCGCCATGTAACTGTGCGGGCATATGCGGAAAATGTAAAGTAAAGCTGGATAGTGCTTCATTGAAAAATGTTGTCCAACACAATAAATATCATGTTTCTGTCGAAGAGGCAGCTCAAGGGGTTGTTTTGTCCTGTGAGACTGCGGTTGCTGGGGATATATCGGTTGAGATTATTAGCAAGCAGCAAAACAAAAGCCTAAAGATATTAAGTCACGGTAAGAGTTTTAATTTTGAACTTGATAGCTTTATAAAAAAGAAGTATAGCCAAAATGAAGATATAACCTATATTTTTGCAGGAGAGCATACTAGAGGGACGGAAAACGGAAATACCGAAAGAGATAATTACGGGATGGTGGTGGATATAGGTACAACTACTCTTGTGGCTTCACTTGTGGATATAAGTACCGGTACCGAGCTTCAGTCGGTTTCCGCCCTAAACCCGCAAGCCGTTCATGCCCAGGATGTTTTGTCCAGGATAAAGTTTGCGTCTGAGGAAAATGGGCTTGATACTATGTACTCATCCATAATAAGCGAAATAAACGGAATGATCGATGAACTGTCAAAGACAAACGCAGTAGCAAAAAGCAGTATCTATGAGGTTATATTCAGCGGTAATACCTGTATGCTTCATCTTGCTGCTAATGTAAGTCCCCATTCGCTGGGGAAATATCCGTATACGCCTGAAGTATATGGAGGCATACATTTGAGTGCAGCGGAGCATAAGTTGGATATCTCTCAATTGGGTATTATATACCTTCCGCCAATAATTTCAGCCTATGTAGGTGCGGATATAACCTCAGGGGTATTGGCGTCGCAGCTTCATAAGAAAGAAGGGAAAACGCTTTTTGTAGACATAGGAACCAACGGCGAAATGGTAATAGGCTTTGACGGTAAACTTTCGGCCACTTCTACTGCTGCCGGTCCGGCCTTTGAGGGTATGAATATAACCCATGGCATGAGGGCCGGTAAGGGTGCTGTTGAGTTGTTTAATGTGGAGAGGGATGGCAGTATTACTGTCAAGACTATAGGTGATATCAAACCTATAGGGATTTGCGGAAGTGGATTACTGGATATTGTAGGTGAGCTTGTTGCCTATGGTGTCATAAATAAAAACGGAAAATTTGTAGAGCCTGAAGCTGAGGGTATCTTACCTTCATTAAGGGAAAGGCTGGTTAAAATAGAGGGGAAAACCGTTTTTATGGTATCTGATGGAGTGTATCTTTCCCAGAAGGATGTTAGACAGGTACAGCTCGCAAAAGGGGCTGTAAGAGCAGGAATTGAGTTTTTGCTCCAGAGTAAGGGCGTCAAAGCTATTGAAATTGATAATGTACTGATAGCCGGGTCCTTTGGCTACCACTTGAGGGCAAAAAGCTTGATTAACATAGGTCTTTTACCTGCTGAGTTTGAGGGTAGGATTGATTTTATAGGCAATACTTCCAAGTCAGGCGGTCATGCTTTTCTGTTAAATAGTTCATACAGAGGCGAGATGGAAAGTGAAGTAAAGAAAATTGATGTTCTGGAATTAGCAAATTATAAGGACTTTGATAAGGTATTTGTCAAATGTCTGGGGTTTTAAGCAGGTTATAACTAAATCTAAAACTAAAATTGGGGGGGCAGAGGCAGGGGTAGAATGTTTTTATCTCTAGAGTTTGTTATCTATATAATAAATCAGTCAAATTTCCGTTATGCTTTTAAATATCGATAATTTTACAGGAGGTGTATAATATGGCGTTCAAGTACGAAAACGACCAATTGACTTCCCTTGAAAGGGTTTCTCTTGCGTTACAGTTTAAAAAGGGGGATAGAGTACCGGCAGCTCCTCTTTTTTGCGGTGCTTCCCACCGTGTTTTGGGAATTACCTATGATAAATGGTCTACCGACTCGGAGCTGGCAACTAAAAGTTTACTTGCCTCACAGGAGCTGCTGGGCTTTGATTCGTTTGTTACACTGGTAGACCTTTCTGTAGAGGCCTATGACTTCGGGCAGGAGGTTATTTTCCCGAAAAACAGTACGGCATATCCGAATTTTAATAACCAGTTCATAAAAAACGCAGGTGATTATGCTAAAATTAAACTGGTTGACCCGAGAAAGAGTAAACGTATGAAGTCTGTTATTGATATTTGTGCGGGACTTTCCAAAGCTAAGGGCAAGGAAGTTGCTATTTTAGGCTTTTTGTATGGACCTTTAGGGGTATTGTCCCAAATACGGGGTCACAAGGAGCTGTTTAAGGACCTGATAAGGCACCCGGACGAGGTATTGGGAGCTATTGAGATAATCACACAAGTGCTTGTAGAGTATGCAAAGGCACAGATTGAGGCTGGGGCACATTCGGTGTGTATTGATCCGCTTTATTCATCTCCAACGGTATTAAGCAAAAGTATGTGGGAAAGGTTTGAAGGACCTTACTTAAAACGGATAGCAGACGCTGTAAGGAATGCTGGAGGAATAGTAACGGTACATAACTGCGGCAATGGGGTTTACTTTGAGGAGGTAATCAAATGGGCAGACCCGGTGGCTATTTCGGTAGCTCATCCGGCTTATGGGTGTAAGACATGGGAGGAGCATGTGGAAAAATGGGGCAGCAAGGTTGTTACCATAGGGTATTCAGACCCGGCTAATACAGGGCTGATTATGGCACAGGAAGAAGTTGTTGAGGATTGCAGAAAGCAGATAGAACTATTCGTGGGTAATAATGCAGGGTATATTCTTTCGACAGGCTGTGAATTTCCGCCAAACGGCAATTTGCTGAGCGCAGCTGCGATGGTAAGGGCAGCTGCTACATATGGGGTGTATAGTTAAGTACAAACCTTTTGCGAATGTGCTTAACAGTACTTTTCACACTTTAAAAGCAACTTCTAAAAAACAGGTAAATTAATTTGCTCATATGTATTTACAAATGACACGTATTATTGTATAATATGTAAAAAATAAACATTTGAGTACCGACTAGCTAACTAGAGGTCATGTTCTATATTATTAGAATATGGCCTTTTTGATTTTATTTTGCAGCCTATATAAAAAATTATGACCAAAAGTAGAGTATTTGTATAGGAAAAGTAAGAATAAATTATCCTTATGAAAAAGGTGATAAAATTTTACATAGAGGAAGTGATTAATTAATCCACATATACAGTAGTGATTTTAAAAAAGTAAATAGTGTTGTTTTGACCAGAAAACTGGAGGCTGGATTTACTTTCTGATATTTAGAATGAAAGTATGACCGGTCTTTTTTTATAGATACTGAACTCTAGAGTTGAAAATCACCAGTACTACGTAAGTCCACTACGTCCATGGGGTACGGTTCTCGAGACATACGAAAACCGTGTCTGTCACGAGAATCCGTCCCCAAGGCCTTCGTTCTGGCCCATATTATTGGTAATTTGGAATATTTAAGTTTTGGAGTTCGTTATCTATATACCTTTAATGGCTTATGAAAATAAATATTCAGGAGGAGAATGGGAGGTAATTATCATGGCAATAAATGTTCAAAGTGCTGAAGCAGCTGTGAGGGAAAGTAGGCTTGGGGCAATCACCGGATATAACGGGACCATAAAGGATCTGGTATCTAGGGCGTCGTGCTGCTCATTGAAGAATCGGGAGAGGTGCTTCAGTCAGGCAAGCGCATGCAGCTCAGGCTGCGCGCAGGGCTATCTTTCAGGCATAGAGGATGCCGCTATTGTAAACCATGCACCCATAGGCTGTGCAGCAGACTCGATATACGGCAACACTGCCAACAAATGGGGTGAGAGTATACGGGGATGGAAGCACAGGAATATAAACTTTATCACAACAAATATGACTGAGGAGGATACTGTTTTCGGGGCGGTAAACAAGCTAAGAGAAGCGGTGCGTGAAGCATATATGCGTTTTAAGCCCAAAGCGATTTTTGTTACTACATCATGCGTCTCCGGGATAATAGGAGAGGATATTAAGAGTGTTCTGGACGAACTAAGTGATGAGATACCTGTACCACTTTCACCGGTTTTCTGCGAAGGTTTTAAATCGAAGGTATGGGCTTCGGGGTTTGATGCTGCTTTCCATGCAATACTTACAGCTATCGTGAAGCCGCCTGAGGTTAAAACAAATAAGGTAAATATGATTAACTTCCGAGGCGGAGCGAAGGAGGCTATTACTGCCATACTGGCAAGATTTGAACTTGAACCTGTGTTTGTGGCACCTTTCAGTACTGTTGAGGAGCTCTCTAAGATGTCTGAATCAGCTGCGACAATAAGTATTTGCGGTACTCTGGGGAGTTATCTCGGTAACGGCCTTGAGGAGCAGTATGGTGTCCCTTATGTGAAATCTTTACAGCCCCACGGTACTGCAGGTATGGACAGTTGGCTTCGTGGACTGGGTAAGGCTACAGGTAAGGAAAATGAGGTTGAGGAATATATAGCTGAAGAAAAGGCGCGAATTACTTCGGAACTGGCGGTGATAAGGGAAAAGCTCAAGGGCTATAAGGCTGTAGTAGGCATGGGGCCGAGCTTTGGGCACAACTATATAAGGGTCTTGCAGGAGTTGGGAGTTGAAGTGGTATGGGGAGCCACGTGGCATTTTGACCAGCACTACGATCACGGTACCTGCCCCGAATCTTCAAGAAAGCTGTCAGACTCTGAGACAGATATACCTATAAGTGTGTGCGACCAGCAGAACTTTGAGCTGCTGAACCTATTGAATAAGTTGAAACCCGATTTGTATATATCCCGTCATGGCGGTACTGCTGTATGGGCCACTAAAATGGGTATAGCCTCAGTGATGGTTGCCGATGAATATAGCGCTTTCGGATATCAGGGTCTCATAGACTTTGGCTACAGGTTGATTGATGCGGTTACAAACCGCAGCCTTGCCAAAAATCTTTCGGCGAGGGTAAAGCTGCCTTATACCGACTGGTGGCTCAGTCAGGATGGATTTTCATTTCTTCAGGAGGAGGTAGGATAATGTCGCAGTTAGTTGAACAAATCAGGCACGTTTGCGCACTGGGGGCGCTTCAATCGGTACTTGCAATAGAGAGGGCTGTTCCGGTGCTTCATGCAGGACCGGGGTGCGGTCAGAAGCTTTGGGGGGCGCTGGGATTGGATAACGGCTGCCAGGGCTCGGGCTATGTAGGCGGGCACTCGGTACCATCTACAAATATAACCGAAAAGGAAGTAATTTTCGGAGGGGATAAAAAACTGAGGGAAACTATAGAAAATGCCCTTAAGGTTATAGACGCCGATTTATTTGTTGTATTAACCGGTTGTACATCAGATATCGTAGGAGATGATGTGGGGGAAGTGGTAAGGGAGTTCCAGGACGCTGGAAAGCCTGTAGTATATGCCGAAACCGGAGGCTTTAAAGGCACTAACATTTATGGGCATGAACTGGTTTTGGAAGCTATAATAGACCAGTACTTAAAGCCCTCGGAGGAGATTGAGCCCGGACTTGTGAATATATGGTCGGTAGTGCCCTTTCAAGATGCCTTCTGGACGGGAAACTTGAAGGAATTGGAGAAGCTTGTTTCGGAAATAGGATTAAAGCCCAATGTAATTTTCGGACCGGGAAGAGGGCTGCAGGCCCTTAATAAAGTACCGAAGGCACAGTTTAATCTTCTGGTGTCGCCCTGGGTGGGAGTGAAAAACGTACAGAGTTTGGAAGAAAAATTCGGGACCCCTTACTTGCATTACCCGGTTTTGCCCATAGGGCCTACCGAAACCGGCAAATTCCTGAGAACTGTGGGTGAATATGCAGGACTGGATTCTAAAAGGATTGAAGAAGTTATAAACCGCCATGAGAATGAGTATTTTTACTATATTGAGCGCTCTGCGGATGTACTGCTGGAAACACGTTTGCTACCGAGGCGTTTTATAACGGTAGCAGACAGCTTTTATACACTGGGTGTATCTAAATTCTTAATTAACGATATGGGCCTTTTGCCGGAAACTCAGTTTATTACTGACGATGTCTCTCCTGAGCACCAGGAGAAAATTGAGGAAGAATTCAAGAATTTTATTGACGGTATCTCGTCAGAGGTTGTTTTTACTAATGATGGAGGCCTGGCACAGGAAACTATCAGAAATATAAAATTCAGAGGTAGGCCATTGATTCTAGGCAGTGCCTGGGAGAGGGTATTGGCTGAGGATATAAACGGCTACCAGCTTTCCATTTCAATGCCTTTGAGCGACAGGTTGGTTCTAAACCGGTCTTATGTGGGATACGAGGGAGCTTTGAGATTGGTAGAAGATATTTACTCGCTTGTTTTGCAGGACTTCCAGTAGTGATTTAAAATAGGCAACAAATAAACCTATTTTTGGGAGGTGGTACAATGCTTTTAAATCTGTTTAAAAAACTGCTTGGGCATACCTATAGCCTTTTAGCAGTAGCAATTTTTCTGCTTATATGGGAATTTATCCCCAAGCTCGGACTGGCTGACACCACTTTTTTACCCCCATTTTCCAAAGTAGCTGCGGCATTATGGAAATTGACAGTCACGGGTGTGTTGTTCAAGCATTTGATTATAAGTCTGCAAAGGGCAGTTCTGGGGTTTGGGCTGGGGTTACTCATATCAATACCTCTCGGGCTTTTGATAGGATGGTTCAAGGGGGTTGAAAGGTTTGTGGATCCGCTGCTCCAAACCTTCAGGCAGACTTCTGCACTGGCTCTGTTTCCGGTATTTATTCTGCTATTCGGTATAGGTGAAGTGTCGAAAGTAGCCATTATTTTTTGGAGTGTACAGTGGCCTATTCTTTTAAATACCATTTCAGGTGTGAAGAGTGTGGAGCCTCTACTGATAAAATCAGCAAGGTCAATGGGTGCATCGTCTTTTACTTTGCTTTTGAAGGTGATTGTTCCCGGTGCTTTCCCATCTATTTTTACAGGAATACGCCTTAGCGCCACTTACTCCATTCTTATACTTATTGCAGCAGAAATGATTGGCTCAAATGCCGGCCTTGGCTTTTTACTTTACGAATCTGAAATCAAGTTTGAGATACCGGAAATGTATGCTGCGATTGTTACTATGTCTCTGCTCGGGCTGGCGGTGAATTACCTGCTTGTGGCTGTGGGAGGGAGGCTGACACGGTGGAAGGAAGAAATTCCTAATACGTAATTTATTTGATAAGTGGTTAAGGCTGATTGGAGGAATGAGAATGAAAAGAATGCTATTAGTTTTTTTAATAACGCTGTCACTGATTGTTACAGGAGCAGCTTGCTCATCGGATAAAAGCACAATAAACCAAGCAGGAAGTGGCGTAAACGGTGAAAATAGCAAGGAACTCTTTACCATAAGGATTCCGACGCAAACTTCTTTCAATGAGTTTTACATTGCCGATGAACTCGGATATTTCAAGGAAGAAGGGATACAGACAAAATACATAGGTGTACTAAAGGCAGGTGAGGACATAGCGGCAGCACTGTCAGGCAGCAGTGATTTGTTTACCGGTCACCCAAATACCGTTGTAAAGGCTGTTTTAGGTGGTGCCAAAATAAAAATTGTATCGCCGGGTATGGTAGACGACAGCAAGTTTGTGCATATGAATTATTTTGTTAAGGAAGGCGGAAGCATTAAATCTGCAAAGGACTTTCTGAACAAAAAAGTCAAGGTTGCGGTTTCCGGCTTGAATTCATGCACCGATTTGATTGTTCTGGAATGGCTGAGCCAGAATAATATTCCCAAAGAGCAGGTTGAGTTTGTAATAATGCCTGACAAAGAGCAGGAGCAGGCACTGAAGCAGGGGCTTGTAGATCTTGCGGTTTTACATCCGCCGTGGATAAAAAAAGCCCAACTGGATGGGGGTCTTGTATCTCTTTTTACAAGCTATGATGTGGTAAAAGGGCCGGAAGGCGGTTCGTCTATTCGCGGATTCAGCGAGAAGTTTATAAATAAACACCCTGAGCAGGTTAAAGGGTTTGTCCGTGCAATAATAAAGGCTCATAAATGGATAAATCAAAATCAGCAAGAAGCCATAAAAATAATAGCAAGGAAGATGGAAATAGACCCTGAGAAGGTGAGCTGCTTCGTCTATGATAGCAATGAGTATGTCCAGGAGTCTTATATAAACCGGTGGCTGGATTTAATGATTAAGCACGGACAATTGGAAAAGGGGAGGATTAAAGCTCAAGATATTTATACAAATGAATACAATCCATATTATAAAAAATAGTATATCTATCAGCATATTGTATGAATAAACCGAGTGGGGTGAACGCATTTATGCCTTACATAGAAAGACCGAGATTTTCTTGCGCCCTGGGAGGAGCTTTGAGTACCTTAAATTCACTTCCCGGTGTTGTTCCGGTGATACATGCGTCTGCGGGGTGCGGTGGTAATGTATTTGCAAGCCAGCAGGCCGGAAGTGCGTATTATGGAGCTGGTTACTGCGGAGGACTTGCGGTTCCGAGCTCAAATGTTTCTGAAAATGAGATTGTATTCGGTGGTGAGGATCGGCTGAGAGAGCAGATAGCAAATACTCTTGACGTTGTGGAGGGTCAATTATATGTAGTAATCACCGGCTGCATGACTGAGATAATAGGTGATGACACTACAGGGATAGCAAGAGGGTTTAGAAACCAGGGTAAACCTGTTTTGGCTGTGGATACAGGAGGGTTTAAAGGTAATTCCTATAGAGGCTACGATCTTGTGCTGGAAAGGCTGTTTAGCGAGCAGGTGCAAAAAGCCAATGAGAAAGCACCTGATGTGATTAATCTATGGGGAGCCGTACCGGGGCAGGACCCTTTTTTTAGGGGCGATCTGGCAGAGTTGAAAAGACTGTTGGGGCTTTTAGGAATGAAGGCTAATACTTTTTTTAGCTATGATGAAACATTGGAGAATTTAAACCAAGCGGGGTCTTCTGTGGGAAACATAGTTATTTCAAGGACGTATGGAGTTGAGGCTGCACGGACGTTTGAGCAAGTACACCAAACTCCTTTTATAGCTGTCGATATTCCTATAGGCCCGGCAGCTACAGCAGAATTTTTAAGAAAGGCAGCGGATTTTGCCGGAATTAATGCAAGCGTGGTAGAGAAGATTATTGCCGATGAACAAAGGGATTATTACCGTTATATTGAACGCATAGCCGATGTCTATGCCGATTTGGATTTACAGCATTATGGTGTTGTTGTAGGAAATGCAAGCTATAGCTATTCTATAACCAGGTTTTTGGCAGAGGACCTGGGGTGGCTGCCTGAGCTGGTAGTTATTACCGACTGTCTGGGGGAAACACATAAGGAAGAATTGAAAGTACATTTTGGAGAAATTAAGTATATTAAGACTCCAAAGGTGGTATTTGAAACCGATTCCTCGGAGATACAGAAGCATTTGGCGGAGCACTGGCCTTTATTCAGTGAGAAGAGGTATTTCCACAGCTTCAGTCCGGCTTTTGTATTTGGAAGCGCACTTGAAAGAGACCTTGCAGCGGCAATAGGTGCCAAGCACTTGACTGTAAGCTTCCCGGCGAGCAACAGGGCAGTACTCAACCGCGGATACGCAGGATTTAAAGGCGGTCTACACCTTATAGAAGATATACTGGACGTTTTGGTAGCAGGGAGGTAGCTTGTCTATGGGATATATTGATGAAAAGGTAGTACCCAAGCGTGAAGAACGATTGAAAGCTTGCAATGCCTTTGGAGGAAAGGCTTGCCAACTTATAGAAGGCTCCAGGGGAGGCTGTCTGGTCAACAAAAATAGGAGCTTCAGCCAGACGTGTAATTGCCAGATGGGCCTGGCGCTAGCAATGGTTTTAACCATTCCCGAGGCTGTGACAATAATGCATGGGCCTATAGGCTGCGGCAGCTCAAGCCACAATATGGACAGCTACTTTCGTCCGGGGCAAAGTATTAGAGGAGGTAAACCAAAGGCTTTATTATGGGTATCGACAAATCTTGAGGAGCAGGACATTATAGGCGGCGGAGAAAGCAAGCTGGAGGAGGCTATAATCAAAGCTGATCAAAATCACAGGCCTGCGGCTATTATTGTGGTATCCAGTTGTGCACCGGGGATTATCGGAGACGATATTGATGAGCTTACCTCAAGGCTTCAGAAAAGAATCTCCGCCCGTATAATCCCTATACACTGCGAGGGCTTTAAAACGAAAATATCGGCAACAGCCTACGATGCTGTTTATCACGGTATCGCAAGAAGTCTGGAGCTTGAACTCAAAAGTGAGGCTCCAGGAGGGCTTGTTAGCAACGGGCTGGACCAAGTGAAAAAAGAATACATCAAAAGCAAGACAGTTAATGTATTGAATGTATTTTCTATGGGAAGAACTGATGAACTGGAGATTGAAAGGCTTTTAAAGGCCTTGGGTCTGGAGGTCAATTTTTATCCTAACTTCGCCCATCCGGATAAATTCCGTTTCCTTATAGAAGCCGCCCTCAACATAAGTGTCTGCCCTACCCATGACGATTACTTTGTAGAAATTCTCAAGGAACGGTATGGCATACCCTATGTACTGAATAATATGCCCATAGGCATAAGGAATACCGAAGATTGGCTTTTAGATATAGCGAAGGAATTAAACCTTGAGAGCGAAGCAAAAACACTTATTGAGAAAGAGAAGAAGGAGCTTGAAGTTGAACTTGAGTTATACCGCAGTATTTTAAAGGGTAAAAGGGTCTTGGTGAGCGGCGGCGAAATCAGAGTAGCGGTTACGGCGATGCTTTTACAGGAGCTTGGCTGTGAAGTTGTAGGTATAAGAGCGTACCATTATGACCAGTTTGGCGATGACATTTATTTGAAAGCGGTTTCCGGCAATCCTGATTTAGAGATAAATGTTGCGACCACCCAGGTGTTTGAGCTTGTAAACATGCTTAAAAAGGTAAAGCCTGATTTGTTTGTCGGTCATTCAGGAAGCAATGTCTGGGCAGCAAAGCTGGGAATACCAGCACTGCCGCTTTTTAGCCAGCCTCAAAACTATGTAGGTTATAGGGGAGTGTTTGAAGTGGCGAAGCGTGCTGCCAGAATAATAAAAAATACAGCCTTCCAGCGAACTTTCAGTGAAAATGTAACCCTGCCGTTTAAGGAAGATTGGTATGGCAAAAGTCCTTTTACTTATATAACAGAAAAATGACACGAGTATAAGGAGTGGCAAAAGGGGGATTGGGCATGTTGTCTCAAAAAAGAAGGAATCTTAATATAGTGACAGGGGATAGCGAGATTAGCAGTAAGATTGTTGTGGAAAATATAAGCCACCAATATCATATTAAGAAGTCCAAAGCAGAAAAGAAAAAAGAATTTACAGCACTAAAAGAAGTAAGTCTTAAGGTTAAAAAGGGAGAATTTATAGCTATCGTAGGACCGAGCGGCTGCGGAAAATCTACGCTTCTGGATATATTGGCAGGGCTGATAAATGCTAAGTGCGGCAAAATATTTATTGACGGTAAGCTGGCACACGGCCCGGCTCTTGATAGAGGAATTGTAATGCAGGGCTATGCACTGTTTCCGTGGAGGACAATTAGAAAGAATGTAGAATTTGGCCTTGAGATAAAGGGAATTCCCAAAAAGGAAAGAGCTGAGTTGAGTAGAAGCTTTATAGAACTGGTAGGTTTGAAGGGCTTTGAGGAAAGATATCCCCATGAGTTGTCAGGCGGCATGAAGCAGAGAATAGCAATTGCAAGGGCATTAGCCTATGATCCCGATGTGCTTCTAATGGATGAACCCTTTGCTGCGGTAGATGCCCAGACCAGGGAGGTATTGCAGGATGAGCTTCTGCGGATATGGGAAAAGACAAACAAGACAATAGTTTTTGTTACCCATAGTATTGACGAAGCGGTTTTCTTAGCTGATAGAGTGGCGGTAATGACCTCAAACCCAGGCACCATCAAAGAAATTATAAAGATTAAGCTTCCAAGGCCGAGGCGCAATGCTGATATGAGACAGTCCGCGGATTTTAACTGGATAAGGCATAAGGTATGGCAATCACTTCAGAATACAGTTACAACGATAAATGAGGAAAGGGAAAGCGGACTAACCTATAAAGACTTAGCTGAAGAAATCTCACCTTCGGTAGTACTGTAATTTCCCATATGCTCTGAAATAAAGTTATTCTAAATCTAAAAAAATAGGAAGAATATTCTTGACAATAGGATAATTATGCATTAAAATAAAGTAAAGTGATAGGAATACTTGGAATATGATAAGAATCAATAAACTTAAAATTAAGTAATCTTACAAAGTTGACCAGAAAAACTGGAGGCTAAGTATGATTTTCCGCTGAGGAAATCAATGCTTGGCCTCTTTTTATTTAAAAACACACTTAAACGCTTCTAAGGAGGAGATTATTATGGTTCAAAACATTACTGAGTTACAAACACAAATCATTCAAAAAAACTGGATTCTTAACACTCTTTGCACCAACCATGGCTCCGACAAAGATAAAATTGAGAGTACAAAGGTTGAGCTTGACGCCTTGCTTTATCAATTTTACAAAGCGTTTAAACGATGTATTAAGAATTAATATAGGCATTAAAAATCCGTCGAATTTTTATACGCTAAATACTAGTAAATCGATATGTTTAATTGTGATTATTTACATGCTCTGTTCAAGTAAGGAGGGATATATATGGGAGTTTGCACTCAGTCAAAACTCGATACCAAATACGGGCACCTGGTGAAAAAACACCCGTGCTTTAGCGGTGAAGCCCATTTTAAATACGGAAGAATACATTTGCCGGTTAGCCCGGCTTGCAATATACAGTGTAAATTTTGCAAAAGAAGTTTTAATAAATATGAAAAAAGGCCGGGAGTAAGCGGTAAGCTTTTAACCCCTGAAGAGGCCCTTGAAGTAGTAGACAAAGCTTTGGAACTCTGCCCTGACATTACAGTGGTAGGTGTTGCCGGCCCTGGTGATACCCTTGCCACAGAACATGCACTAAAGACCTTTGAACTGGTGCATGAAAAATATCCAAACCTTATCAATTGTCTGAGTACAAACGGACTCATGTTAAAGGAGAACGCCGAAAGAATAGTAAGGGCAGGGGTTAAAACAGTCACAGTCACTGTTAATGCAGTTCAGGCGGATATACTGGCAAACATATGCTCTCATATAGTTTACAACGGTAAATTAATGACGGGAAAAGAAGCTGCATTGTGGCTGCTTCTGGCCCAAATGGCAGGTATACGCAAGGTTTCGGAATTGGGTGCTGTAGTGAAAGTGAATACAGTACTTATACCCGGTGTAAATGATAAGCATATAGCTGAGATTGCAAGAGTTACGGCAGGAGTGGGAGCCTCTATGATAAATATAATTCCACTTATCCCCCAAAACGAAATGGAGAGCTTCAATCCGCCGGATTGTTATGAGTTAGAATCTGCAAGAAAAGCTGCTGAGGAGTATTTACCGGTATTCAGGCACTGCCAACAGTGCCGCGCCGATGCATGCGGCATACCCGGTTCGGGTGTTGATCTTGCAGGGCTTCTGTACGAACAGCCGCTTCAGACGTTTTCCCACGGTTGAATAGTACAGCATATATCGTTTAGGAGGTGTACTTTATGTCTTTTAGAATAGCTGTAGCAAGCAGTGACGGCAAGGTTATAAACCAGCATTTCGGGAGAGCAAGACAGTTTCTGATTTTTGAAATAAAGGATGATGACTATAAATTTGTGGAACTCCGCCCAAATACTCCAGCATGTGATTCCGGTGAACATCATGAGGACGCCATGAGGAATACGGTAGAAGCCCTTTCCGACTGCGGTGTGGTACTGGTAAGCCAAATAGGTGCTGGAGCGGTGGAAGCTCTTCGGGGCAAGGGAATTCAATCCTTTGCAGTCTCGGACTTTATAGATAAAGCATTGGTAAAAATAAAAAACTATATTAAAACTAGGGGTGTTTAAATTGTCTAAGAAAAAGATCAAGCAAATAGCAATCTACGGGAAGGGTGGAATAGGTAAGTCTACCACCACATCAAACATAAGTGCTGCACTGGTAGAAGCCGGATATAAGGTAATGCAATTTGGCTGTGACCCGAAAAGCGATTCTACCAATACTCTGCGAGGGGGAAAATATATTCCCACGGTACTTGATTCATTGAGAGAAAAGGGTGTTGTGAAGGCTCATGAAGTAATATTTGAGGGCTTCAGAGGTGTGTATTGTGTAGAAGCGGGAGGTCCGGCACCGGGAGTCGGCTGCGCAGGAAGGGGTATTATTACAGCCGTCCAATTATTTAAGCAGCAAAAGGTCTTTGAAGAACTTGATCTGGACTATGTTATCTACGACGTTTTAGGTGACGTTGTTTGCGGAGGCTTTGCAGTACCGGTAAGGGAAGGTATAGCAGAGCATGTATTTACTGTCTCGTCAGCGGACTTTATGGCTGTATATGCAGCAAACAATCTATTCAAGGGGATACAGAAGTATTCCAATTCCGGTGGGGCTCTATTAGGAGGAGTTATAGCAAACTCCATCAATGCACCTTATGCAAGAGAAATAATAGATGATTTTGTCAGACAGACCAGCACTCAAGTAGTTGAGTATGTACCAAGGTCTGTAACGGTTACACAGAGTGAACTGCAGGGAAAAACCACCATCGAAGCGGCTCCAGAATCGATACAGGCTAATGTATACAGAAAGCTGGCAAATAAAATTTCCGAGCATACCGAGTCAAAAGTTCCTTCGCCCCTTGATGTAAAGGAATTGAGGGAATGGGCTGCTAAGTGGGGAGATTACCTATTGGCGCTGGAAACGGGAGAGGTGCGCAGCGCAGGCACAGGTATTTAGTATTTCCATATTTGGAGGAGAAAATATGTCATCTCAAGCAGCAAATATCGAAGAAAGTACATCTCTAAGTCCGGCATTATCGGAGCCGGCTATAAAAAACAAAAAAATTTTGGATAAAAGAATAGTTTTAATATTGCCTCTTATAGCCCTGATCACAGATTTGATACTTCACTTATCACTGCCCAACAAACAGAGCTTTACAACCACAAAGGTTTATCCTTCGCTATTAAAAGCATTTTTAGCTGCATATTTACTTGTCTTGATACTATCATTTTTCATTAAACCGCTTTTTACGAAGTTAATTGAACGTGCTCCATTGTTGACAGCTGTGTTTTTGTTCCTTGAGCTATGGGATATAGTGACACTCAAACTGAAGCTGCTGCCGCTCCCGTATTTTCCGGGACCGGATAAAGTGCTGAATTCACTTACAGCCGACTGGCAGCTGCTTGGTGTCAGTGTACTGTATTCTCTCAGGCTTTTAGTGGTAGGTTATGCTATAGGAAGCATTCTGGGGCTTACGGCGGGGATATTGATGGGATGGAGCAAAAAGTGGAATTACTGGATTGGACCCTTGCTAAAAGTTATAGGGCCGATACCGGCAACGGCATGGATTCCCATAGCCATGACAATATTCCCCACCAGCTTCTGGGCAAGTGTATTTCTTATAACCCTTGCCGTATGGTTTCCTGTGACAATGATGACCAGTTCGGGGATCGCAAATGTTCGAAATGCTTTCTTCGAGGTTGCCAGAACTCTGGGAGCGGATAGAAAATACCTAATCTTCAGGGTAGCGGTCCCGGCTGCATTCCCTATGATATTCATAGGGTTGTTTATGGGCCTGGGAGCTTCATTTCTTACCTTGATAGTATCGGAAATGCTTGGAGTAAAAGCAGGACTAGGTTGGTATATAAACTGGGCCCAGGGTTGGGCGGAATACAGCAAGGTATATGCTGCCTTAATAGTAATAGGAGTCATATTCTCAAGTCTTATAACCTTATTATTTAAGATAAAGGATAGAGTATTGATTTGGCAGAGGGGGCTGATAAAATGGTAAACCCAGCTCCAAAGCCCTATTCAGAAGCCGATGTTAACGGCGGAGAAATTAATGTTCAAGGTATAAATCGTATTTTTAAGGACACAGAAGGAAAGGATATCGTTGCCCTTGAAAGCGTAGATTTAAAAATAAACCCAGGGGAATTCATTTCACTGGTTGGTCCAAGCGGCTGCGGCAAATCTACATTACTCAGACTCATTACCGGGCTGGATACGCCAACTGGGGGAGAATTATACCTCGATGGAGACAAAATTAACGGTCCGCACCATGAGCGCGGACTGGTGTTTCAGGACCCTACGCTTTTTCCATGGCTGAATGTTTACGATAATGTAGCCTCCGGCCTGGCGGCCCGTAAAATACTTAAGGAAAAAAAGTATGAGGTAAGTGAATATATTCATCTTGTAGGGCTTGAAGGCTTTGAAAAATCCTATCCCCATCAACTTTCAGGAGGTATGGCCCAAAGGGTAGCTCTAGCCAGAGCTCTGGTAAACCACCCAAAGGTACTACTTCTGGATGAGCCGCTGGGGGCGCTCGACGCATTCACAAGAATGCAAATGCAGGATGAACTTGTACGTATATGGCAGCAGCGGGGTACTACAATGATATTGGTAACCCATGATGTAGATGAAGCGGTTTATTTAAGCGACCGCATTGTCATCATGACTCCACGTCCCGGCAAAATACAGGAAATAATGAATGTCTCAATTGGACGGCCGAGGAGCAGGAATCATCCCGACTTCTTACGTCTGCGAACAAAAATATTGGAAAAACTCCATTTTGCAAAGGAAAATAATCTGAGTTATTATATTTAACCCAATATTTTTTAAATAGCGATCCAACTCCTTTTTTCCCCTTTCAAAAAAAGGAGATTAATAAATAGGCCATAAAACGGCCGCAGGGAGTCTGTGACTCCCTGCCCTTACTTTTTACCGCACTTCGAGATAAGGTTTACACAAAAATATACTAGTGCTTTTTAACATTACAAATTTCCATTCATTCTAATGTTAAAAATGCACTTCCTTGATTGTTGTGCCTTGCTGCTAGAAACGAATTCTGTTACAAGGCACCAGTTTATAAAATTTATATTTACTTTTGGAGGTCATTGAAATGAAAAGAAGAAATACAATCGCTGCTATAGCGCTGGCGGGAATACTAGCATTAGGTGCAGCAGGATGCGGTACAAATAATACTAACGTAGATAATAACGCTGCGGGTACTCAGAAAAATGAAAGTACACAGACGGCTTCTGGCAGTACACAACTGAAGAAAATCCGCGTTGGTCATTTTGGGACCACATGTGAAGTTCCATTGTATGTAGCTTATGAAAAGGGTTTTTTCAAAGATGAGGGATTGGATGCCGAGCTTATAAAGGGGGATCACGCAACTCTCAAGGACGGGCTGGCAACAGGCAAAATAGACGTGACCGACGGCGTACTTATGCAGTGGATAAAACCCATAGAGCAGGGACTGAATGTTAAATTTACAGCCGGTTTACATACAGGTTGCTTGCAGATATTACTCCCTTTAAATTCCGATGTTAAAACAGTGCAGGACTTCAAAGGAAAAAGAATAGGGGTTCCGGCTATAGGCGGCGGACCAATGAATCTGGTATCACGTCTGCTTGCGGATGCGGGCATCGATGTTAAGACTGGTGTAACATGGAAGGCATTTCCGGCTGCCGAGCTTGAATTGGCACTGGATAAGGGAGAGGTAGATATTATTGCACTTCCTGACCCACTGGCCCAGATAAGCATTAATAAAGGCAAGGCCAAAGGATTCCTCAGCATGGCAAAACATGAGCCATACAGCCATGAATACTGCTGCCTTGTTGTAGTAAACGGTACAATCGTAGAAAAAGACCCTGAAACTGCCGCAGCAGCTACCAGGGCAATCATGAAAGCTGCTAAATGGGTAAGCGAAAACCCAAAAGAAGCGGCAAAAATAGAAGTTGAGAAGAAATACGTAGCTGGAGATGAGAAAGTCAATGGTGATATACTTCACGACTACAACTATATACCTTCGGTAGATGGTGGTGAAAAAGCCCTGTATACAGCGGCTAAGGAAATGAAAGAAATTGGCATCCTTGATAAGGACACCGACACCGAAGCACTGGCAAAAAGCAGCTTTGTAAGGCTAAAAGGTGTTGAATAAGGTATCAGAAGGTGCGTAATTATGAACTCAAAGGAATTATTTTTAAAAGCAATACATTTGAAAAAAACCCCAAGACTCCCGGTAGCACTTCTATCGGGAGGAGCTTGGACCTTCAACCGGCATGGGTTATCCCTTGAGGAAGCTCTTTCCCGGGGTGCACAGGAGTCGGCACAAATAATAGCTGCAACAAATGAAGAAGCGGACTCAGACATAGTGTGGGCAGGCTCAGGCTACCACAACCTGGCGGTAAGGGCTCTGGGAGGCAAAATAAAATTCAGGGCAAAAGGGACTCCGGACGTACAGCAGCCTCTAATAGAAAATGTTTCTATAATCGACGCAATAAAACTTGACCGTCTCGCTGATGACCCGGGAATAAATACACTTTGGGAAACCACAAAATATCTTAATAAAGCAGTAGGCGAAAAAACTCTGATAGGTGCAAGCCAATGGGGACCCTTTACCCTTGCAGGCCTGATTTACGGTGTTGAGAAGCTAATGCGCAATATCTACAAAAATAAAGAAGAGATAAACGCAGTACTGGAATTCACATCGGAGCTTTGCTTCTGCTATCTAGAGCCCTTTATCGAAGCAGGAGCCGGAATAATATCGGTAGCCGACCCTACGTCCTCCGGCGATATGATATCCCGCTCTCAGTTCAAAGAATTCTCACTGCCTTACCTAAAGAAAGTAGTACAAAAAATCCGGCAAAAAGGAGCTGCAGTCAGTATACACATCTGCGGAAACATAACCAACCGCCTCGACCTAATCCCCGAAACCGGAGCAAACATCATATCCGTTGACTACAAAGTCGACCTAAAACAAGTAAGGGAAAAGGTAGGCGGCAAAATAGCCTTCGCCGGAAACATGAACCCAGTATCAATAATGCAAAACGCAACTCCCGAAGGCGTAGCCCAAGCCTGCCAAAACTGCATAAACACCGCCGGCCCCGACTCAGGCTACATCCTAATGCCAGGCTGCGACATCCCCCCAGGCGTACCATTAGAAAACATCAAAGCCATGGTAGCAACAGCAAAAAACCAAACTTAAAACCCAACCAAAAACATTGGAGGTGCAATAAATTGACCTATCTCGAAAACAAAGAACCCCCAAAACGGGAAGATCGCCTAAAAACCTGCATAACCTACGGCGGCACAATATGCGGCCTCTCTAAAAAATCAAAAAGCTGCTGCATAAACGACAGCGAACGAGGATTCTCCCAAGGATCCATATGCCTCTTACTCCCGGCCCTCGGCATGATAAACAGCCTCCCGGACAACGTAGTCTTACTCCACGGAGCAATAGGCTGCGGCGGATGCTCCCACTCACAAAATGCAAACGCAAGGTCTGGAGGAAACCTGCGCTGGGGAAAGGTGAAAGATGCCCTGTGGCTGTCCACAGCCCTCAATGAAGCTGATGTAATAAGCGGCGGCGAAATAAAGCTGGAAAAGGCAATAATCGAAGCTGACAGGAACTACAGGCCGGCAACAATCACAGTAGTAGCTGCTTGCGTACCCGGCATAATCGGCGACGACGTTGATGGAGTTATAGAACGTATTCAGCCCCAGGTAAGCGCAAGAATAATCCCTGTCCACTGCGAAGGCTTTAAAACCAAAATATGGGCAACTGCCTACGATGCCGTTTACCACGGAATTGGTCGGAGCCTACTTGAAAAACCGGAAAACAATAAAAATTTAAATATAAGCGAATTTGAAAAACTAGAGGAAAAGTACAAACTAAGCCGTACTGTAAACCTTCTGAATGTATCATCCATGGGAAGGGTAGATGAGGTGGAGCTAAGCAGACTACTCGGAGCTCTGGGACTGGAAACAAACATTTTCCCGGTTTTCTCCAAGCCCGAGGAGATGTACAAAGTCACCCACGCAGCCCTTTCGATAAGCACATGCCCAACCCACGATGACTACCTTGTAAAATTCCTTGAAGAAAAATTCCAAATTCCTTACATACTCAGGCATATGCCTATAGGCATAGAAAATACAAACAAATGGATTAGAGATATAGCAGCCTTCTTCGGTTTGGAACAGCAAGCTGAAAAGTTGATTAAAGAAGAGACACGGGAATTGGAAGCAGCACTGTCGGAATTCAAAGCATTCTTCAAAGGTAAAAGGGTATTTGTAAGTGCAGGAGAATTCAGAGCTCTTGCTACGGCTTACCTATTGGCGGAGCTTGGATTTGAGATAGTAGGGGTGCGCTCCTTCCATCACGACGAATTTGCCGAAACCGAGTATGAGAAACTGGAAAAGGCAGTTAAAAACGATTTTACCATAAATATTGCAAATGTTCAGCCTTTTGAAGAAGTAAACCTGCTTAAAAAGCTCAAACCCGACGTTTTCCTGGGACACTGGAACGGCAACGGAACAGCTTCGAAGCTTGGAATTGCAACCCATGTCATATACAACACCGGACTGAGCTATATAGGCTATAAGGGAGTTTATGAGCTGGCAAGAAGGCTGTACAGGCAGCTTAAAAATCCATTATTTAATAAAAAACTGAGTAAAAACGCAAGGCTCCCATACACCGAGCAGTGGTACAAATCCGAGCCGTTCAAGTATATAAAAAACCAAGGAGGTGAGGCTGATGAGTAGCTTTATAGAAAGACCACGGTACCTTTGTGCTCTTGGAGGAGCTATGGCAGCTGTCACCGCACTGCCCGACACCATACCCATATTACATGCAGCGGCGGGTTGTGCAGGCAATATAACCTGGACACAAAACGGGGGGAGCGGGCTTCAGGTAGGAGGATACTGCGGGGGATTAAGCGTCCCAAGCTCAAACATACAAGAGCGGGAAGTAGTATTCGGAGGAGATGTCCGTTTGAGGGAACAAATAGCCGGCACCCTTGAAGTTATTGAGGGAAAGCTGTTTGTAGTACTTACAAGCTGTGTAACCGAGATAATAGGGGACGATGTAAAATCTGTAGTAAGCGAATTCCAAGACGAGGGAATAGACATCATATCTGCTGAAACAGGAGGTTTTAAGGGTAATTCCTACCACGGCTATGATTTGGTTTTGCAAACGCTGTTTAAAAACTATCTCGAGAGAGGTATAGATAAAGTAAAAGGCAGGGTCAATGTCTGGGGAATAGCGCCCTATCAGGATGCATTCTGGCGCGGAAACCTGGAAGAAGTAAGACACGTGCTTGAGAAATTAGGTCTGGAGGTAAATACCTTCTTTACCTCCCACGATACCCTAGAGAAGATAAAGCAGGCTGCAAGTGCAGAATTAAACATAGTAATATCGGATATCTACGGTGTGGAGGCCGCAAATGTATTCGAAGAAGTACACGGTACACCTTATCTGGTTACTCCATTGCCCATCGGCCCATCTGCAAGTGACAGCTTCCTTCGCAGTATAGCCGAGGCACTCTCTCTTGATGACAGCGTTGTGGAAGGAATTATAGAACAGGAAAACAAGCATTATTACAACTATATAGAACCACTCACTGAATGCTACAATGACTTGGATTTGCAGCGATATGCCGTAGTGATAGGAGACGCCAACTATGCAGCGGCACTGACCAAATTTTTATCCGATGATCTGGGGTGGCTTCCCGAACTGGTAGTATTTACCGACCAACTCAGAGAAGAGCAGAAGCCGGTGCTAACCCAAAGAACTCAGGGGCTTGAATCGGGATTGCAGCCCAAAGTAGCTTTTGAGACCAACGGAAGTGAAGTACTAAGGCATTTGAATGAAATACGTCCAACATACAGCAGCGGCAAATACTCCGATGTATTCGGGCCAGCCTTTGTAGTGGGAAGCTCCCTTGACCGCGAGCTTGCCCAGACCATAGGAGCAGCTCACTTGAGTATAAGCTTTCCGGTAGCCAACAGGGCAGTGCTTGACCGGGGATATGCCGGATACCGCGGAGGTCTGAGACTTACCGAAGATTTACTGAGTGCAATTATCCTAGCAAGATAGATAAATATTGATATAAAGAGGCTAAACTGTTTAGAAGTTTAGCCTCTTTGTGTTATAATTAGTTGTAATATGCCGGGTGGTGTAGGTGCTTTGGATAGATTGACACAAGCAGCCATAGGAAAGTAAAATAATATAAACAAATTTACTACATAAATATTATAAAGGTGATGTTGAATGAAATTAAAAGTAAACGGAAAAGAAGAATTAGTAGACGATGGCTTAACTATATTGGGTTTACTTGAAAAAAAGGGAATCAAGCCGATGTTGGTAGTGGTAGAGCACAACTTTGAAGTTCCCGAAAGAGAGAATTGGGGAAATATAAAACTAGCTGAAAGCGACAATCTTGAGATAGTAAAATTCATAGGTGGGGGTTGATAACGGGAATGCTTGACCAAAATCAGGTTTTGAGATACTCAAGGCAACTAATATTAAACGAATTCGGATATGAAGCACAGGAGAAGCTATTGAAATCCAAGGTACTGGTTGTTGGTGCAGGAGGCTTGGGCTCTCCTGTTCTTTATTATCTCGCAGCAGCGGGAGTAGGAACACTGGGAGTAGTAGACTTTGATGTGGTAGGAATATCAAACCTTCAAAGGCAGGTACTCCACTTTACCGACGATTTGGGAAGAAAGAAAGTTGACTCAGCCGAGGAAAAGCTAAAAAAAGTCAATCCAGATGTTAAAATCGTCAAATACCCTTGCCGACTGAATATAGACAATATAGAAGAAATAATCGGCGAATATGATGTAGTTATAGACGCAGTAGACAATTTCCCTGCGAGGTTTTTAATCAGCGACTGCTGCTATTTTATGAAGAAGCCGCTGATAGAGGGAGCCTCTGTAGGGTTTGACGGCATACTTATGACCATAATACCGGGCGTAACCCCTTGCTACCGCTGCCTATATCCAATGCCGCCCCAGGATGGGGTAGTCCCTACGTGCAGTGATACCGGCATAATGGGCATGATAACCGGAACAATAGGCTCGCTCCAAGCCCTTGAGGCTATAAAAGTAATCACAGGCATAGGAGAGACCCTTTCAGGAAGGATACTCACCTTTGACGGCCTGGGTTTAAATTTTAGAGAAATTAAGTGGAGCAAAAAGAAAAACTGTCCTTTATGCGGAGAAAATCCAACCGTAAAAGAGCTTGTAGAGTACGAAATAAAATGCAAGCTAAAAACATTTGAATAAAATATCAAAGGGGGGCGTAAAATGGTTAGTTCAAAAGAAGTCAAAGAATTGGCAATTAGTTTAGGGGCTGATTTGTGCGGTATTGCTCCTGTGGACAGATTTGTAGACTCTCCAAAAGGGTTTCATCCAACAGATATATATAGCAAATGTAAGTCGGTAATTGTATTTGTGAAAAAGATGCCTTCGGAAATTATAATGGCTGACAGTCTTGTGCCTTATAGTCATAATGCATTTATTATATACCCGGAATTAGATAAAATCGGTTTGGAATTAAGCAGGGTACTCGAAAAAAAGGGAGTAAGTGCTGTACCCGTTCCCTGTGACACACCCTATGAATACTGGGATGCCGAAATATCCCATGGGATGGGTATTCTCTCCATGCGTCATGCCGGATACCTGGCTGGGCTTGGTGTTTTAGGTAAGAATACTTTATTAGTAAATAAGGAGTTAGGCAATATGGTATACATAGGAGCAGTGTTAGCAGATATAGAATTTGAGCCCGACCCTGTTATTACCGAATCGATCTGTCCACCAAACTGCCGTATCTGCCTTGAGGCCTGCCCGCAAAAAGCTCTTGACGGTATTACCGCTAATCAAGCCTTGTGCAGGCAGGGATCAATAAGTAAAACAGGAAGGGGCTTTGATTTGTACAAATGCAATTCATGCCGGAAAGCTTGCCCTAAGAGGTCAGGGAGTAAATGTGCTTCCAAAACATGAAAAGGTATAAAATATATTGACAAAATATGCTGATTAAATTAAAATAAAAATAACCAAGAAAACATATATGAATACTAGGAAAAATAAAGTGTATTAGTTGACCGGAAAAACCGGAGGCTAAGCCTGAGATTAACCCATGTTATTTGGGGTTTTTAGGCTTAGCCTTTTTCACTTTAGCCGGAATAATCAGAAGTTGAAAGAAGGGAGGATAATTTGGTGTGATAACTTATAGAATTAACGAGGAGGGATTTTCAAAAAAGAAATATAAAAGTTGTAAACAGATATAAAGTCTACTAAACATATAGGAATAAAAAAATAATTTCAAAGATATATTGACAAAATTTACTTATTAAATTACAATGAATATAACATACAAAATTGATAGGAATACTAGCATATTAAACCCCTCATCAAACTAAATATATGGTGAGGGTAATAAAAAAATAAAAGTCCAAGTAAACAAATAGGAATAATATTATTAAGGGGGACGAAAAATGAAATTAGGTAAAATAACGCGGCTGGTAGCAGGAATGTTGATAGTCACTTCTTTAGGAGTTAGCTTTTCAGCATGCACAAGTAAAAGTGAAGATAAAGCTAGCACCGTTAGAATAGCTCACTTTCCCAATATTACACATTCTCAGGCTCTTGTAGGTAAAGCGGAAGGTCAGTTTCAGAAAGCATTAGGTAATGATATAAAAGTAGATTGGAAAACCTTCAATGCCGGTCCGGCAGAAATTGAATCGTTATTTGCCGGTGAGGTGGATATAGGATACATAGGACCAGGGCCTGCTATCAACGGTTTTGCAAAGTCCAATGGAGACCTTCAGATAATTGCAGGAGCTACGAATGCCGGAGCAGTCTTAGTTTCAAGAAAAGATTTGGTGATTAAGGATATAAAAGAATTAAGCGGTAAGAAAGTGGCAGTACCTCAATTTGGTAATACCCAGGATTTATCCCTCAGAAATTTATTGCAGGAAAACGGATTGAAAGATACTACAAAGGGTGGAACTGTTGAAGTAAGACAGGCAGAAAATCCCGATATCAAGACGCTTCTCGACAATAAGCAGATAGATGCAGCGTTGGTGCCGGAGCCATGGGGTTCAAGGTTGGTTAAAGAAGTTGGAGCAAATATCGTCCTTGACTACAATCAAGTATGGAGAGAAGGAAAATACACTACAGCTGTAGTAATAGTAAGGACGGAATTTTTAAAGAAAAATCCGGAATTGGTTGAAAAATTTCTTAGAGCGCATGTTGAACTTACCGACTATATAAACAAAAACCCTGATAAAGCGAAAAAGATAGTAAACGACCAAATTAAGGAACTTACAAAGAAAGCACTTCCTGAAGATGTATTAGATGCGGCATTTAAAAGGCTGACTGTAACCAATGACCCTGAAAAGGATTCTGTAATTGATTTTGTAAAGCTATCGGTAAATGCAGGATTCTTAAAGAAGGAGCCGGATACAAAGAATTTATTTAATCTTGAAATATTGAATAAAGTTTTAAAGGAAAAGGGACAGACTGAAATTAAGTAAAAATTAAACTTGCTTGAAGAAAAAGCTCCTAAGTAAGAAAGTAACACAGCAATATCGGGTATATGATAAATACACGAGGTAAGCCGTGTTACTTTCTTTTAATTTTTATACAGCAATTCTTGCAATATATACTTAGAACAAACACAGAAAACTACGTTAAGAAGGAGAGGATAGGAATGCCTAATGTAGATATAAAATTAAGTGAATTAAAAAAATACAAACCGGATTTAACTCAGAAAGCTGACTTTGAGGCATTCTGGAGAGAAACCCTTGAGGAAAGCAGCCGACAACCTCTAAATAGCGAGCTGATTCCCCATAGTTACCCTGTTAGCCAGATAAAAGCCTTTAACATATACTACGATGGATTCCGAGGCTCTCGAATAAATGGATGGTATTTATTACCCAATGGTGCTGATAAAGACCATAAAGTTCCGATTATAATATACTACCATGGATATACCAAAAACAAAGGGTATATAGTGGATTATCTCAAGTGGCTTATTCAAGGCTACGCTGTGCTTGCGGTAGATGTAAGAGGGCAGGGCGGCAAAACAGCCGATCCCGCAGTATACAGTCGAGGGGGTATAGCGGGATGGATGACAAAGGGGATTCTTGATAAGTACCAATATTACTATCGTAATGTCTTTGTTGATTGTGTCAGGGCCATTGACTTTGCATGCGAGCGTGAAGAAATAGATACTGAAAAAATAGGAATCTACGGCTTCAGCCAGGGTGGAGGTATTACCCTTGCGGTGGCGGCCCTTGATAAACGCCCTAAATTTGCAATACCCATAGAGCCATATCTTTGCAACTTTAGAAGGGGGGGGGAAGTATATCAGGAGGGTCCCTACGGTGAGATATCTGATTACTTCAGGATACTTGATCCCGAAATGCAAACCGAAGAAGATGTTTTTGATACGTTGAGTTATTTTGATGGGATGAACATGGCTTCCAGAATCAAATGTCCGGTACTGATGGCGGTTGGGCTGGTAGATAAGACATGCCCTCCATCAACGGTATTTGCTGCTTATAATCACCTTGAATGTGAAAAGCAAATAAAAATATATCACCACCATGATCATGAGGTTCCTTCCTATCACGAGGAGGTTATGATTGAGTTTGTGAAAAAGCAATTTGAGTAAAAACGCCGGTGCCTTTACTTTAGTATGAAACAAAGGTACCGGAATTTTTTTAAAAACTTATTGCCAGAATGGTAAAAAGTACTTATAATTATATTAACCTGTACAAACAAGAGGTTGTAATGATGTTGAGCGGTTTTGAAACGATAAATAGTATTGAGGAAGAAGCAAAAAATATATTTGGCATAGTATTGAAAAATGGACCTCAAACTAAAAATAATCTATCACTTTTAACCAAAACGAAACTAAGTACACTGAACAGGGTTATGCAGCCCCTTGAAAAAATGGGCCTGCTTATGCAATCAAGAATAGGTGAATCCACTGGGGGAAGGAAGCCTGTATTATACGATGTAAACGGTAGTAAGTACTATATAGCCGGCATCGACATATCAAGAACATACACCCAAATAGTTATTACAAACCTGAAAATGGAAGTTGCCTACAAACAACACTTCATCATGGAGGCGGACTTTTCACCTGTGAAGACTGTAAGTTATATAAGTAGAATTGTAAGAAGTGGAATGCAAAGTCTTGGAATTGACTATAAAATGCTTTTAGGTATTGGTGTTGGAGCGGTAGGGCCCTTAGACAGGCAAAGAGGAGTAATTATAAATCCCATAAACTTTGAATCCCCAGGATGGAGAAATACGCCGCTAAAGCTAATGCTGGAATCAGAGCTTAAAGTTCCTGTAATTATAGATAATGGTGCAAATGCAGCAGTTCTTGGAGAATTTTTATACGGTAAAGGCAAAGGGTTTAAAAGTATAGCATATATTAACTGCGGTATAGGTATCAGAACAGGCGCTATATCATCCGCTACCATCGTAAGAACTATAAACGATACTGAAGACGCATTTGGGCATATGGTAATAGACGTAGACGGTGAGGCTTGCAGCTGTGGTAAGTTTGGTTGTATTGAATGTTATTCATCCATAGTCTCTATAACAAGAAAATTTACTTCTGAACTCAAAAAGGGTCGAAGTGCAAATATAAGTAAGCTAATAAAAGATATAAGTTATACCGATATATGTTCAGCAGCGGAAAACGGAGATGAACTGGCTAAGGAAGTAATAACAGGTGCAGGGGTGATTTTAGGTACCGGATTGGCGAATTATATAAATCTACTAAATCCTGGATTAGTCGTATTAAGTGGTCCATTGACCAAGCATTCAAGCTTGTTTTATAAGACTTGTACTGATGTAGCGTTAAATAAATGTTACTCCGGTAAAGAGGGCAGAATAGTTTTCAGCAGAGGCGGACATTTTGAGGAAAATGAGATTTCAGTGGGGGCAGCAGCTTTAGTTATGGAAAGTTATCTTAATGAAAAAATGCTTGGGTAATTTTGAAAGGTATTCCTGGTAAGTGTATAGGAATTGGTGGAAAAAATACTGGAGTATCTTGACAGAAGACTAATAATAATATAAAATGCATATATAACCAATAAAACATATAGGAATACTAGGTGAAAATGTTTTAGCATTTCTGTTTTTAGTCTAATAGCTATAATTAGCTGGAATAGTGATATGGGACCAAAATCCGAGTAAACAGATATTAATACTATTAATTGACAAAATGAATATAAGTGAGGTGTAAAGATTGAGCCTGATAGTAGAGAATGTAAGCAAAAGATTTGATACAAAGCACAAGAAAACACACACTCTTGACAGGGTCAGCCTTGAATTCAAAAAAGGCGAGTTCATATGTCTTTTAGGGCCTTCGGGATGTGGTAAATCCACTCTTCTCAACGTAATAGCCGGTCTGGAAAAAGCCACTGAAGGTAGGATTCTGCTGGGCGGAAAAGAAGTTAAAGGGGCAGGTTCGGACAGGGCGATGATGTTTCAGGAGTCAGCGCTATTCCCGTGGCTCCGGGTTATAGACAATGTGGAGTTTGGTATGAAGATGGCAGGAGTTCCTAAGGAGGAACGCAGGGAAAAAGCACTAAAGTACCTTAAAATGGTACATCTAACAAAGTTCCAAAATTCATATGTCCATGAATTGTCCGGAGGTATGAGGCAGAGGGTGGCACTGGCAAGGGCATTGACTTTGGATTCAGATGTTCTCCTGATGGATGAACCCTTTGCAGCTTTGGACAGCCAGACCAAAAATATCCTTCAGCTTGAGCTTCAGCAAATCTGGTGGGAAACAAAAAAGACAATAATATTTGTTACTCATAATGTAGAGGAAGCAGTTCTTTTAGCGGACAGGGTAATAGTAATGGCAGCAAACCCGGGCAGAGTCAAAAAGGAATTCAAAATACAGCTTGCAAGACCGAGACTTTTAGAAAATGTGGACCTGGTTTATATGGTTGCTGAAATAATGAAAGAATTGAAAGAGGAGGTCGAGAAAGTTGCAAAAGCTGAGTACGACAGTGATTGGAATATCGAAAAAGATACTGTTCTATCTAATACTAGTGACGATATGGGAATTGGTTTATAGAATAGGTGTAGACTACCTGGAGATTTGGAAGTCTTACACATTTCCATCCCCATTTGCAGTAATTAAGACACTTTTTGGATTGATAGGCGATAATACTTTAGGTATAGCTGTTCTTGCAAGTATGAAAAGAATCATTGTAGGCTATTCAATTTCAATAGTAATAGGTGTAATTATAGGTCTTACAATTGTGAGATACAAGTATCTGGATGAAAACTTCAGCGCTTTAATTCTCGGTCTTCAAACACTACCCAGTATATGCTGGCTGCCCTTTGCAATTCTTTGGTACGGCTTGGGTGAGGGCGCAATAATGTTTGTTATAGCAATAGGATCAACCTTTGCTATCAGTATAGCTATAGAGTCAGGTATCAAAAATGTACCCCCCTTATATATTAGAGCAGCTAAGACAATGGGAGCAAGCGGTATAAAGATTTATTGGAATGTAATCATACCTGCAAGTTTGCCTAGTGTTATTTCAGGATTAAAGCAGGGATGGTCCTTTGCATGGAGAGCCTTGATGGCTGGAGAAATGCTTACAGCCACAGTAGGACTCGGACAGGTATTGATGGTAGGTAGAGACCTTGCTGATATAAGTCAGGTAATGGCGGTAATGGTTGTTATTATAGTGCTGGGCTTAGCAGTCGATAAGATTATTTTCGGTAGAATTGAAGCCAATATCAGAACCAAGTGGGGCTTGGATAGAGGTTAAAGCTGGTGTCTTGTAACAGAATTCGTTTCTAGCAGCAAAGCACAACAATCAAGGAAGTGCATTTTTAACACTAGAATCAATAGAAATTTGTAATGTTAAAAAGCACTAGGCAAATTTTGAACACAAATCATACGGGGAGGGTTAATATTGGCTAAGGTTGACTATAAGGAACTAAAAAATAACGGATTTATCCCCCAAGTGCAAAAAGATAGATTTTCAATGAGGATAAAAGTATTTGGCGGAAAAATGCAAAGTGAGCACCTGAAAAAGGTTTATGAAATATCGGAGAAATACGGTGAGGGATATGTACATATGACGTCCCGCCAAAGTATAGAAATACCGTTTATAAAGCTTGAGGATGTTGAAGCGGTAAGAACTGAGCTTAAAGAAGCTGGTATGGAGCCGGCGGCATGCGGACCGGCTGTGAGAACGATAACAGCGTGTCAGGGATGTACAGTTTGTAAAAGTGGATTAATTGACACAACGGAATTGGCTGGAGAAATAGATGAAAAATACTATGCAAAGCCGCTTCCACATAAATTCAAAATCGGTATTACCGGATGTAGAAACAACTGCTTAAAAGCAGAAGAAAACGACATCGGGATAAAAGGCGGAATGAAACCCCAATGGTCAGAAGACAAGTGTACCTTCTGCGGACTGTGTCAGAATGTGTGCCGTGCAAAAGCTATAACGGTAGAAAAGCAAGAGAAAAAGCTAACGTTTGATGAAAGCAAATGTGAGATGTGCGGCAGATGCGTAAAGATATGCCCAACAAAAGCATGGACTGGTGAGAGTGGCTTTGTAGTATACGTCGGAGGACTTTTCGGCAATAGGATACAGATTGGAAAACAGCTTATTCCTATAGTATTTACAAAGGAACAACTTTTTAAAGTAGTAGAGGCTGCAATGGAGTTCTTCAATAAACATGGCAAGCCCAAAGAGAGGTTTGGAGATACTCTCAAGAGGGTTGGGTGGAAAAAGTTAGAGAAGGTATTAAAAGAAGTGCTAAATAATAGCTCAGTACTATAAATTCAAGCAATTTGATACAAAAGCAGGTAATCAAGTGATAGAGCAGAAGGCAACAAATCTGAACTATCCGCGTATGAGGAAAGAAGGAGGGTCGATATGACTCTAGAGCCTAAAATCTTAAAAACGGATATTCTTATTATAGGAGGCGGTACGGCGGGCTGCTACGGCGCACTAACCATTGCGGAAAATTCGTCTGTAGAGGTTATCATAGCAGAAAAGGCAAACATAAAGCGCAGCGGGTGTCTTGCAGCGGGAGTAAATGCTATAAACGCCTATATCAATGAAGGGGAAACTCCGGAGTCGTTTGTAGACTATGTGAAAAGGGATTCCGACGGATTAATAAGAGAAGACCTGGTATATACAATAGCTAAAAGGCTGAATAAAGTGACCGAAAAAATAGAAAGTCTGGGACTCCCCATACTTAAGGATGAAAACGGCAAATACGTGTCCAGGGGAAAGAGAAGCATAAAAATAAACGGTGAAAATATAAAACCCATACTTGCAAAAGCAGTTGAGGAAAAGCAAAATATAAAGATTTTAAACAAGGTAAACATAATCGACTATATAGTAAAAGAACAAAAAATAATAGGGGCCTATGGCTTCTCCATTGAGGAAAATAACTTCTACACTATTTATGCAAAGGCTGTTATCTGTACTACCGGAGGGGCAGCGGGAATTTACAAGTCCAATAACCCCGGATTCTCAAGGCATAAAATGTGGTATAGTCCGTTCAATACCGGTGCCGGATACGCAATGGGTATTAGGGCAGGTGCTGAGATGACCAGCTTTGAAATGAGGTTTATAGCTCTCAGGTGTAAGGATACAATAGCTCCTACCGGTACTACTGCGCAGGGAATCGGGGCTCGGCAGATAAACGGCAAGGGAGAGGATTACGTAAAAAAATACGGTAAGCCTACAACTCCAATGAGGCTCTATTCCACAGTCATGGAAAACAGGAATGGAGAAGGCCCGTGTTATCTTCAGACCGTTGGCATAACCAAGGAGCAGGAAGAAGAACTCTATAAGGCATACTTAAATATGGCTCCGGCGCAAACCCTGAAGTGGATAGAAAAAGGTGTAGGACCAGCAGATGAAAACCTGGAAATTGAAGGTACCGAGCCTTATATAGTAGGAGGCCATACATCAAGCGGCTACTGGGTAGATACCGATAGAGCTACAACCATTGAAGGACTCTACGCAGCAGGGGACGTAGCCGGTGGGAGCCCGAAAAAATATGTTACCGGATGCTTCGCAGAAGCAGAAATTGCTTCAATAGCGGCAATGGAGTATATAGCAGGCAAGAAACTGGAAACGCTTCAAGACAGCGAAATAGACCAAAAGCTTCGTGAAGTGGATAGCTTCCTGACCCGTGCAGCAGGTCCGTACACCATAGAACAGGTGGAAGAGGCAATGCAAAAGGTTATGGATGAATACGCGGGAGGTATTTCTACCGGATATATATACAGCAAGAAAAGGCTTGAGATTGCCAAACAGCGTATAGACGAACTGGTAGATATAAGCAAAACGCTAAAAGCACAGGATCTGCACCAACTCTTATTTATCTATGAAATAATCGACCGTCTTGACGTTTGTAAGGCATTAATAAGGCACTTGGAAGCAAGAAAAGAAACAAGGTGGAAATGTTATCAGGAAAATGCAGACTATCCCGAAAAGGATGATGCAAACTTCTTAAAATATGTTAATTCCCGCTATGAGAATGGGGAATTCAAGATTCTTTTAAGAGAACCTGTAGAAAGAGATGATATTTATGAGCATTAAAATAGACAAAGAAAAATGTACAGCCTGCGGTAAATGTCTTAAGGTTTGCCCAGGAAGCCTTATATATAAAGACGAGACCAATAAAGCGTTCATAAAATATGAAAAGGATTGCTGGGGCTGCACTGCATGTCTGAAAGAGTGTAAAGCAGGAGCTATAAAATACTTTCTTGGGGCTGACATTGGAGGAAAAGGAGCTTGTCTTCACACAATACAGGATAAAGACCTTCTCCACTGGTTTATAGTAAAACCCGACGGAAAAGAAGAAAAAATAACAATCAATCAAAAAGACGCTAATAAATATTAAAACTTTATTTCATCAAACTGATAAATAGCACTACTACTTACAAGAAAAATTTGAGATTAGTAGGAAAGAAAATATTTGGATTCAAGGGGGCTGTAATCGTGAAAGAGTTGACACATTTAGATCAGCTGGAAGCTGAAGCAATATACATAATGAGGGAAGTTGCAGCAGAGTGTGAAAAACCGGTAATGCTTTACTCCATAGGTAAAGATAGCTCAGTTATGCTGCATCTTGCTATGAAGGCTTTTTATCCTGAAAAACCACCATTTCCCTTTATGCATATAGATACCACATGGAAGTTTAAAGAAATGATAGAATTCCGTGATAGAAAAGCAAAGGAATTGGGAATAGAAATGATATCCTATTCAAACATGGAGGCTGTAGAGCAAGGAATAAATCCCTTTGAACATGGTTCTGCCTATACTGATATCATGAAGACGCAAGCACTTAAGGACGCCCTTGACAAGTATGGATTTACAGCAGCTTTTGGAGGCGGAAGACGTGATGAGGAAAAATCAAGAGCAAAAGAAAGAATTTTCTCTTTCCGTAACTCAGCTCATGCATGGGACCCTAAAAATCAGCGCCCCGAAATGTGGAAGCTGTATAACACCAAAATTAATAAAGGTGAAAGCATGAGGGTTTTCCCTATATCCAACTGGACTGAAAAAGACATCTGGCAATATATCAAACGCGAAAATATTGAGATTGTACCTCTGTACTTTGCGGCAGAAAGGCCAGTGGTTTATAGAGACAATAATATCATCATGGTGGATGATGACAGAATGAAATTACTTCCAGGTGAAGAAGTGCAGATGAAGAAAGTTCGTTTCAGAACATTAGGATGCTACCCTCTTACTGGTGGCTGTGAATCAGATGCTGACACATTAGACGAAATTATTGAGGAAACCCTAGGTGCTGTATCTTCCGAAAGAACAAGCCGTGTTATCGACCAAGAAGCAGCTGCTAGTATGGAAAGACGTAAGAGGGAGGGGTATTTCTAATGAAAAGCTTACTGAAATTTATTACATGTGGTTCTGTAGATGATGGAAAATCAACTCTTATTGGACATTTATTATATGATGCAAAGTTATTGTTTGCTGACCAGGAACAGGCATTAGAACTTGACAGTAAAGTAGGAAGCCGCGGAGGAGAAATTGATTATTCTCTTTTATTGGATGGCTTGATGGCTGAAAGAGAACAAGGTATTACCATTGATGTAGCTTATAGATACTTTACAACAGACCATAGGTCTTTTATTGTAGCCGATACACCGGGCCACGAACAATATACAAGAAACATGGCGGTTGGTGCAGCTTTTGCCGACCTGGCTATTATATTGGTAGATGCTAAACAAGGTGTGCTTACTCAAACAAAGAGACATGCTAGGATTTGTGCACTGATGGGAATCAAGCACATTGTTCTGGCTGTCAATAAGATGGATTTAATTCATTATGATAAGCATAGATTTGAAGAAATCAAACAAGAATTTTTAAGTCTTGTTGCGAATTTTAAGTTTAAAACCATTCAAGGTATACCAGTCTCTGCAACTGAGGGGGATAATATTACTAAATCATCTGTAAATACGCCATGGTATGGTGGGTTACCATTATTACCGTATCTTGAAGAGATAGACGTTAGTCTTGATATCAATAAAGATGGTTTTATTATGCCTATTCAAAGGGTAAGTAGACCGGATCATACTTTTAGAGGTTTCCAAGGACAGATTGAATCGGGAAAAATCTCTGTTGGTGATGAGCTTATTACTCTACCTAGTAATGAAAAGGCAAAGGTAAAAAGTATTCTTATCACAAATCAAGAAGCTGATGAGGCAGTTACCGGGCAGCCGGTAACCATCCAGTTGGATAGAGAAGTGGATGTGTCCAGAGGATGTGTATTAGTTAAAGATGAAGAATTAGAGCTCGCAGACATGTTTACAGCAACTATTTTATGGATGGATGATACAGAGCTTGTAGCTGGAAGAAACTATCTTGTTAAAGTGGGTACAAAAATCCTTCCTGCTGTGATCATGGCGATTAAACATAAGGTTGATATCAATACAGGAAAGCATATTGCTGCCGACAGATTGTTTAAAAATGAAATGGCTGAGTGCGATATTTCTTTATCTGAGAATATGGTCTTTGATAAATTCGAAAACAACAGAGCATTAGGAAGCTTAATCTTAATAGATAGAGTTACAAATATGACTTCTGCCTGCGGTGTTATCGAACATTCCCTCAGACGAGCAACCAATGTTGTATGGCAGGATACAGATATCACAAAGGAGATCCGTTCCAAGCAAAAGGGACAAAAGCCATTGACCCTTTGGTTTACAGGTCTATCGGGAGCAGGTAAATCAACCCTTGCCAATGAGGTTGAAAAGCGACTTGTTGCGATGGGCAAACATACTATGCTACTTGATGGAGACAATATAAGGCACGGCCTAAATAAAAACTTAGGCTTTAAAGAAGCCGATAGGATTGAAAACATCAGAAGAGTGTCAGAGGTAGCCAAATTAATGAACGATGCAGGAATTATCACTATTACCTCATTTATTTCTCCTTACGAAAGTGACAGGAGAAATGCAAAAGAAATTATCGGTGATGAATTCATTGAAATTTATGTGAGCACATCGTTGGAAGAATGTGAAAAAAGAGATGTAAAAGGACTCTATAAACAGGCTAGAGAAGGTGAGATACCAAACTTTACAGGAGTATCCAGCCCTTATGAAAAACCCTCTAATCCTGATATAGAGATCGACACAAGTGAGTATTCCATTAAGGAAGCTACAGATATACTTATCAAACAAATCATGAAATATATAGGCTAATTATTTAATAATGTAAGATATAAAGCTACTGGCTTTTGAGCTTAGTAGCTTTATGCATATACTTCCAGCATAGGCGCTTTCTTATGGGGGAAAGTCCTATACAGGAAGTTGATAGTACGAGGTTTTGAAGAATTGAACGATACATGGGAAATGTCACAAATAACCGGAATACGGGAGGGCTCGTTATAATGGAAGGATATGATGTAAGCGGCGGTGGTAATATATCCGGCGTTGTGGAACCCAAGCAAACGGTAAGCAAGTTTGTAAAAGAGAACCGAGTAATGATATCTGCATGCTTTGATGAATATTACTTCATAATACCTGAAAGCGTAATTAAGCCGGTGGCAATACACGCTGGGGTTTATAATATAGGTGACAATATACCGGTAAAAGGAGAAACCTATTTCTATCCGGGAGATTTCAACATAATAGACCTCCACTTCAAGCTTGTTGCGAAAGTTAGGGATTCAAAGCTAAGCGATTTAATAAGTATTAACGAATATACCTATGATCAGATACCCGCAATAAACATGATGGGATTTGGTATAAAATTAAGCTCACAGGAAGATCTTGATGAGTTTAAACAGGACTTCACTAAGTTCAGTATTAATGACAGAGAAAAATTAGCTGCTTTTGCAAACAAATGGTTTGATATCTTAAAATTCAGGACTATAAGGTATAAGTAAATGAAAAACAATTAGTATTGAAGTTTAGGCCGGGGACTCTATCTAAGTCCCTGGCCTTACCTTTTAAATTACAAGTGTAGCCTTTGAAAAATAAAATTTCTTGACGCAGCTTCTACAAGTGTAGTATTATTGGATTAATTATTTTAGAAGGCTACTTAGAATCGATTTCCACAGACAAAGTAGTACTAATAAATAACATAAAGCATGGAACATCTTCAGAGAAAGGGGATTTTTTTATGCCTATCAAGATACCGAATAATCTTCCGGCAACAGAAGTCTTGAATAGCGAAAATATATTTGTAATAGATGAAGAAAGAGCATATCATCAGGATATACGCCCTCTAAAAATAGCTATATTAAACCTAATGCCAACAAAGATAGTAACAGAAACGCAAATACTCCGCTTACTTGGAAACTCTCCAATTCAGGTTGAAATAGTTCTTTTACACCCTAAAACCCATACCTCAAAGAACACCCCTGAAGAGCATTTGATTACATTTTACAAATACTTTGACGATATAAGAGATCAAAAATTTGATGGAATGATAATAACCGGTGCCCCTGTAGAGCTAATGGATTTTGAAGAAGTGAACTACTGGGAGGAGCTAAAGGAAATAATGGACTGGAGCTACCATAATGTAACTTCAACATTTCATATATGTTGGGGCGCACAGGCAGGGCTGTACCATCACTTTGGAGTGCCTAAGTACACCCTTGAAGCTAAAATGTTTGGGGTTTTTCCTCATACTATGAATAAAAAAAATGTAAAGCTCTTAAGAGGATTTGATGATGAGTTTTATGTACCTCATTCACGCCATACCGATGTAAGAAGGTCTGATATTGAAAAAGTTGAGGAGTTGGATATTCTGGTAGAATCGGAGGAAGCAGGAGTTTACATAGTTGCAACAAAGGATGGTCGACAGATATTTGTGACGGGACACTCGGAATATGACCCTTTAGCCTTAAAAACCGAGTATGACCGGGATATAGCAAAAGGATTTGAAATAGCGCTACCTAGAAACTATTTTCCTTGTAATGATCCGTCAAGAGAGCCGCTTGTAAAATGGAGGGGACATGGAAACCTGTTGTTTTCAAACTGGCTAAACTACTATGTGTATCAGGAAACACCATATGATTTAAATGATATAAAATAGGTTAAAGAAAATTGATAAAAGATACTTTGTTTGATAGCCATATCACAAAGTATCTTTTTTATTGCAAAAATGGTGGATAATATATTAAAATTGTTATTATCTACTTGATACAGATTATTACAAGTAGAAATATTGATTAAGATGTTTTAGTAGACTAGATAAATTGCGATAATGATATTACAAGGAAAAATTTGATTACCGCAATATAACTTAAGGTAACAAATTGCAAAAAAGATTTAGGGAGAACTTCGTTGTAGATTCTTTTTTGCAATCTATATAGATAAAAAATTAAACTTTGGGAGTAGGTTAGTACATATATATGCACTAACGGAGAAATTTTCACCTAGTGTTTTTTCGATTAGTGCCTAAAGGTGGAGTGCTAATGAATAAAGATGAACGCTTATCTAAATTAGATAAAATACCCTATTTAATTGTTGAAAGCGGAAAAGTAACAAATGTAAGTAACAGTTTTAGTGAATTTACTGGATATGAGCGTTCTGAAGTAATGGGGCTAGATGTTGAGGATGTTTTTCTAATGCTTTTTAAATCCCACATCCCCATAGATGACTTTAAAAACGACTGCAACCAAAAGAGTCGGTATTTATTTACTAAATCATGTCAAGTAAGAGAAGTAGATATATTAACTAACCGCTGTAGTGAGCAAAAAGTTGAGAAAATAATAGTTATTGAAAAAGATAGTACACGGCTGGAAGACAAATTTCCTTTCATTGAACAGTTGTGTCAAGACAATGTTGTAGGGGTGGCAATCTATGAAGCCCCGGAATTAAAAATACTTAAGACAAATCAAAAATATCTCAATTATATCAGGGAGCCTTATAATAGTATTAATAATATCATAGGGTTAAGTATCAGCGATTTTACCCCTCATTGGGAAGAGAATAATCCTACATACCGGATGTGGATGGACGTATTAAAAACCGGCAAGAGCTGCTATAAAAAGGAGTATGCATATACTAGCCTTAATGGCGAAGAAATATATTTAGATTTTACCCTTACCCCTATAAATGAAGGCGGCCAAGTAAGATATATAATTGCCATGACAACCGATGTAACCGAAAATGTGCAGTATAAAAAACGTATGGAAGTCCAGGCCAGGACTATTGAACAGCAAAGGGATCAGCTGGAAGCAATTATTGAGAATATGTCGGATGCTTTGTTTATATTCGATAAAAGCGGGAATTATTTATCGCTCAATAAAGAGGCAAGGGAGTATTTCATCAATCAGGCATTACCTAAAAGTATCAGCGCATACGGGTTAGCAAAGTATTACGATTTCGAAGGTAATGAGATTGCAGTGGAGCAGCATCCCTTTTCGAAGGTTTTGAGGGGAGAAAAGGTAGATTGCGACAGATTTACTATAAAATATACCGGCTTAGAAAAATATAAGCACGTTAGTGTTAGCGGAGCACCACTTTTTGATAAAAACGGCAAGTTTGGTATGGGAATTTTATGCAGCCGCGATATAACCAAGCAAATGGAGCTTGAAAAAATAGTCAGAGAGCAACGAGATAATCTCTATAAAATATTTGATACATTAGATTTGCCTATTGTAAGGCTTACTTATCCGGAGCTAAAAATTATTACATTAAACAAGAAGGCTTATACTGATTTACTAGGTCTAAGCAGATACAGTGAAAATATTTATGAAGATATGCTCAAACCTGGCTCAAGCTTTAAAGTTTTATTTCCTGAATATGGTCATGGGGAAGCTAATAATTGTATATTCCAAATGCAAAAGACTAAAAGTGTAGCTCATATAAAAAAGTTAGAGATTATTAAGAACGGGAAAAAAGCCTATATAAACATAATCTATCATCCTATAGCTGATCCGGCAGATAATATTGTAGAAATTTTAATTACAGCTGTTGATATCACACACGAAGTAGAAGAAAAAACAGCAGTTGAAGAAGCTTTAAAAATGAAGGATGAATTTCTATCATTTATCTCTCATGAATTCAAAACTCCTTTGACAGTAATAAATGCAGCAGTGCAAGCAATGGAGTTTTTATTTAAAGATGAACTGACCGAGAAGGTTGATAAGTATTTAAAAAGGATTCGGCAGAATACATTAAGACAGCTTCGATTGGTAAACAACCTTCTTGATATTACAAGAGCAAACGCAGGATATATAATACTGCGTAGAAGAAACATGGATATTGTATCTCTTACAAGGGCAATAATAGACTCGGTATACCTGTATGCCAAGCAAAAAGAAATTGAACTGGATTTTGCTTCCGAACCTTCTTATAAGGAAGTTGGTATTGACGAAGAAAAGTACGAACGCATACTTTTAAACCTCTTATCAAACGCAATTAAATTTACACCAACAGGTAAATCTATTTCTGTAAGGGTTTTGTCTAAGGATGATAAAATATACGTTTCTGTGAGAGATCAAGGAATAGGTATACCTAAGGATAAACAGAATTTGATTTTTGATCGTTTCGGTCAGGTAGACAGCAAGCATACACGACATGAGGAGGGGTCCGGGATTGGATTGTTTCTTGTCAAATCGCTGGTTACTGCAATGGGTGGGGAAATTCTGCTGGATAGTGATATCGGAAAGGGGAGTAACTTTACCATTATATTACCGGCAGATACAGTAGATGAAGCCGGTGAGGAAGCACTAATGAATGAAATATCGGCACAACGTACGGTAAAGTCAGTTGCGGTAGAGTTTTCAGATACTTACCTGTTATAATTACATTAAAAAATAGTACGCTTAAGCTTTGAATTTATAGTCAGTGTAATTAAGCTATTTCATCTTATCACATAAAAGGGGCAGAAGGATATCTGTCCCTTTTTATTTGCAAATACCTATCTTGAAATATCAAAAGAGTAGTTTTTACCGGAGTTGTTATCCCAATTGTCTGCAGAATCTTTAAAGCAAATATTTAGAGTATCGGAGTTTGATACCGAAACTGTAGCCTCGAAGCCCGTACTTGTTTGTGACATTCTGTAATCATTTAAACCCTCCCATTTATTTCCGAAGCCAACATGTACAAAAATATCATTTGCTCCATTTTTTGAAAGCAGTCCGTCATATACCACCTTTAGCGTTTCACCTGCGCTAGGTACTGCAGGGCTTATAGAAACACCATTTGACATATATTCATTATTCATTCCGAATAGATTACCTGTCCGCTGCATGTTTTTCCTCCTAAATAGTTTAATTTGGACATATTTTGGCGAATATATAAATAAAATATCCAAGAAATAAAGTTTGTTAAGTAGTAAATAACTTGCAAGCTAAATTTATAGACTTGTAAAAATCAGAATTGTCTAAGTAACACATTGCAACTGCAAAAAAGGTAGCAATAGTCAGCTACTTAGCTTCTTCGGATAATATTATTTACTTGTTATAATAAAAAAATTCGCTTGTTAAAAAAAAGACATGTAATATTGTGGGAATATTTTTTTTTTATTTGAGCATAATAAAAAAGCTAAGCAGCTTTATGGTATTAAATTAAGAAAATACGGGAAAACATTGTAACTATTTTCCAAAACCATTATAATTTAGTAAGGTTGGAATAGCTTATTTCAAAAAACATTGACATCAAAAAATCGAAAGGATGAAGCGGATGAAAGCTGTTATCATGGCGGGCGGCGAAGGTACTCGACTACGACCACTAACATGCAATAGACCTAAGCCAATGGTCCCGATTGTAAACAAACCTGTTATGGAACACATAATAGAACTACTCAAAAAACATCAGCTCACGGAGGTTGCTGCGACTCTACAGTATATGCCCGAGCTGATAAAGGATTATTTCCATGATGGGAAAGAATTCGGGGTCAATTTAAGGTATTACATTGAAAATACACCACTTGGTACCGCCGGAAGTGTAAAAAATGCAGAGGATTTTTTGGATGATACTTTTGTAGTTATTAGCGGCGACGCTTTAACTGACATTGATTTAAGCAAGGCAATCGATTTTCACTTTAAAAAAGGGTCAGTTGCGACGCTTGTGCTGAAAAGGGTTGACATTCCGCTAGAGTATGGTGTTGTTGTAACGGATAATGATGGGAAGATAACACGCTTTCTTGAAAAGCCTAGTTGGGGAGAGGTTTTTAGCGATACTGTAAATACAGGTATTTATATACTTTCACCTGAGGTGTTAAGCTATTTTAAACCAAATGAAATGTTTGACTTTAGTAAGGATCTTTTTCCGATACTATTAAAGGAAAACAGGCCAATGTACGGTTTCATTACAGAGGATTACTGGTGTGATATAGGTGACTTAAGAGCCTATAACCAGGCGCATATTGATATATTGGACGGCACAGTGAAGGTAAATATACCGGGAAAAGAAGTAAAAGACAAGGTATGGGTAGGCGAAGGCGTGGATATTGACGACGATGTTATTGTTCAGGCACCATGCGTTATAGGTAAAAATACGAAAATAAAAAAAGGTACAGTGCTAGGTACTTACACAGTTATAGGGGATTCAAACATAGTTGACAAAAGGAGCAGCATTAAGCGCAGTATAGTATGGAAAAATTGTATTATAGACAAAAACGTTCAACTGCGTGGAAGTGTTTTATGCAATAAAGTACATTTTAAGGATGGTGCTTCAGCATTTGAATATTCGGTAATTGGTGATGATACCTTAATAAAAGAAAATGCATTAGTAAAGCCCGATATTAAGATATGGCCAAACAAAATGGTTGAGGAGGGTGTTGAAGTTAACAGTAACCTCGTTTGGGGTGCAAAATATACGCGTTCTATTTTCGGTAATAGAGGTATAGCGGGCGAAATTAACGTAGACATAACTCCTGAATATGCCTCTAAGCTTGGAGCTGCCTATGGTGCTTTATTTAAAGGTAAAGGCAAAATAGCTATAAGCTGTGATGATTCCAATGCTGCACAAATGCTTAAAATCTCCTTTGTTGCAGGATTGTTGTCTTCGGGGGTAGAAATTTATGATTTGGGTGTAATGCTTTTACCCATAACAAGATCTGCTATAAGATTTTATCAAGCAGATGGAGGAATTCATATAAGTACCTCAACCGAAGATGGGGCTAGGCTATCTGTAGACATAATGGATAAGAACGGAAGTAATATAGACCGTGGCTTAGAGCGCAAAGTTGAGAATATTTTTGTAAGAGAAGATTTTAGCCGCTGTGAAGGTGATTGTATAAAGAAAATAAATGTTGTCCCTGACTACAGTGCGTTTTATTTAAGAAATATAGTAAATAACGTAAAGGTAAAAAATATAAAATATAAAATTTGTTTAAACTCCAATTCCAACTTAATTACTGATACAATGCAACAGCTGCTTAGAGAACTGGGATGTGAAGTAGAGTTTAATAACTTAAGGATAGTAAACACAAAGACTTCAAGACAGACAAGTTCGTCTAATGATGTTAAGTTTTTTGCTAGTCAGGTTAGAATAGGGAACTTTGATTTAGGTGTGTCCATCGAGGATAATTCCGAAAAAATGCTTCTTGTAGATAACAAAGGAAGGATTATAACAGAGGATATGTTTATAGCTCTCATATCCATAATACTGTTCAAGAGCGTAAACGGGGGGACGGTTGTAGTACCGATATCTGCAAGCAGTGTGGTTGACAAAATAGCAGACGAAAACAAGGGACGGGTTGTAAGGACAAAAACCTCACTGCAGGATTTGATGGGTAAGATAATGGGAACTGGCGTAAAGGAAGAGATGCTGGAGCAGTTCACAATGAATTTTGACGCTATTGCCGGGTTAGTAAAGATTATTGACTTTATGTCGGTAAATAACTATAAAATGTCCGAATTAGTAGACATGATTCCTGACTTTTATATAAACAAAAAAGAAGTAGAGTGTCCTTGGGACGCCAAAGGCAAAGTAATAAGGCAAATTATACAAGAACATGACGGACAAAATATAGAGACCCTTGAAGGTGTGAAGGTATACCAAAATGATGGGTGGGTATTGGTTTTGCCCGATGCTGAAAAACCTGTTTGCAGGGTAATAAGTGAAAGTTATTCATCGGAATTTGCAGAGGAACTGACAAACATATATGTAAATAAAATCAGGGAAATAAGTAGAAGTTAATATAAACGATAAAGGGAGGCGGGTAGTACAAGTATGGCTACCCGCTCATCTTTTGCAGACTTTAATCGCCAAATATAGAGTCATAAGTTTCTTCCTCGTCAGGTGCAAAATAAAAATCAATATACATAATAGCATTTGTATCAACATCATTTGCACTTACAGGACTATTATAGAAGCCTATACGGAATTCAAACTCCGGTTCTTTAATTCTATCTCTGGCATCTTTGTCGTATGCTAAGTTTTCTATTTTATAAATTCCATTTTTTGAAAGCTCTGAAACAACCCAATTCAACTCTTCTTTATTATCAACATCCATACAAGGAATTTGACCCTGTTTCATTTCTTCTATTACATCATTAATTTCACCGGTTTGATATCTTACTTGATAGAACATAATTACCCCTCCAAAATAAACTTGCTTTAAGCTATTACTACAAAATAAAAGCAGCTAATTATAACATAATGAACTAAAGATAACGAAGTCTATATTTACAGTTTGGTAAACTTCTCATATTATTTTATACCATAAAAGATGGACTTGAAACAGAGAATATTGATAAAAATAAAAAGTTAGGCAAAGGTTTTTTCACAAGTCATTAAAACCTTTGCCCATTGACAGTAAAAGTGATTAATCATTATAATACATTCTCTCATCAAAGTGTTCCTGAGGATTGGGTGTATATAGCTTAAACCCTTCCTGGTAATCTTTTAGAGCATCTAAAAAAAGCTTATCATCGGCTCTTGAAAACGAACAAAAAATAATATCATCCATATAATCATCAAAAAATGTAGTGATCAAATAGTTTTTTACTTTAAGATCAGTCAGTCCCCTAAAGTAATTGCGGGCAGGAGTGAGGCCAACATCTATAATTATATTGAAGTCCTCTGTTGTTATATCATAGCTGCTATCGCACCTCAGTATGTCCATGTTGCCAATATTCAAACCGCTAAAGGTTTCAATATCAAATTTTTTTAGTTCCTCCTGGATTATTGTCCTGCAAAGAAAATGCCTGTCAGTTTCAAAGCGCATTTTCTTATATCTTTCCAAATAATATTCCTCGTTAACCCCAATGGCGGTTCTTTTTAATGAAAACTCACCTCTTATAAGTAATTTGTTTTCTATCAATAGTTTAAGAAAGTTTACATCTCTATGGCCGCCACTGTGTGCCCGTGAATTATCCAACACGTTTTCAAGGGTTACACTGACATCTCTTTGTTTTAAAATATCACTTAGTTTTACATTATCCAAATTAATCACCTCAAGTTTATAGATAACGAACTCTAAAAGCCATTTTTCCAGCTAGAAAATCACTAAGTTTAGACTTCGTTATCTATAGTATAACCATTCGACAAATTTGCATGATTACATTAATTTCATTTAACCATATCTATATGTTAAAGCTATACTCTAAAAGCAAAAAATGTTTATCAATATATTCTAATTAAACTTGAAATAATGCTGTTTTAAAAGTAGAATAAATATTGATATAAGGAAAGTTATACTTATTTTAAAAGTTTGATAACATAAAGTGCGGAAGATGCTTCTAAGAATATATATATAATACATCTGTTTTAAAAAACTATCCGATATAGAGGTAATTATGAAGAATAAGGATAAGAGGTTTATCTTTTTTTTGGTTTTTTTATTACTTGGGGCTGCGATAACTATACAGATAAAAAGCACAGTGTATACCAATAAAAAGCAGTCTGCCAACTCTTTAAATATTGAGAAGCTGAAAACGCAAATAGAAAAAGAAACAAAAATAAGTGAACTTTTCAGACAATCAATAAAAGAAAACGAGCAAAAGAAAGAAAGCTATTTAAAAACCTCAGCAAACGATAAAGAATATCCTGAGTTGAAGAAACAATTGGATGAGTTAAAGCTGCTTGCCGGAATGACTGATGTCAAAGGGGCAGGAGTAATAATTAAGTTAAATGATGCTCTGATAAAAGGTGACGGGTTAATATCCGATTATATACTTCATAACACAGATATTGCTATGGTAGTCAATGAACTGAGAGCTGCCGGAGCGCAAGCAATATCAATAAATAATGAAAGAATAATAGCCACAAGTGGATTCATATGTACCGGGCCAACAATAAAAATAAACAGGAACAGATATGCCGTGCCCTTCGAAATTAAAGCAATCGGTAATCCTGATGAAATAATTAAGCAGCTTGAAGAAAGTGAGACTGTAATGCTTCTTAAAAATGACAATATCAGAGTGGACATAACCAAAGATGGGGAAGTGCATATACCAAAATACTCTAATAATCTTGATGACTTAATTTCAGGGCTGGAGGTTTTAAACAATGAAAATCAGTAGGAATATATCGATAACACTTGTATGTATAATACTTGGAATTACCCTTGCATGGCAGTATCAGAGTGTCAGGAACAATGCAAAGGTTACCATGCTTGAAGCACAAAGAAAGGACGATTTGATTCAGAAGTTGCTCAATGAGAAAGAAAATAATGAGAATTTGAGAAAGAAAAACGATGAATTGAATACCGAAATAAGAAAATATGAAAACTCATTAGGAGACAACGATGAGAACATTAAACTATTGAAAAGTGAAATTAACAAACTCAGAGTAATTGCAGGTTTGACTGAGGTTAAAGGTAGAGGAGTTATAATTACAATCAGCAAGGATGAAATGCTGCTTCTACGTGACTATGACTTACTGGATATATTAAATGAGCTTAGAGCTTCAGATGCTCAGGCATTGGCAATAAATGAAGAGAGAATTGTATCTACCAGTGAAGTTAGAGTAGCAGGAGGGAATATTATAATAAACGGCAGACAGGTTCAGCCACCCTTCATAATAAAAGCAATAGCTGATCCCGGCAATGTAGAGAATGCTTTCAAAATGATGGGGGGAGTAGCTGAGAGAATTGCTGTTTATTTTGTAAATATCGTAGTTGAGAAATCTGATGAAATTGTTATACCAAAAGTCAGAGATGAGGTTATACGAACCGATATGTTGAAGCCTGTAGAGCAAAAGCAATAAGAATACCTCTAACAAGTTCTTTTTAGATAGTATAGGTTGAAAGTGATTTTATCCAGTCAAGCAAGTCGCACTTACCGCAGCTCATTCCCTGACGTCAATCACTAAGTTCAACCTAAACTATCTGTATTAGACATTTTTTAGAATATAAATAATATAAATAATATAGGACCTTAGGTTAGTGTACTAATGATTTTAGGAAAAGTTCAAGTACAATAATTTAAGGTCTTTAATTTTATAGGCTGCTTGTGGAGGTTTAAATATCTATGACTATGAAGAAAAAGATTGCAACTGTATTAGCCATAGGGCTTGCTCTTTTAGTTATAAATACCGGCTGTGGGAAAGAGATTGATACTTCTCGATTGAGTGACCTTGGCGGAGTGTTTCTACATGATGAAGAGGACCTGGACTTCAGTATGGAGGTTAGCGGAAGGCTGTCGGAAGATCCGGTGGTCAGTACTACCTTTGAAGGAGTTGATGTTGAGATAATGCAGCCTTCAGTGGATGGGGAATATAGCAATAAAATACTTCGGTGGGGTATTTCAAGAAAGCCCAATAACCAGACTCCCGACGCAGACCCCGGGGCACCGCAATTACTTAGGAAATACGGAGCAATGTACATAGGAGACAAAACTAAGAAGGAGATTTACCTTACTTTTGATGAAGGCTATGAAAATGGTTATACCGCCAAAATACTTGACACACTCAGGGACAATAATGCAAAGGGCGTATTTTTTATAACAGGCCCTTATCTTAAAGAACACCAGGACCTTGTTAGGAGAATGGTGGAAGAAGGGCATATAGTAGGGAATCACACAATCAACCATCCCAGCATTCCTGAAAAGAGTGACAGTGAAGTTGAGGAAGAGATATTAGGGTTGGATAGGGCTTTTCATGAAAAGTTCGGAAAGCATATGAAATATCTCAGACCTCCTAAGGGTGAGTATAGTGAAAGGACTCTTGCTTTAACTCATAAATTGGGCTACTGTAATATGTTTTGGAGCTTTGCCTATGACGATTGGTACAAGGATAAAGTACGAGGCGCTGAATATGCTTATAACATTGTAATGAGAAATCTGCACAATGGTGCTATATTGCTGCTTCATGCAGTATCAAAGGACAATGCCGATGCCCTTGATATGATAATAAAAGGTGCAAGAGAGCGAGGATACGAAATTGGTAATGTCGATAATATAAAATTCGAATAATAAGGAGTCTAATATGTCTGTGAAAAAGCACACTGGCAGAAGAAAGAAAAAAGCTGAACCAAAGGTTAATCTGAAGGAAAAGATGGCTGAGATACTGGAGTTGCCAAAGGAAATAGTATTGAACATGCCTAAATTGACAATGCTTGGTAATGGGGACCTTATTATAGAGAACTATAAAGGTATTATAGAATATGAGGATGCAAGGGTAAGGATAAATACTACTACCGGGATTATAAAAGTAACAGGGGATAGGTTGACTATCAAGGAGATCACTTCAGAAGATATTATGATCAACGGTGATATAGCATCACTGGAATTTTATAAATAACGTGAGGGATAAGAATTCCTGAGAGGCAGTGCCATCAGGAATTCCCTGTACTACACTGTAAATCGGGGGAGTTCAAATGTTATTTCTTAGATTGTGGAATTATATGCGTGGATATGTTATTATATTAGTCGAAGGCTATTTTCTAGAGAAGTTTATTAATATTTGTACGCATAGACAGATTTTTCTGTGGGATGTGAAAAGGCAGAAAAATTGCAAGATGATGCTTAAGATAAGCATAAAAGGGTTTAAAATGCTAAGACCCATAGCTAGAAAAACGAGGTGCAGAGTTAGCCTAGTTGGGAAAAGAGGTTTTCCTTTTGTAATGTATAGGTATAAGAATAGGAAAACTTTTGTCGTAGGCGCTGTAGCCTTTATATTTATGATATTCATTTTATCTTCTTATATATGGGCAGTTGATATAAGCGGTAATAAAAAAATAAGCTCTCAGCTTATAGTAGATAAACTTGCAGCTTATGGAGTAAGGCCAGGCACAATAAAATATGGCATTGACACCAATAAACTTGTCAATAATATGATGCTGGAAATTAATGAATTAGCGTGGATTGGAATTACAGTAAAAGGAACAAAGATAAAGGTTGAAGTGGCGGAGAGGACCAATCCCCCAGAGTTGGTTAAAAAAGATATACCTTGCGATATTATAGCAACTAAAGATGGTGTTATAAAGTCCATTATCACCAAGGAAGGCCAGGAAGCGGTAAAGGTTGGCGATACTATAACCAGGGGACAGATATTGATATCCGGGTCGGTAGTCAATGCCAAGAAGCCGGAAGTACCTCCTAGGCTTGTGCATGCAATCGGTCTTGTTAAAGCCAGGACATGGTATGAGGGGAGCTGCGCTGTAGATCAAAGGCCTATTGAAAAGCAAAGAACAGGTAAAATACAAAATAAATACTCTTTAGTTTTATTTTCAAAAAATATTAATCTTCTCCCGGGAAGAGTGAAGTTTGAAAACTATGACAGGTCAGAGATAAGGAAAAGGTTATCGGTTGGAGAAGACCTGGTTTTTCCGTTTGAATTTGTTATAGACAAATATTACGAAAGTAATTTAGTTGAAAAAGAAATAAGCTATGAGGAAGCAAGACAACATGCAGCAGATAACGCCTATAAGGAGGCTCTGAAGAATGTGCCCGAAGGTGCTGAGATTGTGAAGTCAAGCGTAGAGTACGTTGAAAAGGATGATGAAGGCACATATGCAAACGTTGTTATTGAATGTTTGGAAAATATAGGAATACAGCAACAGATTGGAGGAAAGTGATTGGAAAAACTGAAAGAAAAGACTGTTGATTTCGGCAGGATAGAACACGCAATGAATTTGTTTGGAAATTTTGATGAAAATATACGCATTATTGAGGATGCCTTCAGCGTAAGGATTTTATCCAGGGACCATGAGATACGAATAACCGGAGAGTTAGATAATACCGAGAAAGCTCAAAAAGTTGTACAAAAGCTTATAGAAATAGCACAAAAAGGTGATATAATTACCCGGCAAAATGTAAGCTACCTTGTTCAGCTAGCTGAAGAAAACAAAGTAGATAAGGCTGATGGTTATTTAGCTGACTATATTTGTATTACTGCCAGAGGAAGACAGCTCAAAGCAAAAACTCACGGACAAAAACACTATGTCGATGCCATAAAAGCAAATGATATAGTGTTTGGAATAGGCCCTGCTGGGACAGGCAAGACATACCTGGCTGTGGCAATGGCTGTAACAGCGTTCAAGAATAAGGAAGTAAATAGGATAATCCTTACCCGTCCAGCAGTGGAAGCCGGAGAAAAGCTTGGGTTTTTGCCAGGGGATTTACAAAATAAAGTGGATCCTTATCTAAGGCCGCTCTATGATGGCTTGCATGATATAATGGGAGCTGAAACATACCAAAAACACCTTGAGAAAGGTATGATAGAGGTTGCACCTCTTGCATATATGCGCGGCAGGACTCTGGATGATTCTTTTATCATACTTGATGAGGCGCAGAATACTACCCCTGAGCAGATGAAAATGTTTCTAACCCGTATTGGCTTTGGGTCGAAGGTTGTTGTCACAGGGGATATAACCCAGATTGACTTGCCTGGGGATAAGAAATCAGGACTCAAAGAAGTAACAAAAATTTTAAAGGATATAAAGGGTATAGAGTTTGTATATCTATCCGATAAGGACGTTGTAAGGCATGAACTTGTACAAAAAATAATAAACGCCTATGAGAGATTCGATAAGGGAAAAGACCAGAGATCTAAAGAAACTACAATAAAGTAACGATGAAGGGGAAAAGATGGAATTGAAAAACGCATATAGTAGCATTAAACGTTTAATAGTCTATCCTTTTCCCGTCTCTCTATAAGGGGGGAAGCTAATGTTATTTTCAAAAGCTAAACAAAATGAGACACGTAACCATATTAAAAGCTATATAAAAAGTAAAACATTTCAAAGGGTATTGATAGCAGTTATTACAGTATGCATTGCTTTTATAATAATAGAAACCGGGGCGGCTCCTAAAAAATATAAGCTCAACCTGGGTGACAAGTCGGAATACGATATTTTGGCTCCGAGGGATATAGAAAACAAAATTCTGACTGAGCACAACAAAAAGGTTTCTTTGGAGGCTGTCAGGCCTGTAACTAAAGAAATAACTGCTGCACCGATTGAGGTGTTAAATAGTGTTAATGATTTTTTTACTGAGATAGAAAACTCAAAAAAAAGTGTTGACAAAAGTTTGCAGGACCAGGGTATTACTAAAAGAAGTAAAAACTATAGGAACCAATTGGAGCTGGAGCAAGAACTGGCTTCCAATAGTCTTTACAAAGAAATTAAGAAAATGAATATTCCCCTGTCAATGGAGCAGGTGCGCTATCTGATAGCTAAGACTGATGATGAAGCTATAGGCAAATTTAAAAAGGTTGTGACCGATTTGTTGAGTAATGTCATGAAAGAGGAGATTACCAATGAAAACCTGGCAAACCAGATAGATAGGGTACAGAACAGTCTTCAGGGGAATGACCTGAGCCAGGACCTGAAAAACATAGGAGGATTGTTTGTTAAAGCTGTTTTAAAGCCAAACAGAACAATCGATAATGAGCTTACAAATGTAAAAAGGAAGGAAGCATACGATAACCCTCAAAATGTAGTAAAAATTTTAAAGGATACAAGAATAATAAGTTATGGTGATACAGTGACAGAGGACAAACTAGCTATACTGGAAGACCTCAACCTGCTTGAGACAAAAAGTAGGTTTGACTTCGGTTTTGCCGGGGGTATATTTGTCATACTGTTGCTCCTTACGGCATTTTTAATACTGTTTATGAACTACTTTTGCAAGCAGATACTTTACGATCAGAGTGATACTGTGCTCCTATGCGTAATTATGTTATTAACGCTCGGAATTGCCCGATGGGTAGGAGTCTATTACACTCCTATTGCTATACCGATATTTATGGCAACAATGCTTATTTCAATACTACTAAGCCTTGAGCTAGCTATAGTATCAAATTTTGTGCTGGCTATCTCAATATCATTTATGACACAGGGTGATTTGAGATTCATTTATATGGCCTTGATAAGCGGTGTGTTTTCTGCATTTCTTGTATCCAAGGCAAACCAGAGAAGCAAACTTTCTATGGCCGGTTTAATCATTGGAGTGTTAAATGTACTAATAATCGTTTGCTATGGGATAATAAATAAAAGCGATTTAAAGACAATTGTCATGGAAAGCACCATAGTATTTTTAAATGGGCTGGTATCTATGATACTTACTCTGGGCATACTCCCATTTTTAGAGAGCACATTTAATATACTTACCCCGCTAAAACTATTGGAGCTTGCAAATCCTAACCAAAAACTCATAAAAAGGCTCTTAATGGAGGCGCCGGGAACTTATCACCACAGCCTTATGGTAGGTAATTTGGCGGAGGTTGCAACCGAGGCAATAGGCGGTAACGCTTTACTCGCAAGAGTTGGAGCTTACTTTCATGACGTTGGGAAACTTAAACGTCCTAACTTTTTCATAGAGAATCAGATGTCGGATAATCCCCATGACAGGATGACTGCAAATCTGAGTACTCTGGTTATAACATCCCACACCCACGACGGGGTAGAGTTGGCTGAAAAATATAAGGTGCCTCTTGCTATTCGCGACATCATAAAGCAGCACCATGGAACAACTCTGGTAGCCTACTTCTACCACAAGGCAAAGAAGGGTGAAAAAGGGGAAGCAGTAAAACCCGAGAATTTCAGATATGAAGGTCCAAAACCTTCTACAAAAGAAGCGGCTGTTGTAATGCTTGCCGATTCGGTAGAAGCAGCTGTAAGATCTATGGTAGATAAGACAGAAGGAAAAATAGAAGGACTCATTAGAAAGATAATCAAAGATAAACTTGATGATGGTCAGTTAGATCAATGTGAATTGACGTTGAAGGATTTGGATATTATAGCAAAAAGCTTTATGAGAGTACTAAGCGGGTATTTCCATGCGAGAGAGGAATATCCCGACGTGAAGGCAAAGCCAAAAGTAACTAGTGAGGAAAAACCTGTAGAGATTGCTGCTGAAGGCTTATATCAACAGAGACAGGAAGAAGGAAGTGTTTTAAATGGAAGTATTAATTGAAAATTTGCAAAACAAAATTGAAGTTACAGAGGATTTTTACGGTATATTAAATAAAGCTATTGATTTAAGCCTAGAGTTGGAGGGCTTTACAATACCGTCTGAAATAAGTGTGATTCTGGTAGATAATGAAATGATAAGAGAAATAAACAATGAGCACAGAAAGATTGATAAAGCTACAGATGTTTTATCCTTTCCCATGGCAGATATCTATGAGGGAAAGTTAAATGAAAATGAGGGGGACTATGATAGGGATGAAAACCTTCTCCTCCTGGGTGATATCGTAATATCTATGGAAATGGTAGAAAAACAAGCACAAGAGTATGGACACTCATTTGAAAGAGAATTAGCTTTCCTGACCACTCATGGGGTATTTCACCTTCTGGGTTATGATCATATGGATGATGAACAGGAAAAAAGAATGCTTGGCAAGCAGGAAGACGTCCTAGCTAAAATGGGGTTAATGAGGCAATTATGAAAAATAAGAACCTGATTGACAGCTTTAATAACGCAATAAGTGGGATAGTATATGCTATAAAAAATGAGCGTAATATCAAGATACACGTTACTGCTGCAATAGCAATACTTATATTAAGTCTTTTTTATGAGCTTACAAAGATAGAATTTCTTATTGTATGTCTGACTATAGGAGCTGTCATAGTATGTGAATTGTTCAATACAGCTATCGAGGTTATGGTAGATATAATTGTAGATGTATATCATCCAAAAGCAAAGATTGTAAAGGATGTTGCTGCAGGTGCAGTGCTTATATCCGCTTTTGTTTCACTAATTGTAGCCTATTTTATTTTCTTTGATAAAATAAGCGTAAGCCTGGAAAATGGAATTGACAAAATAAAATACTCACCGATGCATATAACCATAATATCTTTGGTTATAACATTAATATTGGTATTGATACTAAAAGCCCGGCTAAAAAAAGGAACACCCTTTCAAGGTGGAATGCCAAGCGGACATGCGGCGATTGCTTTTTCTATAACTACTGCAGTGGCTTTATGGACCGATAGTATAAAGATCACAATATTATTCCTGGTTATTTCTCTTCTAGTAGTGCAAAGCCGTTTAGAGGGGAAAATCCACAACATTTATGAGTTGTCAGCAGGGGCTGTGTTGGGAGCTTTAGTAACTTTATTGCTTTTTCAGATGTTTTATTTATAAGTTTTGCACTTTAATTAACTCATCCCGGGATTCCTATGGTAGGCAATGATGAATCTCCAGGGATGAGTTAAAAATATATGGAGGTGGCTTAGGATATGGACGTTAAAGAATTAGTCAAACAAGCAACGAGCGCTAAAGAAAATGCGTATGCGCCTTACTCAAAGTTTAGAGTTGGGGCTGCTGTAGTTACCGGAAATAATAAGATATATACAGGTGTCAATATCGAGAATGCTTCCTATGGGGCAACCTGCTGCGCCGAAAGAACAGCAATATATAAATCTGTTTCGGAGGGGGAAACTGAAATAAAAGCTGTTGCAATTGCCAGTGACAGCGAGGAGTATATCTATCCATGCGGTATATGCAGGCAAGTACTTGCGGAATTTGGAAGCAGTGACATGCAAGTTATCTGTACCAACCAAAATGGAGAATATAAAATACATACACTTGAAGAAGTACTGCCAAATGCTTTTAAAAAATTAAATATGTAAAACCGGAGGATTATTATAAATGGCATTTAAATCAGGCTTTGTAACTATAATAGGAAGACCTAATGTAGGAAAATCTACACTTTTAAACAGGCTTACAGGAGAAAAAATAGCAATAATGTCGGATAAGCCTCAAACCACAAGAAATACCATTAAGGCAGTTATCACAAATGAAGAATATCAGATAGTACTCATGGACACTCCCGGTATGCATAAGCCCAAGACAAAATTAGGCCAATACATGATGAGTGTAGCAACCGAAACACTTAATGAGGTAGATGCTGTATTATTTTTGATTGAAGCTACCGATTTGCAGCCGGGCAGCGGCGATGCCCATATCATGGAGCAGTTAAAGGGTCTTAAAACACCTGTTTTTCTTATCATAAATAAAATAGACCTGGTTAAAAAGGAACAGATTCTAGCTACCATAACAGCCTATAAAGAGCAATTGGACTTTGCAACAATTGTGCCGGTTTCGGCTCTGAATAATCAGGGTATAGATATAATATTGGAAGAGATAAAAAAAGTACTTCCTGAAGGCCCTAAGTATTTCCCGGAGGATATGCTTACCGACCAGCCTGAAAAAATTATAGCAGCTGAGCTCATCAGGGAAAAGATATTACAGATGATAAGTGATGAGGTGCCTCATGGTGTGGGAGTAGAGATTTTATCTTTTAAACAAAGAGAAGGTAAAGATATGGTGGATATACAGGCCAATATATACTGTGAGAGGGATTCACATAAAGGAATACTTATCGGTAAAGAAGGAAAAATGTTAAAGAGAATAGGAAGTCTTTCCAGGGGAGAAATTGAAAAGCTGCTGGGCACAAAGGTATTTATGGAACTGTGGGTAAAAGTTAAGCCCGACTGGCGTAACAGCGAAAATATGCTAAAAACCCTCGGGTACAAACGATAATATATTGTAAATACTAAAATGTAGTTGAAATTTAGGGCAGGTACAGATTAGTCCTGCCCGGCATATTTAATAAAATGTAATTTCCTTAATGCAGTAAACACTTTGAATTTCAAGGGTTTTATAAAATATTTTAAGTAGATTTTCAAGTATACAAAATGTTTTTTAGAGAAACCTAATAGTATGAAAGTCAATATAGCAGTAAGGGGGATTACATTTATGTTAAAAGAATTTGCGTGGAATTTATTTCAGAATACTGGTAATATCGACGCTTATGTGTTTTACAAAGAACTTGAGGAGAAAAATAAGGCATTGAATGACCAGAAAGCAGCAGAAGATGAGGTTGCGGTAAGTAATTAAAATTATATATTTATCATATGGAAAAGTATTTAACTTTCCTTAGAGGGGTATGCAAAATAAATGGGTTATGTCAAAACAAAGGGGTTAGTCATTAAGGAAGTCAATACTGGCGAGGCAGATAAAATAATAACAATATTCTCCCGCAAGCACGGCAAGATTTCCGGCTCCGCCAAGAACTCAAGAAAAACAAGGAACAGGCTGTCAGCCGGAACTCAGTTACTTTGTTATAGTGATTTTGTGCTGTTTAAAGGTAAGGACATATATTCTATATCCAGCTGTGACGTAATAGAGCCTTTCTATGAAATAAGGAACGATATAATAAAACTTACCTATGCAGCGCATATGTTGGATTTAATAAATGATATAGTGCAAGAAGAGCAGCCTGCAACAAAAATGTTGCAGCTTTTTTTAAATACGCTGCATGTACTTGCAAAGACCGACAAGTCTCCGGAACTTATAACAAGGATTTTTGAGTTAAAGTTAATATCAATCTTAGGTTATGCACCACAGGTGGGGAGCTGTACCGTCTGTGGAGGAGAAGAGTTTAGTAATGTGTCATTTAGCTTTAAGAAATGCGGGTTTATTTGCGGTTGCTGCATAGAGCATGATAAATACTCTATGAAAATCCTTACCGGTACCGCTAAAGCTATAAACTATATTGTATATGCCAAAATGGACGAGTTATTTAACTTCAACCTTTCAAATGAGGTGCTTAACGAACTGGGCAGGGTCACTAGAAGGTATTTAAGGGACAGGTTGGAGAAAGATTATACAAAGTTGGACTATCTGAAGTCGTTGGATATGTGACTCTATATATTTAAACTAATAATGGAAGAATATTTTAAACTATCGTATAAAGGAGGACTATAAAAATGTAGTCCTTTTTTGTTTGCGGAAATACCTTTCTATAGTAATAAATATATTTTACTCTTTGGAAATAAGTAAAACTATTAACAAAAGTCGGTGAGTATTGGTTATAATAGGGAAGAGAGTGTATTTAGAAAAAGGAGTTTCTATAGATAGCCTTTGATAAAGATAGTTTACTGTAAACTTAGTGATTGACCGTTAGGCAATGAGCTGTGGTAAGTGCGATTTGCCTAACTGGATAAAATCACTTTTCCAGTAAACAATCTATAAATGTTAAGGAGGAAAAATGTCTACGAGGGAGAATTTCTTAAGCCGTTTAAACAGCTTTGAAAGCCTTGAAAAGGAGAAAAAAAGCTTGTTTGATAACATTAGCAATATACGTTTGTTTGTTTTCCTGGCCGGAGCAGCTCTAACAATAACAGCTTTTGTAAAGGGTAGCCTGTTACATGGTTTTTCAACATTAATGCTAGGTTTAATTATCTTTGTACTACTTGTTATAAAGCATTATCGTACTGAAAATGAGCTAAAAAGAGTGCGTTGCATGGTTGAGATTAACAAGAGATATTTAGGTAGGGTAGATGGTGATTGGGTTAATCTAAAGGACTATAGTCAGGAGTTTCTTGATCCACAGCATTCCTACACCGGTGACCTGGATATATTTGGACATAAATCGCTGTTTCAGTGGATATGTACAGCGAATACATATTACGGGAGAAGGGGGCTAAAAAGCCTTCTCGAAGCCCCTAGCAAAGATATCGAATTGATAAAGAAGCGACAAAATGCAGTAAAAGAGCTTGGCGAAAAGCTTGACTACTGTCAGAAGCTGCAGTGTGAAGGAATGCTGACCCCGGAAAGAGGGAATAATCCCGAGAGTTTATTATCATATGCAGAAGATACATCAAAACTATTTAGAGGAGAAGGGGTTCAGTATTTATTCTATGTATTACCGGCAGCTACCATACTCTCCTTTGTTCTGTTCTTTTTAAAAGGCCCTGTTCCACTTTATATACCCATGGCGCTGCTAGCTTCCCAAATGATAATTTGTGCTGTGGGCTATAAAAAGACTTCATTAATTTTAAATGGAGTATACGGGTTTAAGGAAAACTTAGGGGTTTTTAAGAATCTATTTACACTTATTGAGGATGAAGAATTTAAAGATGACTATTTAATCCAGTTAAAATCGGAGCTATCCTGCAAAAGCATGAAAGCCTCAACACAAATAAAAGGTTTGGGGAGAATCGCCGATGCAATTGATTTAAGGTATAGTGCAATTATGTATTTTATCCTTAATTTCGGTTTACTGTGGGATTACCATTGTGTTTTTGCGCTTGAGGATTGGAAAAAGCTTTATGGAAAATCAATTAGAAAATGGTTTCAAGCCGTCGGAGAGTATGAGGCTCTTGCCAGCATATCGGTAATTAAACAAATTAATCCTGAGTGGGCTTTTCCCTCAATTAGTGAGAAAGGGTTAAGGATTTCTGCCATAAGCATGGGGCATCCGTTAATTTCACAGGATAAGAGGGTCTGCAACGATATACACATCGAAAACAATTCCTGTGTTGTTACCGGATCAAATATGTCGGGCAAAACCACACTGCTTAGAACAATAGGCATAAACCTTGTTCTGGCATACTGCGGAGCTCCTGTATGTGCAAATAAGCTGGAATGCTCCATCATGGATATATTTACGTCTATGAGGATAAACGACGATTTAAGCAGCGGAATATCAACCTTCTACGCAGAGCTGCTAAGAATAAAAATGATTATAGATCATACCCATAAGAAACAGCCTATGATTTTCTTGATAGATGAGATATTCCGCGGAACAAATTCAAAGGATAGGCTCATTGGAGCAAAAAGTGTACTGAAGAACTTAAACAAAAGCTGGATAATTGGTTTGATTTCTACTCATGATTTTGAGTTATGTGATTTGGAGAGCGAAATTCACGGTAGAGTAAAAAACTATTACTTTACTGAGGAGTACTCAAATAATGAGATAAAGTTTGACTATAAACTTCGTGCTGGGCGCTGCAGTACTACAAATGCCAAGTACCTCATGAGGATGGTAGGGATTGAGTTGACTGAGTAAAGGAGATAAAAATAAAAAAACACCAAATATTTGGTGTTTTTTTATTTGGTGCGGTCGATGGGACTTGAACCCATACGGTGTAACCATACGCCCCTCAAACGTACGCGTCTGCCAGTTCCGCCACGACCGCATATTTAATTTGTCAGGTGTCTCGCACCAACGAATAAGATTATACTAACATATGATGAATAAGTCAAGCAATTTTTTAAAAATATTAAATGTACTATTTGGAATAACCCGAAAAAAGAAGTTGCAAGAACCCATGGAAGTTCAACTAAATTATCTATAGATTAGATAAGGGATTTATTAAATTTTACGTTATTTGTGCAAAATAATGCTGCTATGGTTTGTTAGAATTTTGTTAAAAATGTAAGAAAATTGATGAAGTAGTTGACAAATTCTTCAAATAAGTTTAATATATGATTGTAAAAATTTACAAAATTTTATAAATGAGGGAATAAAACGAGGAAGTTAAATAAAACATCCTCAAATCAGATACATTCTTTGATTTAAACAAATGGCTTGACTTATAGCGTGTTTATAGGCAGTTTAGGTTGAAAGTGATTTTATCCAGGCAGGCAAATCGCACTTGTCACAGCTCATTGCCTAGCTGGAAATCACTAAGTTCAACCTAAATTATCTATAGGTTATTAAAATTCACATCTCATTTAATTTTTTTTGAATAATTTGGCTTTTAATGATGACATGATAAATGGATATTATTGGTTTAGCAATTGCATAAAATTCTGATATGAGGCGCTATCATTGAAATGGAGTGAGTTAATATGATTAACATTCGTGATTTTACAGAAGCGGACTTAGAACAGGTTCTTGATTTGCACGTAAGCGTTATGAAGCATGCAGGAGTATACAAAGGAGATGGACCATGGGATGATGACTTGAAAGATATAAAAAATGCCTACTTGTACAATAACGGTGTATTCCTAATTGGTGAAGCTGACGGAAAAATAGTCGCAATGGGTGCTTTTAAGAAGAGTGATAATGGACTTGCAGAGATAAAGCGTATGCGTGTCATCCCTGAACTACAGGGTAAAGGATATGGACGTTTGATGTTTATTATGCTGGAAAAGAGAGCAATTCAGATGGGCTACAGAGGATTTCATTTGGAAACTTCAGAGTTGCAGCTAGCAGCGCAAAAGCTATATCTTAAGTGTGGGTTTGAAGAAGTGGGGAGATGTGTGATAGACGGGTATAATTGTATTTTGTATGAAAAAATGTTCATATAAATTCGAGCTTATATGGAAGAAAGAATACGACATAAGTACCATAGGGGTTATATAAAATACTGAATGTATTATAAGGGGGTTACTAAGTGTTAACAAAGTTAAAAGTTGTGTTCATTATTTTTTTTATAGTTGTTTCCTTTTTGATAGGGGCTTATCAGATGGCGATATCCAAAGATGGATTTAATGAGGTGAATACAGGATTTTCTATGGAGAAAGCAATTAATCATATAAAAATTATTGCAGCAGAACCTCACCCGGTATCATCTGAGCAGAACGCTAAGGTTAGAGACTATATTGTCAATCAATTGAAGGATTTAGGGCTTGATGTAGAAATACATAAAAAGTCTATGATAAAAAAAGGTCAGGCTATCCCCGTTGAGAATATATTTGCAATATTAAAAGGTGGAGGCAGTAATGCAAAGAAAATAGCGCTTGTAGCACATTATGATTCTACTCCGTTTGGACCGGGTGCAGCCGATGATGGGGCTGGTGTAGCGGCGATTCTTGAAGCTGTAAGAGTAATTAAGGAAGGAAGTAAGTTTAAAAATGATATTCTTATCTTGATTACAGATGGCGAAGAGCAAGGCATTTTAGGAGCGAGAGCTTTTGCTGAAGACAAGCCTGACGTTGTCAGCCATTTAGATTTTGTCATCAATGCTGAGGCAAGAGGCAACAAAGGTCCGGTTGTAATGTTTGAAACTAGCAATAAGAACCTTGGTATTGTCGAAGTTTTTGAAAAGGTAAGTCCCCATCCTATAGGGTTCTCTTTCTCCCAGGATGTTTATAAACGGATGCCAAACGATACGGATTTTACAGTTTTTAATAAGTTGAATATTAAAGGTATTAATCTTGCGGTGTTAGACGGGTTTGATGCATATCATAATGAACTTGATAATGTGGAAAATCTGAGTAGAAGCAGTCTTTTACACTATGGACACACTGTCACGAAAATGGCTGAATACATGGCAAATGCCGATGCTGATAGTTTTAGTGAGTTAGAGATCCAGGAAAGTGCGGTTTATTTTCCTTTTTTTAAAGGAAATCTGAGTATATATTCTTCAAAGCTTGTTATACCTTTTACGATAATGGCTTTATGTTGCCTTATGGCAATTACTATAATGGGTTTGAAAAAGAAAATCCTTAAATTTAAAGATATCCTCAAGGGAAGTTTGTTCAGTCTCGGAATGATTTTTTCCGTAGTGTTTTTGTCAGCAATCTTTATGAAAATGGTTCTTTACGTTCATAAGGTTCAGGTGAAAGGATTTACAGTGAAAGGGTTTCGGTATTCAGATATCTATTTTGGTATGGCTGCTGCGCTATCTTTAGTTGTATTAATATTCATTTGTCGTTGGCTCTCGGTAAAAAATAATATTATAGGACTGATATATGGAGGATTTTATATCTCAGCTATTTTACTCATGGCTTCGAGTATTTACTTTCCAGGGTTAAGCTACATGTTTACATGGCCTTTCCTAGTCAACATTTTGGCTTTAGGGTATATTGAGATAAGAGGCTTAGAGAGGGTAAGGTCAGGAGAATTCTTAGGGATTTTTGCTGTAATTTCTTTTGTTAATATTATGATTTTCCTGCCGGTAATCTATATGGTATACATAGCTATGACGATAGGAATGCTGCCTGTTTTGGTGTTTTTATTGGTATTGCCTATCATTTATATGGTTCCATTTACGATGGTTTTGTTAAAAAGCGGCAATAGTGATAAAAGCATAGCCTTTTCTGCTTGAACACATAATTCCACAATTCATACTTCAACGAAGAGATTTTATGAATTTTTTAAGATGCTTTTGTTTTGGTATTTAATAAAATGAATTATTTTTTTTATTCATAAATGTAATATTAAACCATTAATGGGGGTTTTGGTAAATTACAGAAAAATGTAAAAATTATAGGGGGCGTCATGATTAACATTTTAAATGATCACATAAGCTTGTGTGAAGTTTTATACAATGTCGGACGTAATAATAATACCGGTATCACTTTTATCCAATCGGAAGGCCAGGAAATATTCATGTCTTACAGGGAGCTATGGATAGAGGCTTCCTACATACTTTATGAGCTTCAATCGCGGGGAATAAAGGCAGGAAATGAAGTTGTATTCCAAATCGACGATAATGAAAGCTTCGTAAAGGTTTTCTGGGCATGTCTTTTAGGAGGTATCATACCTGTACCCGTAACGGCCGGGAACAATGATGAGCACCGAACCAAGCTTTTTAATATATGGAAATGCTTGAATAACCCATATCTGATTACCGATGCCAAAATACTCAGTGTACTAGATAAATTTAATGGAAACAAGGGTTTGACAGGCTTAATAGAGGAAGTAAAGGCTAAAACGCTTTTACTCGAAGAAATTAAACAAAGAAGCTGTGAAGGAGAAATATATAACGCCAAACTGGGGGATATTGCTTTTATCCAGTTTTCTTCAGGATCTACAGGGGATCCGAAAGGTGTCATACTTACACATGAAAACTTGCTGACCAATGTTGACGCCATTATAAGCAGCGCGGGCCTTACATCCAAAGATTCCACACTGAGCTGGATGCCGTTGACTCACGATATGGGGATGATAGGAGGACATTTGGTACCGGTGGCGCTTGGGATAATGCAGTATAGTATGCCTACATCCTTATTTATCCGATATCCTACCCTATGGATGAGGAAGGCAAACCAACACAAAACAACGGTTCTGTCTTCACCTAATTTTGGTTATAAGTATTTCCTGACGTTTTTTTCTCCTGATATTGCTATCGATTGGGATTTATCACACGTACGCTTGATTTTTAACGGTGCTGAGCCTATTTCAAGTCAATTATGCAATGCGTTTTTGGAACAAATGAAGGAATATGGTATGAAGAACAATGTGATGTACCCTGTATACGGATTGGCTGAGGCTAGCCTAGCTGTGAGTTTTCCGAAGGCGGGAGAAGATATGTCCATTGTAGTAGTTGACAGAAATAGTATAAACATAGGCGAAACAGTGAAGGAAATAGGACAGGTTGTTGCGGGAGAGGGCATATCTTTTGTTGATTTAGGATATCCGGTAAAAAATTGCAGCTTCAGAATTTGTAGTTCAGATAACAGCCCTCTTGGAGAGAACCAGGTAGGCTATATCCAGATTAAGGGGCGTAATGTAACTTGCGGGTATTATAACAATAAGAAAGCGACAGCAAGCACCTTTACCGAGGATGGATGGCTAATAACTGGAGACTTAGGATTTGTCAGGAATGGCCGGCTGCTGGTAACAGGCAGAGCTAAGGATATTATTTTTGTTAACGGACAGAATTATTACCCCCATGATATCGAAAGAGTTGCTAATAGCATTGAGGGTTTGAAATTAACCGAAACGGTGGCGTGCAGTGTTTATAATGAAGAAAACCAGAAGGAAGATATATTGCTTTTTGTACTATACAAGAAATCGGTTAAAAGCTTTATACCTGTAGCTATGGAGATGATGAAGCACATTAACCAACGCATGGCTCTGGAAATAAAGGAAGTTATTCCTGTTAAAAAAATACCAAAAACCACCAGCGGCAAGGTGCAGAGATATAAGCTTGCAGAAAGGTTTTCCCATGGGGAATTTACAGATTTGTTAGATGATATGCACCGTTATATGGATGAGGAAGAAATGGGGAAAGAATTCAGCGAGCCTGTCAATGATACCGAAGCAAGGCTTTTGAATTTATGCTGCCAAGTTTTAGGCAAGAAAAAAATCGGCACTCAGGAGGGTTTTTTTGAACTGGGGGGAGACTCGCTGAAAGCGGCTACACTTGCTGCAGAAGTCCATAAGGAATTCGGGTGCAACATCCCACTGAGCGAGGTATTCAAGGCTCCGACCATAAAGGAGCTGGCCCAATGGCTCGATTCAGCAGAGAAGAAGGCCTACGCTGCTATAGAGAAAGTCGGAGAGAAGGAATACTACCAAGCTTCTGCTGCTCAGAAGAGGCTGTACATACTGAGCCAGATGGAGGAAGTGGGTACCAGTTACAACCTACCACAGGTATTGGAAATCGGAGGCAAGCTGGATACAGTGAGGTTCGAGGAGGCTTTCGGCAAACTCGCCAGGAGACACGAAACCCTGCGTACTTCCTTCGAGATGGTGGACGGAGAACCGGTGCAGAAGATACACAAAGATGTAGAACTGAAAGTGGTACATATAGAGGCTGGGGAGCAAGACATAGAAGCTGTGGCTGAGGGCTTCATAAGGCCGTTCGACCTTGGTAGTGCCCCCCTAATACGTATAGGTCTGGTAAAGCTGGCGGAAGACAGGCATATAATGCTGTTCGATATGCACCACATCATTTCCGACGGTACCTCCATAGGGATACTGGTGAAGGAATTCGTGAGCCTGTATGGTGGAGACGAACTGCCGGAGTTGACGGTACAGTATAAAGACTTCTCCGCATGGCAGGAAAGAATCCTTAAAGGTGAGGAGAATAGGAAACAGGAGGAATACTGGCTGGAGCAGTTCGAAGGGGAGATTCCGGTAT